>NZ_JAQJCJ010000004.1:0-354147 GCF_030182485.1 Rhizobium atlanticum
CGAAACTGCGCGTCGACATGCGCATCGAGATCAAGCGGCTGCATCAGGCGACCGGCAAGACCATCGTCTATGTCACCCACGACCAGATCGAGGCGATGACGCTCGCCACCCGCATCGCCGTGATGAAGGACGGCATCGTCCAGCAGTTCGGCACGCCGGCGGAGATCTACAACAATCCCGCCAACATGTTCGTCGCCGACTTCATGGGCTCGCCGGCGATGAACCTGGTGAAGGCCTCGGTCGAAAACGGCGCCGGCGGCCTTGCGGTCTCGCTCGAACGGCCGAACGCCGCCCCGCTGAGGCTTCCCGTCACGATAACCGGCAACGGCCTTTCCTCCTATGCCGGCCGGCAGGTGATCTTCGGCATCCGCCCCGAGGCGCTGACCGACCCCGACGGCGCCGACCGCAATGCCCGCTCGCTCACCGAAGGCGACTGCCTGATCGAAGTCGTCGAACCGGCCGGTTCCGACACCTTCGCCGTCACCAAGCTCGGCGGCAAGGAAGTCGTCGCGCGCCTGCGCGCCGATGCAGGCATCGCACCCGGCCAGCACACGCGCCTCGCCTTCAATCTCGACAAGGCCGTGTTCTTCGATCCGGAAACGCAGGCGCGGATCGCATAAGGTGGAGCGCCGTGCGTCCGATAAGACGCGCCAAGGGCGCTCCATCTCGATTCTCGGGTTATGCGTTAGGCGACGGCCGTTAGGTTGAGGGTCACCGGCGCGAAACGTGAGGAGACCGCTTCGACGGTGATTTCTCCCACCAGCCCCGTCGCCTCCAGCCAGAAGCCTGATGTGCCGCCCTGCAGCGGCACATTGGTTGGGCCGACGATCTTTGCCGGGCCATGGACCTTCAGCGAAATGCTGTCGTTCATGAACGGCAGGCGATTACCGCACTGATCGAGGGCACGGATGATGACACGCGTGCTGTCACGTTCGCGGGCTTTCAGCGTGCCGGCGTCGGCCACGATTTCCAGCGTCGTCGGCATGGGATCGGCCGCCAGCCTCAGGCTGGCCACGGGCGTGCCGTCGATATAGCCGGTGAGGGTGCCGTCGATCCATTCGAGCCCCCAGGTGCCGAGCTCATCTGATGTGAAGTGCCGGTGGTCGAGCACAACAGGCGGATGCGGCAGGTGCGGGTAATTCTCCCGATCCGGACCAATACGTTTGCTGAGCCCGCCATATTGCAGTTCCACCTCGTCGCAATTGGTCAGGATGATCAGCGGCAGCACGCCGCCGATATTGCGCTCGCCGCGCGCCCAGAAGGTAACGGGCTTCATGACGATCTCTTCGGAAGGATCGCATTGGCTGATATAGGCATAGGCCGCGAATTTCGGTTCGCGGAACATGTCCATGACGCCGTGATAGCAAATGCGATCGCCGGAGCCGAAATCCTTGTGGGTATTGTAATCGAACATGCACCAGCCGATGGCGCCGGAAATATCCGGATCGCCGTAGGCGGCATTCAGCACTTCGAGGTGACGGCGCACATGCTCGGCCTGGCGCTGTTCCTGATCGTAGATCTTGGTCGGGTGCATATGGCCGTTGAACTCGGTGATGAGGTACGGCACCTTATGTGACAACCCGGTATTTTCCTGCTGGGTGCGGAGCGCGGTGCGCGGGCGGTTGGAGCCCGGCAGTTCCTCGTTGCCGAGGATGAAGTCGTTCATCGTGTAGACGTCTTCGAGCAGCTCGCTTTCGGTGATGTAACGCACGCCGCCGGTCTGGCGGGTGCTGTCGAGCTCACGGGCCAAGCGGTTGGTCTCCACGTAGAAGTCGTGGCTATCCTGCGACTCGTTGATGCGCACGCCCCAGATGATGATCGAGGGATGGTTCCAGTCGCGCTCAACCATGCGGCGGACGTTCTCGATCGATTCCTTCTGCCAGTCGGCATCGCCGATATGCTGCCAGCCGGGGATTTCCTCGAAGACCAGGAGGCCAATTGTATCGCAACGGTCGAGGAACCATTTTGACTGCGGGTAATGCGAGGTGCGGACGATATTGCACTTCAGCACGCTCTTCATGATGTCGGCGTCGCGTTCCTGGGCGGAACGGCCGGCGGCGTAACCGACATAGGGGAATGCCTGATGGCGGTTGAGGCCGCGCAATTTCAGCGGCTTGCCATTGAGGCGGAAACCTTCGGGGGTGAATTCGGCGGTACGGAAGCCGAAACGGGTGGAGAGACGGTCGGAGCCGTGCTCGGTCCTGATTTCGACTGAGATTTCGTAGAGCGCTGGATTGCTAATGTCCCAGAGCGCGATGCCGGTGAGGCCGCCGAAGGAAAGTCGGGTTTGCTCGCCGATCGTTTCGGTCACGGCGGTGGCGATCACGGCGCCGTCGGCCTGCTTCAGCGTGGCGGTGACCGTTGCAGAGAAATTGCGGCCTTCGGGATTGGCAATAT
Organism: Rhizobium atlanticum; assembly: GCF_030182485.1. NCBI lineage: Bacteria > Pseudomonadati > Pseudomonadota > Alphaproteobacteria > Hyphomicrobiales > Rhizobiaceae > Rhizobium > Rhizobium atlanticum. The sequence continues at coordinate 2,398 of NZ_JAQJCJ010000004.1, forward strand.
CGACGCGGACGGTCGCGGATTTCTCAGGGGCGAGAACGTCTGATGTTTCGATCTTGAGATTGCGGATCGAGACCGGGTCGGTGACCTTCAGCCAGACGTCGCGGTAGATGCCGGCATAGGTCAGGTAATCGATGCGGCCGCCGAAGGGTGGAATGGCAGGATTTTCGCTGCCGTCGATTTTCACGGTCACGAGGTTTTCGCCCTTGACCAGCCTGCCGGTAAGGCGGGCCTCGAAGGGAGTATAGCCGTCCTTGTGGGCGATGATCTCCTCGCCGTTCAGATAGACGACGCCATCCGCCATCGCGGCGTCGAAGATCAGCGAAACCTCGCGGCCCTCAAATTCCGGCAGCCAGCGCAGCACCTTCTGATAGGTGAAGGCGCGCTGATAGCTCTTTTCATCGAAATAGTTAAAGGGCAGTTCGACGGCGGTGTGGGGCAGGCTGACCGGCTTGGCGGCATCGAAGTTTTCGAGCAGGCGCTGGCCGAAGCCCTCGTGGAAACTCCAGCCCTCGTTGAAGGAAACGACGGAACGCATCTTAGGCTCTCCGGGTCGTAGCATCAGGAGCCGTGCGGCTCCCTTTGGCGCATGAAAATCGGATCATCGGGTATTCCTCCTTGATGCAATGAGGCGCGAGCGCTCCAGCGCGTCGCATCAAAACTGATTCATGCGATGCGCTTTAGCTTTTTTCGTGCAGGCCGTCATCCGGAACCGCTGCCGCCCCTTGCAGATGACGCTCCGGGCCAACACCGTCCTATCAGACAACGGCGATATCGTCAGGCATGCCTGTCCAACGCACGGCGTTGTGCTCCATAAACTACGGATATTGTGCGCCGTTCGTCTTGGTATAGATCGAATAGACCGAACGGGTCGCGGTAATGAACAGCCGGTTCTTCTTAGGGCCGCCGAAGGTAAGATTGGACACCGTCTGCGGCACCTTGATCTTGCCGAGCAGCGTGCCATCGGGTGAGAAGCAATGCACACCATCACCCGCGCTTGTCCAAAGGTTTCCGCCGATATCGAAACGAAAACCGTCGGGATGGCCGGCATCGAGGCTGCAGAAATAGCGGCTGTTGGCAAGCGTTCTGCCGTCGACGACATCAAAAACCCGGATGTGGCATGGCACTTCGTGTTTGCCCGAGCCGGAATCGGCGATGTAGAGTTTCGTTTCATCGGGCGAGAAGGCAAGGCCGTTCGGCTGGATGAAATCTTCGACGACGGCGTCGATTGCGCCGCTTATCGGGTCGATCCGGTAGACGTTACGGGTCGGCTGTTCGGGCTCGGCCTTGTGGCCCTCGTAGTCCGAGAGAATGCCGTAGGTCGGATCGGTGAACCAGATCCCGCCGTCCGAATGGACGACAACGTCATTTGGCGAATTTAATCTCCTGCCCCGGTAGCTGTCGGCGAGGACGGTGATGCTGCCATCGAATTCGGTGCGGGTGACCCGGCGGCCGCCATGTTCGCAGGAGATGAGCCGGCCCTGTCTGTCGCGGGTATTGCCGTTGACATAGTTTGAGGGCGAGCGGAAGACGGAGACCGTCCCATCCGGTGTCCAGCGCATCATGCGTTCGTTCGGGATATCGCTCCAGAGAAGGCAGTTCAGGTCGGAAAACCAGACCGGGCCCTCCGTCCAGCGGCAGCCGGAATAAAGCTCATCGAGGGCGGCGCTGCCGATAACCAGAGCGGCGAAACGTTCATCGCGGACCTCATAAAGCGGATTGTCAGCCACGCCAGTTCCTCCCTGAATGCTGCTGTCTTTCTCCTAGCGACAAATCCTCCCAGCTACCAGAGCGCGGCAACGGGAAATGTGAGGGCGCGGGTTTTCTCAGAGAGCGGCGACCGGATGCGGCGAGCCGTCGTAAGCACCCCAGATCGACTGATCGAAACAGATGACTGAGCCGGTCATCAGGCCGGATTCCGCCGATGACAGGTAGGCGCAGGCGCGCGCCACCTCGTGTGGATCGACGAGCCGGCCGAAGGGCTGATTCGCCGCTGCCTTCTCCAGCCAGTCGGCAGGTGCATCGTGATATTCGCGCTGGATGCGATCCTCGCCTTCGGAAGCCATCCAGCCGATGTTGAGGCCGTTGACGCGGATGCGGTTGCGCAGCAGCGCATAAGCGGTGTTCTTCGTCAGCGTTTCCAGCGCGCCCTTGGAAGCGCAGTAGGCGGCGATGAAGGGCTGGCCGGCTTTAGCCGACATCGAGCCTATATTGACGATCGTGCCTTCGATCTTTTCGCGACGCATGACCTTCACTGTTTCCTGCATCAGGAAAAACGGCGCCCGCACATTGACGGCAAACATGGCGTCGAAGAGTTCGGGGCTGGTGTCGAGGATGGTGCCGCGATCGGTAATGGCGGCGGCATTGACCAGCGCGTCGACCCGGCCGAAGGCCTCGTCGCAGGCGTGGACGACGTGGCTCGCATCCTCGACTTTGGCGAGGTCAGCCTTGACGTAAACGACCTTCACGCCGGTCGCAGCCGAAATCTCCGCCGCCCTCGCCTTGCCCTTGGCTTCGTTGCGGCCACAGATGATGATGCCTTCCGCGCCGCGTTCGGCGAAGAGACGGGCAATGGTGGCACCCAAGCCTTGCGTGCCGCCGGTGACGATGGCGATCTTGCCGTCAAGGCGGCCGTGATCCGTGCTCATGTAATTCCTCCTTAGTGATGATGTGCGAATGCCTCCCGCGATGCGGGAGGCTCTTAGATTGGTGCCGTGTGGCCCCCTCATCCGCCCTACGGGCACCTTCTACCCTCGGGGAGAAGGTGCCGGCAGGCGGATGAGGGGGCCTCTATTTCTACTTCAGCTCAACTTCTTCCGCGCCTGCTCGGCAAGCGCTACCTTGAAGGTCTCGTCGCTCCAGCCTTCCCGCAGCGCCTCATGCATCAGCTGCGCCTGCGTCTTCGGCGCCCGCCCGCCGAGCGGCGGGTCGCGGTCGAGATTGGTGGGGAAGGAATAACCTTCGGCGCAGGCGGCGACGGCGTTCGCGATTTCGTCGGACGAGAGCCGGTCTTGTAATGCCTTCAGGGCGGGGAAGAGCGTGGCGCTCATCCTCTCGCGATTGACGGTCTCCATGGCCCGTCCAAAGGCGGAGGAGACCTGCAGGAGGTTGGCGACACGCTTTATGTCGGCCGAACGGTTGGTGCCAGCGGCGTGGAAGAGGGCGGGATTGAAGAAGACGACGTCGCCTTTTTCGAGCGGCAGCTGGACGTGGTTGGCCTCGAAGTAATCCCGGAACTCCTGGCGCTTCAGCGCCAGATAACCCGGTACATAGGTCTGGCTGTGCGGCAGGAAGAGCGTCGGACCGCTTTCGAGCGGCATGTCGCAGTGCGCGACCGCGCCCTGCAGCGTCAGAACAGGAGAGAGCCGGTGAACATGCGCCGGAAACTGCTCGATAACCTTCGATGACTGGAAGCCGAGATGATAGTCGCGATGGGCCGACTGCGCCGCACCGCCCGGATTGACGCGGTTGACCTGCGCCGTCATCTGATAGCTCGGCCCGAGCCAGGCTTCGCTTGCGAGCGCGATAACGGCGTTGCCGTAATATTCGGCGAAATTTTCCGGATCGGCGAGGCAGTGTTTTTCCAGCGAATTCCAGATGCGATCGTTGGCGCCGGGCTTGGCGAAATGATCGCCGCCGCCCGTCGAGGTGCGGTGCTGTTCCTCGATGATGGCATTGAAAATCGCGCTGGCGCGGTCGATGATGCCGGTGTCTTGATAAGCATGTTTGAAAACGACGACGCCTGGGCCTTCGCCGAAGGCTTCGCAGATTTCGGCCAGCACGAGGCGTTTGCCTTCGCCGGTTGCCGCCGCCGTCACCTTGCAGCTGTCATAGATCAGCACGTTCTTCTCGACGGCTGAAGCTGTGGGGTAATCGGCAAGCGCGGTAGTCTTTTCCGCAAGGCGGCGAAAATCGTCGAGATCGCAGGCATCTTCGCTGAGCCAGACTCGGTCGGCGCGCAGTTTCTGCTGATTGTCGGTCTTCATGATGGCTCCTCCTCTTTCGATGAAGGCACTATACGCTGCGATACCGGGTGATGTAGATCAGAAATCCATCAAAAAACCATCAAGCGGATTCCATGGCCCATCCCTTTCTCGTCAAGGACATCGCCTTCCAGGCGGGACTGAGCACCGCCACCGTCGACCGGGTGCTGAACGGCCGGCCGGGTGTGCGTCAGCAGACGGCAATGCGGGTGAGGGCGGCGATCGCCGAGCTGGAAAAACAGCAGGCCGGCGCGATGGGCAGTGGGCGAACGCTGGCGATCGATATCGTCATGGAGACGCCGCAGCGGTTCAGCGATGCAGTGCGCGCCGCTTTCGAGGCCGAGATGGCGGCCTTCCTGCCCGGCGTTTTCCGCTGCCGTTTCCATTTTGCCGAGGTGATGAAGCCGACCGAACTGGTGCAGATTCTCGATCGTATCCGGCTGCGCGGCACGCATGGCATCGTACTCAAGGCGCCTGACGTTGCCGAGGTGGCCGCGGCCGTCGCGCGGGCGGATGCGGCCGGCATTCCGGTGGTGACGCTGGTCACCGATCTGCCGAATTCGTCCCGTATCGCTTACGCCGGCGCCGACAACCGGGCTGCGGGAGAGACCGCCGCCTATCTGATCGGCGAATTCCTCGGAACTGCCGGCGGCAAGGTGCTGGTGACGCTGTCGAGCGGGCGGTTCCGCGGCGAGGAGGAGCGCGAAATCGGCTTTCGCCGCGTCATCCGCGCCCATTATCCCGCAATCGGCATTGCCGAAATCAGCGAAGGGCACGGCACCGATACCGCCACGGGAGCGCTTGCGGCGGCAGCACTTGCGGCTGATCCAGCCATCAATGCCGTCTATTCGATCGGCGGCGGCAATCGCGCGGTGCTGGCGGCCTTCGATGCGGCAGAGCGTCCCGTCCGCGTCTTCGTCGCCCACGATCTCGATGCCGATAACCGCGCCCTGCTTGCCGCAGGCCGTATCGGCTTCGTGCTGCATCACGATCTCAGAACCGATGCCCGCTCGGCCTTCAGGGCAATCATGAGGCGGGCACAAGCACCGGGGCGGGCCGTTCCAGCTTCACTTTCTTCCGTCGAAATCGTCACGCCCTATAATATGCCCACGCCCGGTTGAGCCAATTGACTTCCTTCCACGCTGAGTTCGGGCTACAGCTTCGGAACGGACAAAAGTGAGCGGCATGGATTACAGCGACGTCAGCACGATTGCGGCCTGGGTTACGGAGCAGGGACTGAAGGGCGCTTCGGAAGCGGAGCTCATGACCGGCTTCTGCGCGGCCTGCCGCGATGCCGGCCTGCCGCTCGACCGCGGCATGGCGCTAATGGACACGCTGCACCCCGTGCATGAGGGCAGGGCCTTCCGCTGGGACAGCGTGGAAGAGATCGAAACCGAATTCGAGTATGGCCCGACGGGCTCGCGCGAAGCGGCTGCGACCTGGCAGCGCTCGGCCTTCTATTATCTTTGGTCGGGCAACGAGCGAGAGGTCCGCCGACGCATCGGCTTCGGCGATCCGATCGATTTCACCATGCTCGACAAGATCGCCGAAGCTGGTAACACCGATTTTGTAGCAATGATGCATCGTTTCAGCGAAGCCGGCACGATCGGTGAGATGGATTGCTTCTTTTCGCATTTCGCAACCAAGCATCCCGAGGGTTTCTCGGAGCACGATATCGCCATTCTGCGCAAGCTCGTGCCGGTTCTCGGACTGGCGATCAAGTGCATTGCGCTCGGGCGCATCGCCCGCACCATCGCGGAAGTCTATCTCGGCGAGGATGCGGCGCGGCAGGTGATGGAAGGCAAGATCAGCCGCGGTAAATCGGAGCGGATTTCGGCTGCGCTGTGGTTTTCCGATCTGTTGAACTACACCAAGATTTCGGATCGCGTGCCGCCGGAGGAAATCATACCGCTGCTCAACGATTACAGCGAGGTAGCGATCTCGGCGATCCATGAGGCGGGCGGCAATGTGCTGAAGCTGATCGGCGATGGTGTTCTCGCCATCTTCAAAGGCGAAGTGCCGGCCGAGACCTGCCGGGCGGCGCTGAGGGCGGAATCGCTACTGCGGGAAAAACTCACTAAGCTGAATGCCGCACGCGCCACCGACGGCCGGCCGACGACCGACGTCTATATCGGTCTGCATATCGGCGATGTCTTCTACGGCAATATCGGCAGTCAGGACCGGCTGGACTTCACCGTCATCGGTCCCGCCGTCAACGAGGTCAGCCGGATTGCCTCCATGTGCCGCTCGGTCGACCTTAACCTGCTGATCTCCTCCGATTTCGCCGCGGCCATACCGGTGGAAGAGCGTGCCGCGCTTGCCTGCGTCGGACGTTATGCGCTGCGCGGCGTGCAGCGTGCGCAGGAACTCTACACGCTCGACAGCGCCCGGCTGAACGACTGACATTTTCACGAAACCTTCGAGGCTTAACGCAACAGGCCCTGGCCGCCGTCGATCCAGATCGGCGTGCCGGTGATGTGCCGGGCGCGATCGGAGGCAAGGAAGAGGATGGTTTCGGCAACATCCTCGCTTTTGCCTGCCTTTCCGCCGGCAATCGGGATATCGCCCTGCGGCCAGATGACCGGCACCTCCGTCTCCTCGCGACGGCGGCTGTCGGTATTGGAGCTGATGTTCGTCTCGATCTCGCCAGGGCAGACGGCATTGACGCGGATGCCGTGCCGGCCGAGTTCCAGGGCGAGCTGCTGCACCATGGCGACCTGGCCGGCCTTGGTTGCCGTGTAGGCGGTGGCACCCGGCGTCGTAAAGGTGCGGGTGCCGTTGATCGAGGAGACGACGACGATCGAACCGCCACGGCGCTTCAGGTGCGGAACCGTCAGGTGCAGGGTCAGGTAGGTGCCGCGCAGATTGACGGCGATGGTCTTGTCCCATTCATCCGGCTTCAGGTCGTCGATGGGCGCCCAAACCCCATTGATGCCCGCATTGGCAATGACGATGTCGAGGCCGCCGAAGGTGTCGGTGAGCTTCTTCACCGCGGCTCTCATTTGCGCTTCGTCACTGGTGTCGGCCGTCAAGGCGATCGACTGACCGCCGGCGGCGGTGATCTCGGCGCAGGTTTTTTCGACTTCGTCGGCGGTGCGGCTCAGGACTGCGACCCTTGCTCCCTCGGCGGCGAGCCTTAACGCGGCCGCCTTGCCGATACCGGAACCGGCACCCGTCACCAGCGCGATCTTTCCCTCAAGCTCCATGGGCTGCCTCCTTGACCTTCTGTCGAAAGGCAATGTTCAGCGCGACAGTTGGTTCCGGAAGCAGCGGTGGCTGGGCTATCTGAGGAGCGCTTGCCGCAGCGCCCATTTTTCCGGCCCGTGGACGGCGGCGAAAAGCAGGCCGGCCAGGAAGGTGAAGTGATCGACGAAGAAGCCGAATTCGGCCTGGTTCTGCTGCCAATGGGACGGTCCGTGGAAGGCGAAGGCAAGGAAGATCACGTAGATACCAGCCACCAGGCTCGCCTCGGTGAAGAAAGCGCCTGATATGAAGGCAAGGGCCAAGGCGACTTCGAAAAAGGCTGCGACCCAGGCGAGGAAAGTCGCCATCGGGAAACCGGCGGCGGCAATGTAGCTTGCCGTGGCGCCGATATCGGCGAATTTGAAGCCGGCAGCCATGAAGAAGATGAAACTGAAGATGAAGCGGGCGACGATGATTGCGATTGCTCTGGCCATGGAAACCTCCTCTTGAGCTTTCATTATGACGCAGGAGATAGCTGATATCCTACACTGCGAATGAAAAAGGGCCGCTTGCGCGACCCTTCATGCTCTCACCACTCGGCAAAGCTCCCGTCGGCGTGCCGCCAGATCGGGTTGCGCCAGCGATGGCCCTCCTTGGCGCGCTCGATGACATAGGCCTCGTCGACTTCGATGCCGAGGCCCGGCCCCTGAGGGATGGAAACGAACCCATCGGCATATTGGAACACCTCCTTGTTGGAGATGTAGTCGAGGATATCGTTGCCGGTATTGTAATGAATGCCGAGGCTCTGTTCCTGGATGAAGGCATTGTAGCTGACCGCATCGACTTGAAGACAGGCAGCGAGCGCGATCGGGCCAAGCGGGCAATGCGGCGCCAGCGCGACGTCATACGCTTCGGCCATCGCCGCGATCTTGCGGCATTCGGTGATGCCGCCGGCGTGGGAAAGATCCGGCTGGATAATGTCGACATAGCCGTCGGAAAGGACTTGCTTGAAATCCCAGCGCGAATAGAGCCGCTCACCAAGCGCGATCGGTGTCGAGGTATGATTGACGATATCGCGCAGCGCTTCCTTGTTTTCGGACAGCACCGGTTCCTCGATGAACATCAACTTGTAGGGCTCGAGCTCCTTGGCGAGAATCTTTGCCATCGGTTTGTGGACGCGGCCGTGGAAATCGACGCCGATGCCGATATGCGGGCCGATCGCCTCGCGGATGGCGGCGATGGTCTCGACCGCCCTTTCCAGCTTCTCGTTGGTGTCGACGATCTGCATTTCCTCGCAGCCGTTGAGCTTGATCGCCTTGAAGCCGCGGGAAACCACGTCTCTGGCATTGTTGGCGACGTCAGACGGACGGTCGCCGCCGATCCAGGAGTAAACCTTGATGCGGTCGCGCAGCTGACCGCCGAGCAGGGAATGGATCGGCTGGCTGAGCGCCTTACCCTTGATGTCCCAGAGCGCCTGGTCGATGCCCGAGATCGCGCTCATATGGGCCGCGCCGCCGCGATAGAAGCCGCCGCGATACATCACCGTCCAGTGGTCCTCGATCAGGAAGGGATCCTTGCCGATCAGGTAATCTTCCAGCTCATGGACGGCGGCTTGGACGGTCAGCGCACGGCCCTCGACAACCGGTTCGCCCCAGCCGACGATGCCCTCATCGGTCTCGATCTTCAGAAACAGCCAGCGCGGCGGAACGATATAGGTAGTGAATTTGGTGATCTTCATCTTAGGTCTCAATCTCTTCTCGGATTTGCGATGGGACAGCGTGTCCACGGCCTCTCGTGATCGATCATTTCGTCCTGCCGATCGCCTTCTCGGCGGCGGCAAGGTCGCGAACCGCAAGGTCGAGCATGCGATTGGCGCATTCCCTGGCGCCTGTTTTGTCGCGCATGCGCAAGGCCTCGACCAGCTCGCCGTGAACGAGCACCGCATCCTCCCGGTTTTCGACGGCGATGTTGGAGGCATGCAGCGCATATTTCAGCGCTGCGTGAATGGCGCTCGACAGACGGCGGAACACCTGGTTGTGGCTGGCGGTGAGCAGCACCGTATGAAACATCACGTCGGCTTCGGTGAAGCTTTCCGGATCGCCTGCGCTGTCGCGCATCTGACGCCAGGCCCTGTCAAGATCGGCGATCTCCTGGGCGCTGGCGCGTTCGGCGGCATATTCGGCGGCAGCCGGTTCGATAGTGCGGCGCGCTTCGAGAATGCAGCCGAGCAGGTCGAAGTCCCTGATGTAAGGTCCCATCCAGTCGAGCACTTCGGCGTCCAGGATGTTCCATTCATCCCGGTCGCAAACGGTCGTCCCGACCCGCGGCTTGCCGCGGACGAGCCCCTTGGATTCAAGGACTTTCAACGATTCGCGGATCACGGTGCGGCTGACTCCGTAGAGTTCGCAGAGGTCGTTCTCGCGGGGCAACGGCGAGCCCGAGGGATAGCGATCTGCGCAGATGTCCTGAGCGATCGCTGCCGTGACGTTGCGGCGTACGCGGGGCCGGCGTTCGCTACCGGAGCTTTCCGTTCGGCCCTGTTCCTCGGTCGATTCCAACTTCACCTCTCCGCAATCTCTCCCAGGCAGCAACCGAACCTGATTATCCGAATTCGGTCCGCTTTGCGACGGGTCCATCGGGCTCCCATGAGTGTCCTATTATTCCAATCATCATACATTGGCAATTGACTGGTATGATGATTTAACATAATTCGTTGGATGCTGCCTGGGAGGCAGCTGCTCGATTTCAGAGTTTAGGGAGAGAGACATGCGCTTGTTCAAAGCAGCCATCTTGGCTGGCACTTTCGCCATTCTGGCGGCCGGCTCGGCATTTTCCGCAGACGTCAAGATCGGTTTCATCGTCAAGCAGCCGGAAGAGCCGTGGTTTCAGGACGAATGGAAATTCGCCGACCAGGCGGCCAAGGAAAAAGGCTTCACCGTCGTCAAGATCGGCGCCGAAGACGGCGAGAAGGTTCAATCGGCGATCGATAACCTCGGCGCGCAGGGCGCTCAGGGCTTCATCATCTGCACGCCTGACGTGAAGCTCGGTCCCGGCATCGTCGCCAAGGCCGAAGCCAACCAGCTGAAACTGATGACGGTCGATGACCGTCTCGTCAGCGCCGACGGCAAGCCGCTGGAAGAGGTGCCGCATATGGGTATCTCGGCCACCAAGATCGGCGAAACCGTTGGCCAGGCGATCGTCGATGAAATCAAGAAGCGCGGCTGGGACATGAAGAATGTCGGCGCGATCCGGGTCTCCTACGATCAACTTCCGACCGCCGTCGACCGCGTCGAGGGTGCGATCTCGGTACTGAAATCCGCCGGTTTCCCGGCTGAGAACATCTATGATGCGCCGCAGGCGAAGACGGATACCGAGGCAGCGCTCAACGCCGCGACCACCGTTCTCAACAAGCATGCCGACGTCAAATATTGGGTCGCTTTCGGCCTCAACGACGAAGCCGTTCTCGGCGCCGTTCGCGCTTCGGAATCGGTTGGCATTCCGGCGACAAACGTTATTGGCGTCGGCATCGGCGGTGCAGAATCGGCGATCAACGAGTTCAAGAAGCCGGCAGCGACGGGCTTCTTCGGAACAGTCATCATCTCGCCGAAACGGCACGGCTATGAGACGGCGCTGAACATGTACGACTGGATCGCCAACGGTAAAGAGCCGGAAAAGCTGACGCTGACGTCAGGTTCGCTGGCGCTACGCGGCGATTACGAGAAGGTCCGCAAGGAACTCGGCATCGATTGATCATCGCTCAAGATGAGACGTCTCCGGCGGCGGCGTAAGCGTGCCGCCGGAACCTTCGGTGGGGTGATGATGGCTTTTCTCGAATTCAAACATATCTCCAAGGGCTATCCCGGCGTGCAGGCACTGTCGGACGTCTCGTTTGCCGTCGCGAAGGGCGCCGTCCACGGCCTGATGGGCGAGAACGGCGCGGGCAAATCGACGCTGATCCGCGTGCTGTCGGGCGATCAGGCCGCCGACGCCGGCAATATTCTCATCGACGGCGAGGAACAGAAATATGCCTCGGTTCGCGACGCCTTCCACGCCGGCGTCATCGTCATCCATCAGGAACTGCAGCTCGTTCCGGAGCTGACGGTGGCTGAAAATCTCTGGCTCGGGCGTTTTCCCGCCAAGGGCGGGGTGATCCAGGCCAAAACCCTGATCGAGACGGTGCGGTCGAAGCTCGATGAAATCGGCATCGATGTCGATCCGGCGGCCAAGGTCGCTTCACTTTCGATCGGCGCGCGGCAGATGGTCGAGATCGCAAAGGCCGTCATGCTCGAGGCGCGGGTGATCGCGCTCGATGAGCCGACCTCCTCGCTCTCCTCGCGCGAAAGCGAAATCCTGTTTTCACTGATCGAAAGATTGAAAGCGAAGGGAGCGGTCATCCTCTATGTTTCGCACCGTCTCGACGAAATCTTCCGGCTTTGCGACAGCCTGACGGTGCTGCGCGACGGCAAGCTTGCTGCCCATCATCCTGAGATCGCCGCCACGACACGTGAACAGATCATCTCGGAGATGGTCGGCCGCGAGATCAGTGATATCTGGGGTTGGCGCGAGCGTCCGCTCGGCGACATCCGACTGGAGGTCACGGGCCTCTCGGGGGCCAAGCTTCGCCATCCCATCAGCTTTTCAGTTCGCCGAGGGGAGATCCTCGGCTTTTTCGGCCTGATCGGCGCCGGCCGCAGCGAGATGGCGCGGCTGCTCTACGGCGCCGACGCAAGGCATCAGGGCCAGGTGACGATCGATAGCGTCGCCGTTTCGCCGAACGATCCGAAAGCGGCGATCGACGCCGGCATGGTGCTTTGCCCGGAGGATCGTAAATCCGACGGCATCGTTCAGGGGCGATCGATCGAGGAGAATATTGCGATCTCGTCGCGCCGGCATTTCTCTCCCTTCGGGGTTCTGAACCCGAAGAAGGAGGCGGCGCTGGCCGATCAGTTCATCGCCCGGCTGCGGGTGCGCACGCCATCGCGCAAGCAGGACATCATCAATCTTTCGGGCGGCAACCAGCAGAAGGTCATTCTGGGCAGGTGGCTTTCCGAACAGGGCATCAAGGTTCTGGTGATCGATGAGCCAACGCGCGGCATCGATGTCGGGGCGAAGTCGGAAATCTATGAAATCCTTTATGAGCTGGCGGCCGACGGCATGGCGATCGTGGTGATCTCAAGCGAGCTGCCCGAGGTCATGGGAATCTCCGATCGCATCATGGTGATGTGTCAGGGCAGGGTGGCGGCCAATGTCGCCCGCCCGGATTTCGACGAGCGCGGCATCCTGACGGCGGCACTCCCCGACAAGAATGCCGCAGGCATCATGTAAGACTGGGAACACGGACGATGACTTCGTTGAAAAAAATCCTTCTGGGGGAGCAGGGGCTGGTGGTGATTTTCGCCGCCGCCTTCGTGATCGTCTCGCTCTTCGTTCCGAACTTCCTGACCGAGCGAAACATGCTTGGGCTGCTGCAATCGGTCGTCACGATCGGCATCGTCGCATGCACGATGATGTTCTGCCTGGCTTCCCGGGACTTCGACCTTTCCGTCGGATCGATCGTCGCTTTCTCCGGCATGGCTGCGGTGATGGTCTCGAACGCGACAGGCTCCATTCCCGTCGGGTTGCTGGCAGCCCTGCTCTGCGGCGCCGTCGTTGGCCTGGTCAACGGTATCGTCATCGCCCGGTTCCGCATCAATGCGCTGATCACGACGCTTGCGACTATGCAGATCGTGCGCGGGCTGGCGCTGATCGCGTCGGATGGCCGCGCCGTCGGCATCAACGATCCCGCCTTCTATCAGCTTGCCCTGTCGCGTTTCCTCACCGTGCCGACTCCGATCTGGATCATGCTCATCCTTTTCTTCTTCTTCGGCTTCGTGCTCAACCGCACCGTTTTCGGTAAGAACACGCTGGCGATCGGCGGCAATCCCGAAGCTTCGCGGCTTGCCGGCGTCAATGTCGTCAATATGCGCATCTGGATCTTTGCGCTGCAGGGTCTTGTCTGCGGCATTGCCGGCATCCTGCTCGCCTCGCGCATCACTTCCGGCCAGCCGAATGCGGCGACGGGGCTCGAGCTCTCGGTGATCTCGGCCTGCGTCCTCGGCGGCGTTTCGCTTGCCGGCGGCCGGGCGGCAATGAGCGGCGTCATCGTCGGCGTGCTAATCATGGGCATTGCCGAAAACGTTATGAATCTGCTGAATATCCAGGCATTCTATCAGTATGTCGTGCGCGGGCTGATCCTGCTGATCGCAGTGCTGCTCGACAATTTGAGATCTTCGGCTGCGGGACGACGCGGATGAGCAAAGGGCATGTCGGGGACGACATCGATCTGGGCCGCGGTGATCTCTCCGTCAGGATCAGCCGCCGGGGCGCGGCCATCACCGCCGCAACATTCCGGGGCAAGCCTTTCCTCGTTTCGACAGGTGGCCAGGATGGGACCTTCGCGAGTTTTCCCATGGTTCCGTTCGGCAACCGCGTGGAAGGCAATGCCATGACCTTTGGCGGACGCAACTATGCCTTCCAGCGAAATTGCCACGATCCGCTCTACCTGCATGGCGATGGCTGGATCAGCCTATGGGAGCTGGAAGAATCGAGTTCCGAGCACGCGCAGCTCCGCTTTTGGCGCGATGCCGACAGGATCTCGCCCTATGCCTATCTCACCCGGCAAGAGATCCGCCTCAGCGGCAATCGGCTAGCGCTGACGCTCTCGGTGGAGAACAGGGGAGAGGCGGTCCTGCCCTTCGGGCTGGGGCAGCATCCCTTCTTCACACGGACGCCGGAAACACGATTGACGATCGCAGCCGACCGCTTCTGGAGCGAACGGCCGGACCATCTCCCTGATGCACCTGGTCCGGTACCCGCTAAATTCGATTTCACTTCCGGTGCGCTGTTGCCGTGGCAGTGGATGAACAACGCCTTCGAAGGATGGAACGGACGGGCAGCCATCGCTTGGCCGGAACTTGGAATCCAGGCGACGCTGGAAGCCGATGATGCGCTCAATCGCTTCATGCTGTACATGCGGCTCGACCGGACAGATTTCTTCTGCCTGGAACCGATGAGCCACCTGCCGAATGGGCATCATCTGCCGGATTTCGGAGGGCTCAAACCTCTTGAGCCGGGCGAGGCTCTTTCAGGCAAGGTCACGATCGATCTGTCGGCGCTGCCGGTTCAGCCGGAGGGAAGATAGATGGGTGATCGCCTGCAGGGCAAAAATATTCTGATCACCGGCGCTGCGCAGGGTATCGGCCTTGCGATCGCCAAGGCTTTCATCAGGGAGAATGCCGCGGTCTATCTCGTCGATCGCGATGGAGCGCTGCTGGCGCATGCAGCGGGAGAACTCGCCAGCACGGGCGGCCGGGTTGGTTATCTGCCGGCCGACATTACCGATGCCGGAACAATCGCCAAGGCGGTTGCTCAGGCGAATGCCGAGATCGGGCCATTGAATGCGCTCGTCAACAATGCCGGGGTCAATGTCTTTGCCGAACCGCTCCACACGACCGACGAGGAGTGGAGCCGCTGCTTCGATATCAATCTCAAGGGAGCATGGAATTGCTGCAAGGCGGTGCTGCCCGGCTTCATCGAGCGCGGCGACGGCGTCATCCTCAACATTGCCTCCACGCACGCTTTCACGATCATTCCGCATACGTTTCCCTATCCGCTGGCGAAACATGCGCTGCTCGGCATGACGAAATCCCTCGCCCTGGAGTATGCGTCCCGCAATATCCGGGTGAACGCGCTGGCGCCGGGCTATGTCTCGACGCAGAAGGTGATCGACTACTGGAACAGCTTCCCCGATCCGGAGGCAGCGAAAGCCGAGACGATGAAGCTGCATCCCGGCGGGCGGATCGCAACGCCTGAGGAGATCGCCATGGCGGCGGTGTTCATGATCTCCGACGAATGCCCGTTCATGAACGCCACCTGCCTGACGATCGACGGCGGTCTCAGCGTGCAGCAGCATCCCGCCTGAAAGGCTTTCTATTTCGCCGATTTTTACGAGCCTGTCGTCTTCTCAGGATAGAGCGTTATATTGTCCCACCGGGAGGCTATCCAATCTCCCTCAGGCATGGAGCGGCGCCCTGCCGCTTCCTCAAAACCATCGAAACAGGAGGACGGCATGCAGATCAATCGCACGGCTTCGGCTCATTGGAGCGGCGGCCTCAAGGACGGCAAGGGCTTGATCTCGACCCAGAGCGGCGCCCTGACAGACTATCCCTACGGCTTTGCCAGCCGCTTCGAAGGCATTCCCGGCACCAACCCGGAAGAGCTGATCGGCGCTGCCCATGCCGGCTGCTTCACCATGGCGCTGTCGCTCATCCTCGGCGAAGCCGGCTTCACCGCCGAGCATATGGAAACCTCGGCCAAGGTGACGCTCGAAAGCGTCGAGGGTGGCTTCGCCGTCACTGCAATCCATCTCTCACTTTCCGGCCGCGTCCCCGGTGCAGATGAGGCGACCTTCACCGAACTGGCCAACAAGGCGAAAGCCGGCTGCCCGATTTCCAAGGCGCTCGCCGCCGTTCCGATCACGCTCGACGTCAAGCTCGCCTGATTTTTTTCTGCTATTGCCGCGAAGTGCCGCGCGTCTGATGTCGCGGCACTTTTCAATCGTGGCTCGCGCTCATCATCACCTCGTTTCGAAATTTATCGTACCGCTCGCGTTACGCAGGCGGCATTGACAAGTGACGTTTGATATTTTACGACTGACGAAATTCGAAAATCGTCAGTCGTTACTCGAGGTCTCGAAGTCCATGAACGACATTGCGGAAAATACGCTCGACGTCACGCGACAGGAGAATATCACGCGGATACTCGACGCGGCCGAGCGGCTGTTCCGGCACTACGGCTACAGCAAAACGACGGTGGCAGACATCGCCCGCGATCTCGGCATGTCGCCGGCCAATATTTATCGATTCTTCGCTTCGAAGGTGGAGATCCATCAGGCGCTCTGCGGACGCATGCTCGCCACTTGCTATCAGCTCGCTTACGACATCCGCCACCAGCCGCTCAGCGCCAGCGAACGGCTGCGCCTTTATGTCGAGACCCAGTATCAATGGACGATGGATACGATGCTCGACGAGATGAAGGTGCACGAGATGATCGTGGTCGCGATCGAGCGCGACTGGCATGTCATCGAGAAACATATCGATCGCGTCCATGATCTGATTGCTGAAATCATCGCCGAAGGCATCGCCTCCGGCGAGTTCGCCGAGCACGATCCGGTGGTCGCCTCGCGCTGCTTCGGCGCGGCGACGGTCAATCTCTGTCATCCCCAGATGGTGGCGCAATGTCTCGCGAAGACCAACCGCGCTGCCGTCGACGAACTGATCGATTACGCCATCAGGGCGCTCAAGAAATAATCGACGGCAGCCGTCGTCGGTCCCCCGAAACATTCCAGGAGTGCGGAAGATGTTTTCGCTCAACACCCTCAGCAACCGCATGCCGTCCGTCGCGAACCTCGCGCTCATCGGCGTCATCGGGATCGGCCTGTCCGCCTGCTCGGAAGAAAAAGCTGAGGTCAAGGAAGTTATTCGGCCGGTGAAGGTCGTGGAGATCGCCAAAGCCGACGATACCCGCAAGCTCGATTATTCGGGGTCGGTCAAGGCGCGCACGGAGATGAACCTCGGGTTTCGGGTGGCCGGCAAGATCACCGAGCGTCTCGTCGATATCGGCGACCGGGTGACGCCGGGCGACGTTCTCGCCCGCATCGATGCCACAGACTATCAGCTCGCGGTCAAGACGGCCGAGGCCAATCTCGCCGCGGCCGAAAGGGGCGTCGAAACCGCCGATCTCGCCAACAAGCGCGCCGAGCAGTTGTTCGACAAGAGCGTCGCCCCGAAGTCGCAGCTCGAACAGGCAGCACTCAGCCATGACCAGGCGATCTCGCAGCGCGACGCAGCGCTCTCGGCGCTGGATCAGGCGAAGAACCAGGTGAGCTATACCGAGCTCAAGGCCGGCCAGAATGGGATAGTGACATCGATCAATGCCGATATCGGCCAGGTCGTTGGCTCCGGCAGCCCCGTTTTGACCGTTGCCGTCGATGGTGAAAAGGAAGTGCAGATCGCGGTTCCGGAAAACGACATTGCCGAATTCAAGCCCGGCAAAACGGTCAAGGCCAGTTTCTGGGCTGATGCCAGGCTGGTGCTCGACGGCAAGGTGCGCGAGGTTTCCGGCAGCGCCGACCAGCAGTCGCGCACCTTTGCGGTTCGCGTGAGCCTGCCGAACGATCCGCGGGTGTTGCTAGGCATGACCGCGACCATCGAAGCCGATGTCAACAACGGCAACAGCTATGTCTCGATCCCGCTCACTGCGCTGGCCGAAAAGGACGGCCAGCAGATGGTCTGGACGGTCGACCGTGACACCGCGACGGTGCATGGCCGCATCATCGAGGTCGCCGATTTCACCGGCGACGGCGTGCATGTGACCCAAGGCCTCGATAGCGGCGATCTCGTCGTTGCCGCCGGCACCCAATTCATGAGCGAGAACCTGAAGGTGAAGGTGCCGGAGCAGCAGTCGGCCCAGGCCGATACCGACCAGGCCGTTCGCTAATCGCGCTTCAAGAGGGAACCAGGACCATGGACGCCACCGCGGAAAAACGGCCCTTCAATCTGTCGCGCTGGGCGATCGGACATCCGAGCATCGCCCGCTTCCTCTTCGGCCTGATCATCATCACCGGCATTCTCGGCCTGATGCGCATGGGCCAGCGCGAGGATCCCGAATTTACTTTCCGCGTCATGGTCGTCCAGGCGATCTGGCCAGGCGCTTCCATTCAGGAAATGGAAGATCAGGTCGTCAACAAGATCGAGCGCAAGCTGCAGGAAACCCCGCATCTTGACTGGGTCAAGTCCTATACGCGGGCGGGCAGCGCCATCATCACGCTTCAGGTCAAGGGTGATACGAATTCGAAGGACGTGGCCGATGCCTTCTACCAGGTGCGCAAGAAGGTCGGTGATATCTCCAGCGAGCTGCCGCAAGGTCTGCTCGGCCCCTATTTCAACGATGAGTTCGGCGATACCTTCATCACCCTGCATTCGATCAGCGGCGAGGGTTATACCTATCCGGAACTGAAGAAGTTCGCGATCCAGGCGCGCGACATGCTGCTGACAACACCGGGCGTCGAGAAGGCGGTCATCATCGGCGACCAGCCTGAGAAGATTTATATCGACGTCTCGTCCAAGGCACTCGCCGAGCGCGGCCTGACGATCCTCGACCTGCAGAACGCCATCAAGGGTCAGAACAATGTCGATCCGGCGGGCTCCGTCGATACCGGCCTGCGTTCGGTACGCATCTCTGTCGAAGGCGACGTGAAGAAGGCGGCCGATATCCGTGAGCTCAGCCTTCGCGCAGGCGCCCAGGTGACGCGCCTCGGCGATATCGCCACCGTCAGTTCCGGGCTCGAAGATCCCTACCAGCGCAAGTACCGGTTCAACGGCCATGACAGTGTCCAGGTCGGCGTCGTCATGGCCAAGGGCTTTAATGTCACCGATGTCGGCAAGGATGTGGAGGCGACCTATCAGCGCTTCGAGGAATCGCTGCCTTACGGAGTCGCAATCGATCAGATCGCCAACCAGCCCGACGTGGTAACGGATGCGATCGGCGAATTCATGCATGCGCTCGGCGAAGCCCTCATCATCGTGCTCGTCGTCTCGTTCCTGTCGATTGGCTGGCGCTCGGGCCTCGTCATCGCCATCGCCATTCCGCTGGTGCTCGCCGCCACTTTCGCGCTGATGTACGAACTCGGCATCGACCTGCAGCGCATCTCGCTCGGCGCCCTGATCATCGCGCTCGGCCTGCTGGTCGACGATGCGATGATCGTCGTCGAGATGATGGAGCGGAAGCTGGAGGAGGGACTGGTCAAGATCGAGGCGGCAAGCTTTGCCTATTCCTCAACCGCCTTCCCGATGCTGACGGGGACGCTGATCACCACGGCCGGCTTCATTCCCGTTGGTTTCGCCGCATCGACGGCCGGCGAATATGTCCGCTCGCTGTTCTACGTCGTCGGCATCGCGCTTGTTACCTCGTGGTTCGTCGCGGTCTATTTTACGCCGTGGCTCGGTTACATGATCCTCAAGCAGCGCCATCACGCCGGCGAGCATCATGATGCCTTCGACACCCGCTTTTATCGCCGGCTGCGCGGCACCGTCGGCTGGGCGGTTCGCCATCGGGTGATCGTGCTGCTGTTGACGCTCGGAACCTTCGTCACCAGCCTCTGGGCCTTCCAGTTCATTCCGCAGAATTTCTTCCCGCAATCCTCGCGGCCGGAAATCCTGGTCGATCTCTGGCTGCCCGAAGGCACCAGCATTCGGGAAGTCGAAGTGCAGGCGAAGGCGCTCGAAGCGAAGATGATGGATGATCCCGACAAGCGGTTCATCGCCACCTATATCGGCGAAGGCGCACCGCGTTTCTTCCTGCCGCTCGACCAGCAGCTGCGCAACCCGAACTTCGCCCAGCTGCTGGTTATGGCGAAGGACGAACCGGCGCGCGAACGGCTCATCGTCAAGCTGCGCACCATTCTTGCCGAAGACTTCCCATCGATCCGCGGCAAGGTCGACCGCCTCTTCCTCGGCCCGCCCACAGGCTGGCCGGTGCAGATGCGCATCATGGGGCCTGACCGCCAGGAGGTGCGAGCGATCGCCGATCAGGTGAAGGCGCGCTTTACGGCCAACCCGATGCTCGGCGCCATCCATGACGACTGGCTGGAGCCGGTGCCGGCGATGAAGCTGGTGATCGACCAGGACCGTGCCCGGGCGCTTGGCGTGACCTCGCAGCGCGTGCGCCAGATGCTGCAGACCGCCATGTCCGGGGCGCCGCTCGACGATTTCCGCGACGGTGAGGAGACGGTCTCGATCGTTGCCCGCGAGCCGGATTCCAGCCGCTCGCTGCTGTCGGCGGTTAATTCCGTCTACGTGCCGACGGATTTCGGCGGCTTCGTTCCGGTCTCGCAGGTCGCCAAGGTCGTGCCCGTCATGGAGCAGGGCATCGAATGGCGGCGCGACCGGCTGCCGACGATCACGGTGCGCGCGACGCTGCCGGACGGCGTGCAGCCAAATGACGTCGTCATGAAGATGTATGCCGACATGAAGGACCTGCGCGACAGCCTGCCGGCCGGCTACAACGTCGAGATCCAGGGCGGTGCCGAGGATGCGGCGGAAAGCCAGATGTCGATTGCCGCCAAGGCGCCAATCATGCTCGCCGTCATCATCGTGCTGCTGATGGTGCAGCTGCAGCATTTCGGCAAGGCGATGCTGGTGCTTGCCACCGGCCCGCTCGGCATCATCGGGGCCGCGGCCGCCTTGCTGATCAGCGGCGCGCCCTTCGGCTTTGTGGCGATCCTCGGTGTCATCGCGCTGCTCGGCATTATCATGCGCAATTCGATCATTCTGGTCGATCAGATCGATCAGGACATCAAGGCTGGTATGCACCGGCAGGAGGCGATCGTCGGTGCGGCCGTGCGGCGTTTCCGGCCGATCATGCTGACGGCGCTGACCGCCGTGCTGGCGTTGATCCCGATCTCGCGCGGCGTCTTCTGGGGTCCGCTCGCCTACGCAATGATGGGCGGCATCCTGGTTGCGACGGTGCTCACCATTCTGGTTCTGCCCGCCGGTTACGCCCTTTTCTTCGGCCGCGAGCCGAAGGCGAAGGACGAGCCAGGCCGGGATGCCGACGCCATCCAGGAAGAGGCGGATGACAGACATCCGCCGGCGTTGGCAGCCGAGTGAGGACGGCGCGGCGAAAGCCGCGCCGTTTTCCTTGCAGGTCGCAATCTCACGGTTCTCATCACTGCTCGCTTCGTCTCGACTCGCGCCGATTCCATTGCCGCCTCGAAAAAGCTAAGCTTTTGAAAGCTGCCGGGGCACAAGCCGTCATCCCGGCGGTCTATTGACAGGGGAAGCGCGACCATGGCCGATTATCGTCTGGAAACAAGCTGGCGCCCGGTCGAAAGCAGTTTCGGGCGCTTGACTTTCACGCTCTTCAATCTTTCAGCCGAGCCGCTTTCCGGTTTCTCGCTCGCCTATACGTCGGAGACACGGGTTGCCGAAAAATACGTCTGCGATGGCGGCAGCCTGAAGCGACAAGTCGCGCATTTCCATGAATTCCGGCCGCCCGACGGGCTGAGTGTGCCGCCGGGCGGCCACTGGCGGTTCACCGTCGATGGACTGACCCGAGAGCCGAAACATGTGACATCGGGGGTCAAATCGGCCTATCTGACACTTGGCGACGGGCGCCATATTGCTGTCGCCTTCGGCGATCTGATTCTCGAAGACCGCGATGGCGGAATTGCGCCGCCGCTTCTCCCGTCGGGCCGGGTAGAGGAGCCTTATTCGCTGCTGCCCTGGCCGCTGGCGCTCGCGTTGAAGGCGGGAGAACTGCCGGTCGTCCTTTATCCGGCCAAGGGCACACGACCCGAAGCGGTCAAGGCGCTGTCCCTGGTTCTTTCGCTTTACCAACGGCTCTATCCGGCTGAAAACGTGCCGATCTCGCTCTGCGCCGTAAAGGGCGGACGGGCTATTCGTTTCGTTACCGAATCATCGATCGCTGCGTTCGCCTATGAAATACGATTTACCGCGCATGAGGTCGTGCTCTCTAGCGCGGATGCGGCGGGTCGGCACTATGGCCTGATCAGTCTGGCGCAAATCATGCACGGCGCGCGTGCCAATCGGGAGAGCTTCAGATTTCCGAATTTCGGCACGATCGCCGACCAGCCTCGTTATGACTGGCGCGGCTGCCATCTCGATGTGGCCAGACAGTTCTTTCCGGTGGCTGACGTCATGCGGCTGATCGATATCCTGGCCTGGAACAAGCTCAACATCTTCCATTGGCACCTGACAGACGACGAAACCTGGCGGCTGGAGATCAAGGCCTATCCCCAGCTTACGAAGATCGGCGCGCTGCGCGGGCCGGACGAGGTGCTTGTGCCGCAGCTTGGTGACGGGGCGGAACCGCGCTCTGGCCATTACACGCAGGAGGATGTCAGGCGGATCGTCGCGCATGCTGCGTCACTTCATATAGAAGTAGTGCCGGAAATCGATGTTCCCGGCCATAGCACCGCGACGCTGTTGTCACTGCCCGAACTCGTCGACGGGCAGGAGGCGCCGGACAGCTATCGCGCCGTGCAGGGTTATCCCAATAATGCCCTCAACCCGGCGGTCGAATTCACCTATGAGTTTCTCGGGAAGGTGTTCGACGAGATGGTCACGCTGTTCCCCGGTGAATATATCCATATCGGCGGCGACGAGGTCGCAAGCGGCGCCTGGCTTTCCTCGCCGCTTTGCAAGGCGCTGATGGAACGGGAGAAAATTGCCGGCACAGCGGAGCTGCAATCCTATTTCCTGAAACGGATCAAGGCCATGTTGTCGGAGCGCGGCAGGAAGCTCGCCGGCTGGAACGAAGTCTCGCATGGCGGCGGCGTCGATCGCGACGGCACTTTGCTGATGGCCTGGGAAAAGCCCGCTGTCGGCATCGAGCTGGCACAGCAAGGTTACGATGTGGTGATGACGCCGGGCCAAGCCTATTATCTCGACATGGCGCAAGCGGAAGCCTGGTCTGAGCCCGGCGCGAGCTGGGCTGGCCATGCGCCGCCGGAGCACACCTATGCTTACGAGGCCGAGGGCGAGTTGCCGGATGCGCTGCGGGAGAAGCTGCGCGGCGTCCAGGCTTGCATCTGGACTGAAAACTTCCTCTCTCGCGCCTATTTCAACCGGCTGGTCTTCCCGCGCCTTCCGGCCGTCGCCGAAGCCGGGTGGACGCCATTGGAACGCAAAGACTGGGACCGGTTCGCAGCGATCGTGCGGATGTGGCCGGTGCTTTAAGACGTGATTGCTTCCGCCTTGAGCCCCAACAGCGCTGCGCCGATCAGGCCGGGTTCGATGCGGCATTCACTCGGCACCACCAGCGGACGGTCGACTTTGCGCAGGATGCGGGTACGCACGGCCTTGTCTAGCTCGGCAAGCAAGGGCTCGACATTGGAAAGTCCGCCGCCGACCGGAACGATGGTGGCGCCGGTGATGTTGATCGTCAGGGCGAGCGGTGATGCAACCAGATCGACATAGACGTCGATGGTGCGTGTCGCCTTCTCCTCCCCTTGTCGCCACTGACCGATGATCTCTTCGCTTGAGAGCTTGAGATCATGCAGCGTCTTATGCAGGCGCTCTAGTCCGCGGGCGCCGCCGACAGTGTCGACACAGCCCTTCTGGCCGCAGCCGCAGGCGTAAGCAGGAATGGCGACGGGAGGATTACCGGCCGCCGAGGCGATGATCGGCCCATGACCCCATTCGCCGGCAAAGCCTCCGGCCTCATTGACGAGGCGCCCGTCGGCGACCAGACCGCCGCCGACGCCGGTGCCGAGGATTGCACCGAAGACGATGCGGTGGCCGCGGCCGGCGCCGAGACCGGCTTCAGCCATGGCGAAACAGTCGGCGTCATTGGCGATCAGCACCGGCAAGCCGAGTTCGGCTTCGAGATCGGCCGCGAGCGTGCGGCCGTGTATGCAGGGAATGTTGGCGCAGGTCAGCCGCTGGGTATCGGGATCGACGACGCCAGCAATCGAGAGGGCAATACGGCTCGGGCGTTCGCCGGTTTCGGCGATGATATCGCACAGGGTCTCGACGAAAGCGCCAAAATCATCCTTCGGCGTCGGACGGCGGCCAAGGGAAACGATGTCTGTCTCGGAGCGGGCGATGCCGCCCTTGATGGCGGAACCGCCGATGTCGAATGAAATGATCATTGCCTGCCTGCCGTTTCTCTAGCCTTCAGCGTCTGCTCGCACTGTTGGCAGGGAATTACAAGCCTTGATGCATCTGCCTGCCACGCGCTTGCGGCGCAAGAAAAGCGGCGGTCGAATGTAAATGGCCGCTGACAGGTCTTCTCATTGATTTCCTGTCCCTTAAGTCATTCAATTGGCATATTGCGCGGCCAAGATCGGGCTTGGCATTCCATCATCTAACGGTATCATGACCTTCGAAAACGCCGATCCCCACAGACGCCGAAGACCACGTCCGCCCCGTCCAAAAGGCCGCCGCCTCTCAGCTGTCCTGCGGCAGTTGGCAGGCGATCAAAGCCGGGAGTGGATTTCGATCGGCGATCTGTTCGAGACGATGGGTGACAGGGCGATCAGTGCTCTGATGTTGATCTTCGCGCTGCCGAACGCTTTTCCCACCCCGCCCGGCACATCGGCCGTGCTTGGCGCGCCGCTGGTTTTTCTGGCGGCGCAATTGACCTTCGGGCTAAAACCCTGGCTGCCGAAGGCGATCGCAAACCGCTCGATGCGGCGGGTGGATTTTGAGACTATCGTCGGCCGCATCCATCGCTGGCTCGCCTGGGCGGAGCGCATGCTGAAGCCGCGACTTGCCATCTTCGCCGAACCGCCGGCGGAATATTTCGCCGGCCTCGCCTGTCTGCTGCTTTCGATCGTGCTGGTTCTGCCGGTGCCGCTCGGCAATATCCTGCCGGCAATCACCATTTCGGTGTTCGCGTTCGGCATTATGGGCCGTGACGGGCTTTTCGCGCTCATTGGCTTTATTATGACGACCGTGTCGCTCGTCATTGCCGGCAGCGTGATTTACGGTCTCGCGAAGGCGTCGATTTATTTCGTCATGCAATGGTTCGCCTGAGCGGTTGCGTCAACAGGCTCGACATTTTCGGGAATTTTGTTTTGAACTGGCGTGGATAGAGACTCACATCATGCCGGCGGCGGCAAGCCGGCTCATTTTGCGCGGTAGGCAGTAGATGGCAAAAAGATCCGAGACCCCTGCACGGCTCGACGATGCAGCCCGTGCCGGTTGGCTTTATTATGTCGCCGGACGCACGCAGGATGAAATCGCCGCCACGATGGGCATTTCACGGCAATCGGCGCAGCGGCTGGTGTCGCTTGCTGTCGCCGAGCGTCTGATCAAAGTGCGGCTCGACCATCCGATCGCCGCCTGCCTCGAGCTTGCCAACCAGCTGCGGCGAAAATTCGGGCTGAAACATGTGGAAGTGGTGCCGAGCGATGCGGGTTCCTCGTCGACCACCATCGGCATCGCCGAGGCGGGTGCGGCCGAGATCGAGCGCTGGCTGAAGCGGCCGGAACCGATCGTACTGGCGGTTGGCACCGGCCGCACGCTGAAGGCGGCGGTCGACCAGCTTCCGGCGATCGAATGTCCCAATCACCGGATCGTCTCGCTGACCGGCAATATCGCGCCGGACGGTTCGGCCGCCTATTACAACGTCATCTTCAGCATGGCGGATGCAGTCAAGGCGCGGCACTATCCGATGCCGCTGCCGGTGCTCGTCACCTCGGCCGAAGAACGGGAGCTGCTACATGGGCAGCAACTGGTGCGCTCGACGCTCGACATGAGCGCGCAGGCAGACGTCACCTTCGTTGGCATCGGCGAGCTCGGCATCGACGGGCCGCTCTGCGTCGATGGCTTTCTTGAAAAGGACGAGATGATGGAACTGATGCGTGGAGGCGCCGTCGGTGAAATCTGCGGCTGGATCTTCGATGTCGACGGCAAACTGCTCGACAACCCGATCAACGAGCGTGTCGCCTCGGCGCCGATCCCGTCCCGCGAGGCTTCGATGGTCATCGGGCTCGCCAAAGGCAAGCGAAAATATAAGGCTATCAGAGCCGCCGTCGTCGGCCATCAAATCAATGCTCTGATCACCGACGAAGAGACCGCTGAGTTTTTGCTCAAAAGCTGAGCAAAAAATATAGCAATTAAATCAAAGACAAGACCGCTGCCTTCGGCATCGCAGCAACGATTGTCGATTGACTTTTTTCATGCGATGATGAGTAATTGCTCATGAGCAAAGCGAATGCTCACATCTCGTCTTCTGGGAGGAAGATATGACATTGAGAACTTTCCTGCTGGGCGCCTGCTCAGCATTGGCGTTTGCCGGCATGGCTTCGGCCGAGACGCTGACAATCGCGACCGTCAACAACGGCGACATGATCCGGATGCAGAAGCTGACGGACGACTTTAAGGCAAAGAATCCCGGCATAGACCTTGAATGGGTCACCCTCGAAGAAAACGTGCTGCGCCAGAAGGTCACGACCGACATCGCGACCAAGGGCGGACAGTACGACGTTCTGACGATCGGTACCTATGAAGTTCCGATCTGGGCGAAGCAGGGCTGGCTGCTGCCGCTCGACAATCTCGGCGACGCCTATGACGTCAACGACCTGCTGCCGGCCATCCGCAGCGGCATCAGCATGGACGGCAAACTCTATGCCGCGCCGTTCTATGGCGAAAGCTCCATGGTCATGTACCGCAAAGACCTTTTCGACGCCGCTGGCCTAAAGATGCCCGACGCGCCGACCTGGGACTTCATCGCGGACGCTGCGAAGAAGGTCACCAACAAGGACAAGGAAATCTACGGCATCTGCCTGCGCGGCAAAGCCGGCTGGGGCGAAAACATGGCCTTCCTGACGGCTATGTCGAACTCCTTCGGTGCGCGCTGGTTCGATGAGAAGTGGAAGCCGCAGTTCGACCAGCCCGAGTGGAAGGACACGCTGACCTTCTACGTCAACCTGATGAAGGAAGCCGGCCCTCCGGGCGCCTCCTCCAACGGCTTCAATGAAAACCTGGCGCTCTTCCAGACCGGCAAGTGCGGCATGTGGATCGACGCGACGGTTGCCGCTTCGTTCGTCTCCGATCCGAAGCAGTCGCAGGTCGCCGACAAGGTCGGCTTCGCGCTCGCTCCGGACAAGGGCCTCGGCAAGCGCGGCAACTGGCTTTGGGCCTGGAACCTCGCCATTCCGGCAGGCTCGCAGAAGGTCGAGGCCGCCGAGAAGTTTGTCGCCTGGGCAACGAGCAAGGAGTACACCAACCTGGTTGCCGAGAAAGAAGGCTGGTTGAACGCACCTCCCGGCACCCGCACCTCGCTTTATGCGAATGCGGAGTATCAGAAGGCTGCTCCCTTCGCCAAGATGACCCTCGATTCGATCAACTCGGCCGACCCGACCAAGCCGACCGTCAAGCCGGTCCCTTATGTCGGCGTCCAGTTCGTAGCGATCCCGGAATTCCAGGGCATCGGCACGGCGGTGGGCCAGCAGTTCTCGGCAGCCCTTGCAGGCCAGATTTCGGTCGATCAGGCTTTGAAGAGCGCACAGCAGCTGGCGACCCGCGAAATGACCAAAGCCGGCTACATCAAATAACCTCCTGAGAAGTGGCGGATCCTTGACAATCCGCCCCTCTGAGCCGCCGATTGCCCAAACCGCATCGGCGGCCTCTTTTCCAGATCAAGCTGCATTGCGGCCGCTCGCCGCTTCACTTCAGATCGGTGATTGCCATGGCAACAACACATACTCGCTCCGCGGCGCGCCTGATGATTGCGCCCTCCGTGCTGTTCCTCTTTGCGTGGATGATCGTCCCGCTTGCGATGACGATCTATTTCTCTCTGCTGAACTACAATCTGCTCAGCCCTGGCATGGAGAGCTTCGTCGGCCTGCTGAACTACGAATATTTCCTGTCAGATCCGGCCTTCATCACCGCGCTGATCAATACGCTGCTGCTTGTCGCCGGCGTTCTCGTCGTCACCGTCGTCGGCGGCATCGCCTTCGCGCTGCTGCTCGACCAGCCGATGTACGGCCAGGGCATCGTGCGCATCCTTGTCATCGCGCCGTTCTTCGTCATGCCGACAGTGGCAGCACTCGTTTGGAAGAACATGTTCATGAACCCGGTCAACGGCCTGTTTGCGCATCTTGCGAAGGCGCTCGGCCTGCAGCCGATCGACTGGCTGGCGAATGCGCCGCTCCTGTCCGTCATCCTCATCGTCGCCTGGCAGTGGCTGCCCTTTGCCACCCTCATCCTGTTGACAGCGCTGCAGTCGCTCGACGAGGAGCAGAAGGAGGCGGCCGAAATGGACGGCGCCGGGGCGATCTCGAAATTCATCTACATCATCCTGCCGCACATGGCGCGTGCCATCACCGTGGTGATCCTGATCCAGACGATCTTCCTGCTCTCGGTCTTCGCCGAAATCCTCGTCACCACCAATGGCGGGCCGGGCACCGACAGCACCAACCTCACCTATCTCGTCTATGCGCAGGCTCTGCTGCAGTTCGATATCGGCGGCGCTTCTGCAGGCGGCATCGTCGCGGTCGTGCTTGCCAATATTGTCGCGATCTTCCTCGTCCGCCTCGTCGGCAAGAATCTGGAGGCTTGAGATGGCCAGAAAAGTCACAACTCAGCGCAAGCTCATCGTGACGGTGGTCGCCTGGACGCTCGGCATCCTGATCTTCTTCCCGATCCTCTGGACGTTCCTGACCAGCTTCAAGTCGGAAGCCGACGCCATCGCCTCGCCGCCGCAGTTCCTGTTCTTCCACTGGACCGCGGAGAACTATGCGGAAGTGCAGAGCCGGTCGAACTATCTCAGCCACTTCATGAACTCGGTGGTCATTTCCTTCGGCTCGACGCTGATCGGCCTGATCATCGCCATTCCGGCCGCCTGGGCGATGGCGTTCGCGCCCACCAAGCGGACGAAGGACGTGCTGATGTGGATGCTCTCGACCAAGATGATGCCGCCTGTGGGCGCGCTGATCCCCATCTATCTGATGTTCCGCAATTCCGGTCTGCTCGACACGCGCATCGGGCTGGTGATCGTGCTGACGCTGATCAATCTGCCGATCATCGTCTGGATGCTCTACACCTACTTCAAGGAAATTCCCGGTGAGATCCTCGAAGCGGCCCGCATGGACGGCGCCTCGCTGATGAAGGAGATCGTCTACGTGCTGACGCCGATGGCGGTGCCGGGCATTGCCTCGACGCTGCTTCTGAACATCATCCTTGCCTGGAACGAGGCCTTCTGGACGCTCAACCTCACCGCCTCGAAGGCGGCACCGCTGACGGCCTTCATCGCCTCCTATTCCAGCCCCGAAGGCTTGTTCTATGCCAAGCTCTCGGCGGCCTCGACCATGGCGATCGCGCCGATCCTGATCCTCGGCTGGTTCAGCCAGAAGCAACTCGTCCGCGGCCTGACCTTCGGCGCAGTGAAATAAGAAAAGGGAGACAAACATGGGCAGCATTACCCTTCAGAAGGTTTCCAAGGTCTTCGGCGAAGCCAAGGTCATCCCTTCGATCGATCTAGATATCAGCGACGGCGAGTTCGTCGTCTTCGTCGGTCCATCCGGCTGCGGCAAGTCCACGCTGCTTAGGCTGATCGCCGGTCTTGAGGATGTCTCCGGCGGCAAGATCGTCATCGACGGCAAGGACGCCACCGAGAAGGCGCCGTCGGAGCGCGGCCTCGCCATGGTGTTCCAGTCCTACGCCCTCTATCCGCATATGAGCGTGCGCAACAACATCGCCTTCCCGCTGAAGATGGCGGGCGTCGACAAGGCGGAAATCGACCGTAAGGTGACGGATGCGGCACGAGTGCTGAACCTCACCGACTATCTCGAGCGCAAGCCGCGCCAGCTTTCCGGCGGTCAGCGCCAGCGCGTCGCGATCGGTCGCGCCATCGTGCGCCAGCCTTCAGCCTTTCTCTTCGATGAACCGCTGTCGAATCTCGACGCGGCTCTGCGCGTCAATATGCGCCTCGAAATCAGCGAGTTGCATCAGCAGCTGAAGACGACGATGATCTATGTCACCCATGACCAGGTCGAGGCCATGACCATGGCCGATAAGATCGTCGTGCTGAACCGCGGCAATATCGAGCAGGTCGGCTCGCCGCTCGAACTCTACAGCCGCCCGCGCAATCTTTTCGTCGCCGGCTTCATCGGCTCGCCGAAGATGAATTTCATCAAGGGCCAGAACGCCGCCGAGCTCGGCGCGCACACGCTCGGCATCCGTCCCGAACACATGCTGCTGTCGATGGAGAGCGGCGATTGGAAGGGCAGGGTCGTCGTTGCCGAGCATCTCGGTTCCGACACCTTCCTGCACATAGATGTCGAGGGCATCGGGATGGTGACGGCGCGCGGCAGTGGCGATTTTGCCGCGCAAGCGGGCGATACGGTCTATCTGACGCCGGACCGGTCACGCATTCATAAATTCAACGAGGGCGGCCTTGCCATCTGAGCAGGCGGCCGGCTGGGGGCAAGCATGCGAGCCGGGCGATGGCGCCCGGCCGTCTCGGCAAGACCTTCAAGAGGACTGAAACATGACGTGCAAATTATCGCTGGCAACGCTTTCGGACGCGGCGCGCACTGCCGCCATCCCTTCCTACGACAGGGCGTCGCTGAAAGCCGGCATCGTGCACTTCGGCGTCGGCAATTTCCACCGCGCGCATCAGGCGATCTATCTCGACGATCTCTTCAACCAGGGCGCCGATCACGACTGGGCAATTATCGGTGCCGGCGTTCTGCCATCGGATGCCGCCATGCGCGAGAAGCTTGCGGCGCAGGATTTCTTGACGACGGTGGTGGAGCAGGACAACAACAAGACGGCGGCGCGTGTCACCGCCCCGATGATCGACATTCTGCCGGTCGGCGATCCCTCCGCGATCATCGCCAGGCTCGCGGATCCGGAGATCCGCATCGTCTCGCTGACGATCACCGAGGGCGGTTATTTCATCGATGCTTCAGGCGCGTTCAATCCGGCCCATCCTGCTATCGCCGCCGATGGACAAAATCCCGGTGCGCCGAAGACGGTCTTCGGTCTGATCGTCGCTGGCCTCAAGGCGCGCAAGGACAAGGGCATCGGACCTTTCACCGTGATGTCCTGCGACAACATTCCCCATAATGGCGTCGTCACCGCCAATGCCGTGATCGGCACTGCAGCCCTTTCGGATGCCGCCCTTGCCGACTGGATCAGGGCTAATGTTGCCTTTCCAAACGCGATGGTCGACCGCATTACGCCGGCGACCGGCCAGCGGGAGATCGATTTCCTCAGGGACAATTTCGGCATTGAGGATAATTGGCCGGTTTATTGCGAAGAATTCAAGCAGTGGGTGCTCGAAGACAAGTTCACGGCCGGCCGCCCGGCCTTGGAAAAGGTCGGCGTCACCTTCGTTCCTGATGTTACGCCTTACGAGCATATGAAGATCCGCATCCTGAACGGCGGGCATGCCGCGATCGCCTATCCGGCGGCGCTGATGGACATTCATTTCGTGCATGATGCCATGGAAGATCCGCTGATCCGGGCGTTCCTGGCCAAGCTGGAGACAGACGAAATCATTCCGATCGTGCCGCCGGTGCCAAACACCTCGCTGACGGATTATTTTGCCCTCATCGAACATCGGCTTCTCAATCCGAAGATCGCCGATACCATCCCCCGTCTGGCGCAGGATGGCTCGAATCGCCAACCGAAATTCATCCTGCCGTCGACCCTCGACAATCTGCGCCAGGGCAGAGATGTCATCGGCCTGGCGCTGGTCTCGGCGCTTTGGTGCCGTTATTTCGCCGGCAAGACCGACAGCGGCAAGGATATCATCTTCAACGACGCCAGCGCCGAGCGCCTGCACGCAGCGGCGCTGAAGGCAAAGGCCGATCCGTCAGCCTTCCTCGGCTTCGATGATATTTTCGGCGAGGTGGCGAAATCGGATCTTTTCCGCAAACGTTTTGCTCATGCTGTTAAAACCTTGTGGGAAAAGGGCACGCGGGAAACGCTGCAGCTCTATCTCGACGGCAAGCTCGCAGTGTAAGGGGAATGCGGATGGCGGCATCGGCTGGCGCCATCCATCCCGCCTTGCGGGCGGCGCGGGACAATCATGCGTCCGAATTGAAGTCAGGTTGGGTTTTTCATGGCTGATGCTGAACCACGGCTGGTCATTTTCGATTGCGACGGCGTGCTCGTCGACAGCGAACCCATCTCGATCAGCGTGCTCGTCAGGGCGATGAGTGATCTCGGCGTTTCGATTACCGAAGACCAGGCCTATGAGCGCTTCCTCGGACGCAGCCTGGCAACCCTCATCGATACGCTGGAAACCGAGTTCAATATTCACGCCGGCGAAGAATTCCTGGAGCGCATTCGGACTGATCTCTACGCGCGGTTTCGCACCGAGCTGAAGCCGATAGACGGCATCGCGGCGACGATCGACGGACTTGGCATCCCCTGTTGTGTCGCTTCATCAAGCCAGATGGAGCGAATCCGGTTGTCGCTGTCCGTCACCGGACTTCTCGACAGGCTGCCCGACATCTTCAGCGCTACGATGGTCAAGCGCGGGAAACCGGCGCCCGATCTCTTCCTCCACGCGGCACGGCAAATGCATGTCGAGCCGGGATCCTGCCTCGTCATCGAGGACAGTCCGGCCGGCATTGCCGCCGCCAAGGCGGCGGGCATGACGGTCTTTGCCTTCACCGGCGGATCGCATGCGAATTTCGCCGGATACCGCGCCGAACTCGACCGGCTTTCGCCTGATGTCGTGTTTGACGCCATGCCGGAATTGATACACCTTGTCCGCAACCATAAGCTGGACGGGACTGCAATTTGATGCGTGATCATGTGGTTGCGGTGGATGTCGGCACCGGCAGCGCGCGCGCTGGCGTCTTCGATGCCGGCGGCCATCTGCTGGCCAAGGCTGAACATCCGATTGTCATGAACCGGCCGCGTGAAAACCACGCCGAGCACGATTCCGAAGACATCTGGTCGGCCGCCTGCACCGCGGTGCGCAGGGCGATGGAGCAATCCGGTATTGCCGCCGCCTCGGTCGGAGCAATCGGCTTCGACGCTACCTGTTCCCTCGTGGTCCGCGACGTCGACGGCCGGCCGATCAGCGTGTCCACAACCGGCGAGCGGCGTTTCGACACCATCGTTTGGCTCGATCATCGCGCGCTGAAGGAAGCCGACTTCTGCACGGCGACGGAGCACAGTGTGCTTGAACATTCCGGCCACGTCATGTCGCCGGAAATGGAAATGCCGAAGCTGATGTGGCTGAAGAAGAAGCTGCCGGCGACGTGGGAAAGGGCGGGCTATTTCTTCGACCTTGCTGATTTCATGACCTGGAAATCAACTGGGTCGACCGCCCGTTCTCGTTGCACGCTGACGGCAAAATGGAATTATCTCGCCCATCTCGAAAAGGGATGGCAGCAGGATTTCCTGCAGCGGATCGGGCTCGATGATCTTCAGACTCGCGGCCGGCTGCCGGATGAAACTGTGCCGGTCGGCGGCAGTATAGGCCGGCTGACGGCTGATGCGGCCGAGGCGCTCGGGCTGACTACGGAGTGCCATGTCTCCGCGGGAATGATCGACGCTTATGCCGGCGCGCTTGGGGCGCTCGGCGGTTATGCCGCCGATCCCGTAACACGTGAGCGCCAGCTGGCACTGATCGCCGGCACGTCGAGCTGCGTCGTCGCCTTCTCGCGGGAGTGCAAGCCAAGCCACGGCATGTGGGGGCCTTATTATGAGGTTGTCTTCCCACAGTCCTGGCTGGTGGAAGCGGGGCAATCGGCGACCGGTGCGCTGCTCGACCATATCGTGCGCATGCATGCGGCCGGCGGTGAGCCGACCGCGGCATTGCACCAGAAGATCGTCGCGCGCATCGCCGAATTGCGGGCAGAGGAGGGCGACGCTTTCGGCGAGCGTATTTTTGTGCTGCCGGACTTTCACGGCAATCGCTCGCCGCTTGCCGATCCGCATGCCGTCGGCGTGATCAGCGGGCTGACGCTCGACACTTCCTTCGACGGGCTTTGCGCGCTCTATTGGCGGTCTGCCGTCGCGATCGCTCTCGGCATCCGCCATATCCTGGAGACGATGAAGGACTACGGCTACGTGCCCGATACGCTGCATATCGCCGGCGGACACGTGAAGAACCCGGTGCTGATGGAACTCTATAGCGACGCCACCGGCTGCAAGGTCGTGGTGCCGAAGATGAACGAGGCGGTGCTGCTCGGTACGGCGATTGCGGCATCCGTCGCCTGCGGCCTGCACGAGGATTTGGCGGCAGCCGGCGAGGCGATGTATCGGGGCGGCGTCGAACGGCTTCCCGACAAAGCGAAACAGGCGCTTTACGACCGCGATTATCGCCGTCTTCTGGCCATGCATCGGCACCGTGCCGAACTGGAAGCGATGTTCTGAAAGCTCACATCTAGTGGTTCGCGGTTTCACCGAGGACGGTCGCAAATTCCAGCATGCGGCGGCGGCGCAGCGCTGCCTCCTCTCCGACTTCGAGAATGACGGATTCCGAAAGGCAATCGAGCAGTGCGATCAGCGGCGGAAGGTTGTCGAGATCGGGAGCGCGTGCCGGCGGCAAGGACAGCATGACGTTTGACTGATCTGCCATCCAGTCTGCTTGCTGAGGCGAAATCAGCACGACCTTGTAGCCGTAGCGGCGCGCGGTTCTGGCAAGCAGCCGTGCCTTGGCGAAACGGCGGCAGTCGATGATGACGAGCAAAGCGTCGTCGACGGCCTGCCGGGCGAAGAGTTCGGCAAAACGGTTGTCGGTGGCATCGAGCGTGCGGACGCCATCGCGGGCCTGCGTCAGCCGCTGGGAGAAATGATTGGCAAGGCTTGCGAGCCGCGCATGCGTGGCGATCGATACTTCGCGGGCCGTGCTGATCAGGCGGACGGCTTCGGCCCAAAGCGGCTGCGCCGTCAGATGATAGATGTGATGCAGGGCCTGGATCTGCTCGGCAACCAGCACGGCAAGCGGCTTGCCCTCCGCGGCGTCCGCATGCAGTTCGCTCATGGCGCTCTGCAACTGCGCCGGCGATGTCGTCACGGTCTCGCGAATTTCCACCTTGACGCTGTCCAAACCCTGATAGCCGAGCGCGCGCAGGAAGCGCCCGACGGTCATCGGCGAGAGGTCCAGCCTGTCGGCGACAGATGCTGCCGTCTCAAACGGCAGGTCGTTCAGGTGCTCGGAGAAATATTTCGCGATACGACGCTCGGCCGGTGTGCCGCTTTTTACGTATTGCCTGAGTTTGTGTACAAAGTCTTCCACATCAGCCTCCCCGTATTTCCTCAGAGGCGTTCCGTGGATGCGCTATCGCAATCCCTTGTCTTGGCAACTATTGTCGGAAGCTGCTTCTCAGGCCCATGCGTATTTCTGCGTCTCATAATATTATATTCGTTCTAATATTGCGACAAGTTTCTATTAAAGCCTGCAATTTTATTCTCTCTTGTCGGTAGCATTCGCCTTTCCTACATCTTTTGCGCAACCGGAGACGCTGAAGAAATGATTCTTGATGCCGCACGCCTTTCGCTCGCCAATCTGTTCGCGCCGGAGACACGCTTGGTCTTCTGGAAGGTGCTCGGCCTGACGCTTCTCGTGCTCGTCGGCCTCTGGTTCGCGCTACGCGGGGCCTTCATGGCCTTCCTCTTTCCCTGGCTCACCAGTTTCTTTCCCGATATGCCGGATTGGGCGGGATGGTTTGCTCTGGTCTTCGCAATCCTTGCCGGGGTCGGCCTTGCGCTCGTGCTGGCGTTGCTGCTTTCGCCCGTCACGGCGCTGATTGCGGGCCTTTTCCTCGACGATGTCGCCGACGTTATCGAAAAACGTGACTATCCCGGCGACGCGCCGGGCGCCGCCATGCCGCTCGGCCCGGCGATGGCGAGCTCGATCAAATTCCTGGGGGTGGTGATCCTCGGCAATATCGTGGCGTTGTTGTTGCTGTTCATTCCCGGCGTCAATCTGGTCGCTTTCTTTCTGGTGAACGGCTATTTGCTCGGACGGGAATTCTTTGAATTCGCCGCCATGCGCTTCCGTTCGCCGCATGAAGCGCGGCTCTTCCGTGCCAAACATGCGCCGACGGTCTTTCTCGGCGGGCTGGTGATCGCGCTCTTTCTGGCGATCCCCGTGGTCAACCTGCTGACGCCTCTGTTTGCGGCGGGCATGATGGTGCATCTGCACAAGCTGATATCCGCAAAGGACGCCGGTTTTCGCGGCTGAGGATCAACCCGGTAAGGCTGATGTCTCGTACATTGGCGCAAATTCGGCGCTCGGCGGGATCGGCGTGATGATGTCGATCAGCACGCCGTTCGGATCGGCGGTGATGAAATGCCGCTGGCCGAAATCCTCGTCGCGGATCTCCTGCAGGATCGGGAGGTTTGCGCTGTTGCAGGCCGCGTAGACCGCATCGACATCGGCAACCTCGAAATTGAGGAGCAGTCCGGACACTTTGCCGCGAGCCGCAGCCGGGATGGTTTCATGGCTGCCGTCGAGGATGGCGAGCGCGACATGCTCCGCCTCGGTCGATTGCAGATGAACGTACCACTCGCTCTCGAACAACGCCGCGAAGCCGAAATGCGCGCAATAGAAGCGGGCGGAACCGGCAACGTCGTCGGTCATGATGACAGGATAATAGCTCGTCGATTTCATCCTTTCCTCCATAGATACAGACAGACTGTATGTTTTTACTCTTAACATACAGTCTGATTGTATGTAAATGGGGGAAATGAGCCGCAGCAATCGCGAAAGAACGCAACAGACAAGAGGGGCGCTGATCGATGCCGGACGACGCCTCTTCGTCGATAAAGGGTATGCCGAAACGGCGACGCCGGAGATCGCGGCGGCGGCGGGTGTGACACGCGGAGCGCTCTATCATCATTTCGAAGACAAGAAGGCGCTCTTTCGCGCGGTTGTCGAAGTCGAGGCGCGCGCAGTCGCCGAAGCAATCGCGGCATCTTCGGCGTCCGATGATACGCCGCGCGACGCGCTGATTGCCGGCGTTTCGGCTTATTTCGACGCAATGATGGCGGAGGGCCGCACGCGGCTGCTATTGATCGACGCTCCTGCCGTTCTCGGTCTGCCGGCGAGCCAGGCGATCGATGCCGACAACGCGGAAAGGACATTGCGGACAGGACTTGCAGCCATGCTTCCGAGAGCTGGCGCTACGCTTGAGCCTCTGACATTGCTGCTATCGGCGGGCTTCGACCGCGCGGCAATTGCGATCGAGGCGGGCGCCGAACGGCGGAGCTACGAACAAGCGATCACTGTTCTACTCGACAGCCTCGCCGATCACCTGCGGCGGTAGCTCGACCAGCGGGGCCGGCACATCCGAACTCTTCTCCGGCGATTTGCAAATATCGGCGATGACGCAGCGCTCGCATTCGGGGCGGCGTGCCTTGCAGGTGTAGCGCCCGTGCAGGATCAGCCAGTGATGGGCGTGATAGAGGTAGTGTTTCGGCACCACTTTCATCAATCGCGCTTCGACTTCATCAGGCGTCTTGCCGGGAGCAAGCCTGATACGATTTGCGATCCGGAAGATGTGCGTATCGACGGCCATGGTGGCCTGGCCAAAGGCCATCGACAGCACGACATTGGCAGTCTTGCGGCCGACACCCGGCAGGCGCACCAGTTCCTCGCGCGTTTCCGGCACCTTGCCGGCGAAGTCGTCGACCAGCATTTGCGAGAGCGCGATGACGTTTTTCGCCTTGTTGCGGTAAAGGCCGATTGTCTTGATGTAATCGCGAAGCTTGTCCTCGCCGAGATCGAGCATTTTCTGCGGCGTATCGGCCACCTTGAAAAGCGCTCGCGTCGCCTTGTTGACACCGGCATCGGTGGCCTGGGCGGAGAGAGCGACCGCCACGACGAGGGTGAAAGGGTTGGTATGCTCCAGCTCGCCCCGCGGCTCGGGTCGCTGCACCGAAAAGCGACGGAAGATTTCCTCGCGCTCGGCCTGCGAATAGGCGGTTTTGACCGCCGCCGCCGGTTTGCGGCGGGTGATCACATTCGTGCCTTGCGGCGGGGATTTGAGTTTCGGATTCGCCATGGAAACTCTATACTCAGCGCTTATGATGGAAAGCAACGCCAACAGCTCTAGCGAGCAGCCTGTTTTCGCCGCGGAGCTCTTCCCACACCGGTCGCTCGGCCGCCGGGGCTTCAAGGTGCTGCTCATTCTGTCCGGCGCCGTCTGCTTTCTCTATGGGATGTTCTTCATCGCCACCGGCGCCTGGCCGATCGGCTTGTTCTTCGGCTTGGATTTCGCGCTTCTCTACGGCGCTTTCTGGCTGAATTACCGGTCGGGGCGGGTGCGCGAACAGGTCACCGTGTCGCGCACGGACGTATCGGTGCGCAAGTTTGCCCCATCGGGGCGGATGGTGGAGCATCATTTCAACCCGTTCTGGGCGCGGTTCCTCGTTCGAAGGCATCAGGAGATCGGCATCCTCTCCATGCATATCTTCGGCGAAGGCCGGCGCACCGATATCGGCTCCTTCCTCAATCCTGACGATCGTGAAAGCTTTGCAAAGGCCTTCAAGGGCGCGCTCGCCACAGTCAAACAGCGTATCTGAGCGTATCAGGCGAGCGCGCAAGAATCGGGTGGTTTAGCCCCGGCCTATTGATTATCTCCTTGTGACAAGGAGAAAGACCATGGATATGATCGTGAACCCGCAGACCGACATCACGCCTGACGGCCCTGATTACGATATCGTTCGTCGGGTCATCGAACTCATTACCGAGGATTACCGCGACCAGCCGTCACTGGAGGCGATCGCCGCTAGGCTCAACCAGTCGCCGACACAACTGCAGAAGACCTTCACCCGCTGGGCTGGCCTCTCGCCGAAAGGTTTCCTGCAGGCGGTGACGCTTGACCACGCCAAGCGGCTGCTGCGTAAGGAAGACATGCCGTTGCTCGAGACATCGATCGAAGTCGGCCTCTCCGGGCCAAGCCGTCTGCACGATCTTTTTGTGACCCATGAGGCGATGTCGCCGGGCGAATGGAAGGCAAAAGGGGGCGGCCTCACCATCCGCTACGGCTTCCACATCTGCCCCTTCGGCGTGGCGTTGATCATGGTGACCGATCGCGGTCTTGCCGGCCTTGCCTTCAGCGATTCCGGCAGTGAAAGGGCTTGCCTCGAGGACATGACCTGCCGCTGGCCGAATGCCGAATACATCGAAGACCTGCAGGCGACGATGCCCTATGCCGCCCGCATCTTCCAACCCGGAAAGTGGTCTCCCGAGCAGCCGCTCCGTGTCGTGCTGATCGGCACGGATTTCCAGGTGCGTGTCTGGCAGAGCCTCATGAAGATACCGTTCGGCAAGGCGGTCACCTATTCCGACATCGCCAACGATATCGGCCGGCCGACGGCCCAGCGCGCTGTCGGCGCGGCGGTGGGGGCGAACCCGATCTCCTTCGTGGTGCCCTGCCACCGCGCGCTCGGCAAGAACGGTGCGCTGACGGGTTATCACTGGGGCCTCACCCGCAAACGCGCGATGCTCGGTTGGGAATCGGCGCATGCGTAAAGCACGCCCAGCAAAAAGGACGGCATGAAGCGCGGCAGCCAATCTGAAAGAGCACGGCGCGCTTCAGGCCTGTTCGGCGAGATCAAGCAATGCTTGCGCCGCACCTTCATCGGTGATCAGCGTGTTGCAGCCAATGCGCTTGATCGTGGCGCGGATGGCGGTGGCCCGGTGGGCGCCGCCGGAGGAGAGCACGATGTGCTTGGCCTCTTTCAGCATGTCGAGATCGACGGACATCACCCGCTGGTTGATCGAGTGATCGACCGAATTTCCGTTCCTGTCGAGGAAGTTGAACATGGTGTCGCAGACGCAGCCGGCATTGATCAGTTCTTGCAACTCGGCCTTCGATATCCAGCCTTCCGATAGCGAGGTCGAGTGCGGCCCGATATCACCGCAGCTGACGATCGCGAGATCGAGGTTCTCGGCGAGGCGGTAGATCGTGTCCAACCCGCATTTGTCGATCAGATTGCGTTTGGTTTCGATGGAATCGACGAGAAGCGGCGCCAGGAACATGTAACATTCGGCGCCGAGCTGGTTGGCCAGCCGCCAGGTGTAATCGATCGGATTCGTCTGATGCACGGCAACGATGCCGCCGAGCAGCGAAACCACCTTGCAATTGGCGCGGCGCGGCGGCCGGAAGCTCGCCAGCGAGGCGGTCATGGTGCGGCCCCAGCCGACACCGATCGTATAGTCGTCGGGAATGGCTTCGGAGAGGAACTGGCCAAGCGCCAAGCCGACGTTCTTTGCCAGTGAATCGACATCGCCATGAACCGGCGCAGGCACGACGATCGCTTCGTCGAGGCCATAGGCACGCTCCAGCTTGACCGAAAGCTCGACGCAATCGCCGATCGAATCGTTGATCCAGATCTGGACTTCGCTGCGTTTCATCGACTCGTCGAGCAGGCGGATCACCGTCGTCCGGCTGATGCCGAGCTGTTCGGCGACGTCTTTCTGGGTCAGGCCCTCATTGTAATAGAGCCATGCAGCCCTCAGCCTCAGCGAGGACGCCTCGGAATAGGCGGTATGGGTGCCGCGTTTGAGCTTGACCACGTCTCCTCCCGCAGGATTTTCGCCTAAATCCCTGATGGGACGAAAGGCTGCGCCTATGCGTCTGCTGCCGGGATAATGACGGGTGTGACACTTATGTCAATCAGAATGCACAAATGTCCTTGACTTTTCCTTGCGCGAACGGCGATAGTCCTCGCGACATAAAGTCGTCCCTGTCAGTCCGAGGAGGACATAGTGCGGGCAAGCCGAAAGTCACGACCGGCCTTTGCGCCGCAGGCGGTATCGCCTGCGTTCGAGCAGCCGTTTGCATGCGGCCGGAACACGTCGACTGTCCCTCACGTTTATGAATCATCCGTGACGGAAGCGCGTATATTCGCCCGCAGCATGCAAAACATCTGTCCCTAGATCATCTCTTTGCCGGGCGGAAGTCGCGCCGGTCCGCTTTGAATTCAATAAGGATCACCAACCATGACATCCAAGCTTGACCAACTCCGCGAGATTACCACCGTCGTCGCCGATACAGGCGATATTCAGGCAGTCGCCCGCCTGAAGCCGGTCGACTGCACGACCAATCCATCCATCGTCCTAAAGGCGCTCGGTACCGAAATGTTCGCAGACGACATGAAGGAAGCGATCGCCTGGGGCAAGAAGCTCGGCGGCGATGCAAATATTGCCGCTGCAGCCGTTGCCGACCGCCTTGCCATCTCGGTCGGCGCCGCCCTGGTGAAGCTCGTTCCCGGCCGCGTTTCGACGGAAGTCGATGCCGACCTGTCCTTCGATACCGAAGCATCGCTGAACAAGGCACGCAGCATCATTGCCGCCTACAAGGAACGCGGCATCGAGAAAGACCGTATCCTCATCAAGCTCGCGTCTACCTGGGAAGGCATTCGCGCAGCGGAAATCCTGCAGAAGGAGGGCATCGACTGCAATCTGACGTTGCTCTTCTCCAAGGCGCAGGCGATCGCCTGCGCTGATGCCAAGGTTTTCCTGATTTCGCCCTTCGTCGGCCGTATCCTCGACTGGTACAAGAAGTCGACGGGCAAGGATTTCACTGCCGAGGAGGATCCGGGCGTCATCTCCGTCCGTGACATCTACAACTACTACAAGGCCAACGACATCAAGACGGTCGTCATGGGCGCGTCCTTCCGCAATACCGGCGAGATCGAAGCGCTGGCCGGTTGCGATCGCCTGACCATCGCTCCGAACCTGCTCGACGAGCTTTCGAACGACCAAGGCAAGCTCGAGCGCAAGCTGTCGCCTGAAACGGTCAGGCCGGCTGCCAAAATCGCCGTCGACGAAAAGACCTTCCGCTGGATGATGAACGAAGACGCGATGGCGACGGAAAAGCTCGCGGAAGGCATCCGCGCCTTCGCCAAGGACCTGTCGACGCTGCGCACCATGGTGCAGAAGGAACTGCAGCTCGCTGCCGCCTGATAGAGCACGCCAGATCGAAGGCGCGGATGCCGGCTGGCAACCGCGCCTTTTTCATGCTCTTATCAATGACATATGCTGTCGGAGACCGATATGGCGGACGAGGAAGCGGCAAGGTCGCCTTTGGCACTTGCCCGCAAGCACGCAAGCTTCATCATTGCCGCTGTTGCCGGACTGGTGGTCTTCTTGGCTCTGACCTCGCGGGAGGTCAGCGCCGGCAATATCCTGTTCGGCTGGAATATCAGCGCCATTGTTTTTGTCGCGCTCAGCTGGCGCAAGATGCTGCGGGCGACGGTCGAATCGATCCGGAAACGCGCCGCCGATCTCGATTTTTCGGATACCGTTTTGCTGGCCCTTTCAATCGGTGCTGCGCTTGCGAGCATCGTCGGCATCGGCACCGAGCTTCATTCGATCAAGGAGGCGCCACCTGACGTTGCGCTGACGCGAGCGGGTGCCGCGGTGCTGACGATTCTGATCTCGTGGATCTTTCTGCATACGCTTTTCACCATCCACTATGCCCATTATTTCTATGGCGGGGCGGACGAAGAGAGCGGCCTCAAATTCCCCGACGGCATCGAAGAGCCCGGCTATTGGGACTTCCTCTATTTCTCCTTCACCGTCGGCGTTGCCGCGCAGACCGCGGATGTCGCGGTCAGTTCGACCAGCATGCGCAAGCTAACACTGCTGCATGCCGTGCTGTCGTTCCTGTTCAACACGACGATCCTGGCGCTGGCGATCAATGTCGGTGCAAGCCTGTTATAATGCGCCGTAGCCGGCGACCGGGACGATCCAGCCCATAACACCCGGGAGACGGGACGGAATTAACGCAGGGGCCACACAACCGGTCCACCTGCTCTGCAAAGCGGAGGGTATGATGAAAAGCGTCGCAAGCAGGTTCCGATCAGCCGACCTCGTTCTGCTTCTGGGCAGGCTTCTGCTGGCGCTGATTTTTCTGCACGAAGGCTCGTCTCTTGCGGCAGATCTCGCGTCGACCATCGACACCTTCGCGAACTTAGGGCTGTCGGCGCCGATAGCTTTGGCCACCATCGCTCTTCAAATCGGCGCCGCCATTTCCGTTGCGGCGGGTTTCCTCGGTCGGCTGGGTGCCACGGCGCTGGCGCTCTTCTGCCTGGCGACCGCCTTTCTCTTTCATACGAACTTTGCCAGCCAAAACGAATTCTTGCATTTCGAGAAGGACCTGGCGATTGCCGGGGGCATGTTCGTCCTCGCCGCTTCCGGAGCGGGTTCGATATCGGTCGACAATCTGCTGAAAAGGCGGGCTAGCAGCCTTAATCCCTGGCTGAAGGCGATGCTGTAGGCAATTGCTGCAGGCTTTTGCGCGCCATGAACATGCCGCGGCTCTTCCGAGCCGCGGAATTGCTCCGGATTGGGCGGCGACCGCTTACAAGACCGCTTGGCCGGCCATCAGCGCCAGAACCAGGAAGATCAGGAAGATCACCAGCGCAATACCGAAGAGCACGCGGGCGATGGTCGCGGTGGCGGCGGAGACGCCGGAGAAGCCAAAGAAGCCGGCGATGATCGAAATAACGAAGAATATCAGAGCCCATTTCAGCATGACATCATCCTTTGCGTTTGTCTGAAAAGACGCGGCAACCGGGAAATTGTTCCACGTCGCGCGAAATTGGACGATGTTCCTGCTGTCGGCGTGGCTTCCATATCCTTGACGTTTTCGCCGGTCAGCCGTGATTGATCATCACATGGCGAACGGCAGTATAATCCTCCAGCGCATAGACGGACATGTCCTTGCCGTAACCCGACTGCTTGAGGCCTCCATGCGGCATCTCGTTGACCAGCATGAAATGCGTGTTGATCCAGGTGCAGCCATATTGCAGGCGGCCGGCGGTCTTCATGCCGCGGCCGATATCCCTGGTCCAGACCGAGGAGGCGAGGCCGTAATCGCTGTCGTTCGCCCAAGCGATGGCATCGTCAGCGTCGGAGAAGCGGGTGACGGAGACGACCGGGCCGAAGACCTCGCGGCGGACGATCTCGTCGTCCTGCAAGGCGCCCGCAATGACGGTCGGCGTGAAGAAGAAGCCTTTGTCGCCGGAGACCTTGCCGCCGGTGGTGATTTCCATGTGCTTGTGCTCGGAAGCGCGGGCGACGAAGCTTTCGACGCGGTCACGCTGGCGCCTGGAGATCAGCGGACCGATCTCGTTTTCGGTGTCGTCGGCCTGATTGAAACGGATGCTTGAGACGGCCGAAGAGAGATCGGCAACGAAATTGTCGTAGACCTTGGCGTCGGCATAGATGCGGCAGGCCGCGGTGCAGTCCTGACCGGCATTGTAATAACCGAAGGTGCGGATGCCTGACACGACGGCATCGATATCGGCGTCGTCGAAGACGATGACCGGGGCCTTGCCGCCAAGTTCCAGATGAGTGCGCTTGACGGTCTTGGCGGCGGCCTGCAGCACCTTCTTGCCGGTGGCGACATCGCCCGTGATCGAGATCATGTTGACTTTGGCGTGGTTGATCAGCGCATTGCCGACGCTTTCGCCGCGGCCGAGGATGACGTTGACGACGCCTTCGGGAAGGATGTCGGAAAGCAGCTTCGCCATCTTCAGCGCTGTCAGCGGCGTCTGTTCCGAGGGTTTGAAGACGACGGTGTTGCCGCCCGCGATTGCCGGCGCCAGCTTCCAGGCCATCATCATCAACGGATAGTTCCACGGCGCGATCGAGCCGACGATGCCGATCGGATCACGGCGGATCATCGAGGTGTGGCCGGGCAAGTATTCGCCGGCGGCCGGTCCGTGCAGGTTGCGCACTGCCCCCGCGAAGAAGCGGTAACAATCGACGATTGCCGGGATTTCATCG
This sequence comes from Rhizobium atlanticum, assembly GCF_030182485.1. Taxonomy (NCBI): domain Bacteria; kingdom Pseudomonadati; phylum Pseudomonadota; class Alphaproteobacteria; order Hyphomicrobiales; family Rhizobiaceae; genus Rhizobium; species Rhizobium atlanticum. Next base: position 46,848 of record NZ_JAQJCJ010000004.1, read on the forward strand.
TTCAGCACTGAATTGATCGGCTTGCCGCAGTTCAGCGCTTCCAGCGCGGCGAAACCGGCGGCGTCCTTCTCGATAGCGTCGGCGATCTTCAGCAGGTAACTCGAGCGTTCGGAAGGCGTCGTCTGCGACCAGCTCTTGAAGGCTTTTTCGGCGGCATCGACGGCGGCATCGACCTGGGAAAGCGAGGCCTCGGGAAGGTCGATCACCGTCTCTCCGGTCCTCGGGTTCAGGATGTGCTCTTCCGTCTCCGTGCCTTTTTCGAAGCGGGAACCGATCAGCATTTGCGTATCCATGATGTTCTCCCTGTTATTTGCCGGAACCGGCGATCTGGTCGCCGTCGCGGGTGAGGTAATAGGCTGCCAGGATCGGCAGGAAGGTGACGAGCACCACGACCATGGCGACCACATTGGTGACGGGGCGCTGGCGCGGGCGGATGAGTTCTTCGAGCATCCAGATCGGCAGCGTCGATTGCTGGCCGCCGGTGAAGGTGGTGACGATGACCTCATCGAAGGACAGGGCAAAAGCGAGCATGCCGCCGGCAAGCAGGGCGGTGCCGATATTCGGCAGGATGACATGGCGGAAGGTCTGGAAGCCGTCGGCGCCGAGATCCATCGAAGCTTCGATCAGCGAGCCGGAGGTGCGGCGGAAGCGGGCGACGGCGTTGTTGTAGACGACCACCACGCAGAAAGTGGCGTGGCCGAGCACGATGGTCCAGACCGAGAACGGGATGTCGAAGAGGCTGAAGGCGGAGCGCAGCGCAATGCCGGTGATGATGCCGGGAAGCGCAATCGGCAGGATGACCAGCAGCGAGATCGCCTCGCGGCCGAAGAACTTCGTCTGGCTGACGGCAGCCGCGCAGAGCGTGCCGAGGACGAGCGCGATCGCGGTGGCGATCACGGCGACCTGCACGGAAAGGCCGAGCGCCGACCAGACGTCGGGCCGGTTCCAGGCAACGGCGAACCATTGCAGCGTCAGGCCGGGTGGCGGCCACTGATAGCTCTTCTCCTCCGTCGTGAAGGCATAGACGAAGATCAGCAGGATCGGCAGGTGCAGGAAAAGCAGCCCGCCGGCGGCGGCGATCTTCAAGGGCAGCGGCGATGTCTTCAGATCAGAGCGCATCGAAGGCCCCCAGTCTTTTGGCGAGCGACAGATAAAGCGCCATGATGACGATCGGCACGACCGAGAAGGCAGCCGCCAGCGGCACGTTGCCAGCCGTCCCCTGCTGCGCATAGACGGCCTGGCCGATGAACAGCCTGGAAGAGCCGATGATCTGCGGGATGATGTAATCGCCGAGGGTCAGCGAAAAGGTGAAAATCGAACCGGCGACGATGCCGGGGAGTGCCAGGGGCAGCAGCACGGTGCGGAATGTCTGGCGCGGGGTGGCGCCGAGATCCGCCGAGGCCTCGATCAGGTTGCCGGGCACACGCTCGAGGGCCGCCTGAGTCGGCAGGATCATGTAGGGCAGCCAGATATAGACGAAGACGATGAAGGTGCCGAGGTAGCTGACCGAAAGCGAATTGCCGCCGACGACGGGCAGGTTCAGGACGCCGTCGAGAAGCCAGGAGAGATGGAGCTGTTCGAAGATCCACGTCAGGATGCCTTCTTTAGCGAGGATCAGCTTCCAGGCGTAGATCTTGACGAGATAACTCGACCAGAGCGGCAGCATGACGCCGAGATAAAACAGCACCTTCCATTTGCCCCGCGCATAACGGGCGGCGTAGTAGGCGATCGGGAAGGCGATGAGTACGGAAGCGACGGTGACCAGCGCCGCCATTAAGACGGTGCGGATAATGATGTCGAAATTCGTCGGGCTCAGAAGCTGGGCGTAGGTCGACAGCGTGAATTCGTAGTTCACCAGTCCGGAAAAATCGTCGATCGAGAAGAAACTCTGCAGAAGCAGGGCGATGAGCGAGCCGATATAGATGATGCCGAGCCAGAGCAGGGGCGGTGTCAGCATCAGGAACAGCAAAAGCTTCGGGTGCCGCCAGAAGGCATCCGACAGCCGGCCGAAGACGCCACTGCGTCCCGGAAGGATCGATGTCTTGCCGTCGGAGATGATGAGTGCCGTCATGCCGCATCGTCCATGTAGTGGATATCGGCGGGCTGCCAGGCAAGCCGGATGCCGGCGCCGATATCCGGCACAGGCATGCCTGCCGGCAGCGTGACATGCAGCCGGCTGCCCTGCAGGTCGACGCTGAGACGGGTGGCGGCGCCGAGGAAGCTCGCATGCTCGACCTTCGCCTCGATGCCGTCACTTGCCAGCCGGATCGCCTCGGGGCGCAGGCTCGCCCAGCGTTTCTCGCCGCCGATCGCGGCCATCAGATCAGGCGCGATCACATTGGACGAGCCGACGAAATCGGCGACGAAACGGGTCTTCGGGCAGCGATAGATATCCTGCGGCGTGCCGTGCTGGACGATATTGCCATTGTTGAAGACCGCGACGCGATCGGCCATGGACAGCGCCTCGCCCTGATCATGGGTGACGAAGACAAAGGTGATGCCGAGCGCGCGCTGCAGGCTCTTCAATTCCTCCTGCATCTGCTCCCGCAGCTTCAGGTCCAGCGCACCGAGCGGCTCATCGAGCAGCAGCACCTTCGGCTTGTTGACGAGGGCGCGGGCGAGCGCCACGCGCTGCCGCTGGCCGCCGGAGAGTTGGCCGGGGCGGCGGCCGCCATAACCCGGCAGTTTGACGAGCTCGAGGGCTTCTCCCGCCGCCTTCATCCGCTCCGCCTTGCCGACGCCCTTGACCATCAGCCCGTAGGAGACGTTGTCGAGGATGTTGAGATGCGGGAAGAGCGCGTAATCCTGGAATACGGTGTTGACGTTGCGCCGATAGGGCGGAACGCCGTCGGCCGTCTCGCCGAAGATCTGAATGTGGCCTGCTGTCGGCTGTTCGAAGCCGGCGATCAATCTAAGGCATGTCGTCTTGCCGGAACCCGACGGGCCGAGCATGGCGAAGAACTCGCCCGGCGCTATTTCGAGATCGACGCCGTCGACGGCGCGAACCTGGCCGAAATGGCGCGATACCTGTTGGAAGCGGACGGCTGACGTCATGGAAGGCTCCGGGTCTTTCAATAGAGGGCGTCGGTCGCGGCTTGAAAGACCCCGCCCCAAACCCTCCCCACCAGGGGAGGGGCTTAATCTGCCGCACCCTCGCAAAGAACTCCGTGTTCAAGAGGAGCGAGGCGGTGCCACTTGTAGCCCCTCCCCTTGTGGGGAGGGGTTGGGGAGGGTTCTTCAACCACACAAGCCGACTTGGCTATTACCGCCCGCCAATCACGCCGATGTAATCCGACACCCAGCGGTGATAGGGCACGCATTCGCTCTGCGTTGCACATTTGGCGACCGGTGTTTTCCAGAATTTGATCTTGTCGAAGTGATCGAAGCCGTTGGTGGCGCAGCCGGTTTCTCCCATCAGCTCGTTGCCCTTGCAGGCAGCGGGAACGGAGGGCACGGCGCCGAACCAGGCGGCGGCGTCGCCCTGGACCTTGGCCTGCAGCGAATGTTCCATCCACATATAGGCGCAGTTCGGATGTTCGCTGTCGGCGTGCAGCATGGTCGTGTCGGCCCAGCCGGTGACGCCTTCATCCGGAAAGGTGGAGGCGATCTTCTGCTTGTCGGCCTGGAGCAGGTTGACCTGGAAGGGCCAGGAGCCGGAGGCGACGACGCCTTCGTTCTTGAAGTCGTCGATCTGGATCATCGCGTCGTGCCAGTAGCGTGAGACGAGCTTGCGCTGGCCGCGCAACAGGTCGAGGGCGGCCTTGTACTGGTCCTCGGTCAGTTCGTACGGGTCCTTGATGCCGAGATCGGGCTTATGGGCCATCAGATACATGGCCGCATCGGCGATATAGATCGCGCCGTCATAGGCCTGGACGCGGCCCTTGTTTGACTTGCCGTCCGGCAGGGTCTGCTCCTCGAAGACGACACCCCAGCTGGTCGGCGCCTTGTCCTTGAAGGCGTCGGTATTGTACATCAGTACGTTCGGCCCCCAGAGATAGGGCACGCCGTAATGCACGCCGCCGACCGTGTACCATGGGCCGTCCTGCAGGCGCTTGTCGACATTCTTGAAGCTCGGGATCAGATCGGTATTGATCGGCTGGACACGCTTGCCGGCGATGAGGCGAAGCGACGCGTCGCCGGATGCGGTGACGAGATCGAAGCCACCTTCGTTCATCAGCGACACCATCTCATCGGATGTGGCGGCAGTCTTGACTGAGACCTTGCAGCCGGTTTCCTTTTCGAAGCCGGTGACCCAGTCGTAATTCTTGTCGGTTTCGCCCCGTTCGATGTAGCCGGCCCAGGCGACGATGCTGACCGCGCCTTCGCCCTTACCCAAGGCCTTCAGCGGTTCGGCGGCGACCACCTGTGTCGCGAAGCTCAGGCAGGCGAGCGCTGCCGTGCAGGATTTCAAGAGATTCGTCATCTGCGTCTCCCGGTTTGGTGCCACTTCTGTGGCGATTTGTTCCCGGTTGAGAAGGTGACGCCAAAAGCCCGGTTTCGCAAATTCATTTATCAGAAAGGCGATATCGGAAATTCCGATATCAGCGGAGCCGGCCGGACCGCATGGTTTCGGCGATGCCGACGAAATCGCGCGCCGCCTGCGGCAGGCTGGAGCCCTTGCGCCAGACCATCCCCACCTGGACGACCGGCAGCGAGCCGGAGACGTCGCGGCTCTCGATGCGGTCGCCTTCGAGCGACCAGGGTCGGTAGACAAGATCGGGAAGCAGCGCCACGCCGGCGCCTGTGGCGACCAGACTGCGCACCGCTTCCACCGAGCGGGTGCGGAAGGCGACATGCGGGCGGGCGCCGAGTGCGGAGAGCAGCTTACCGGTATTCTCCTCGATCTCGTCGACCGTCAGCATGATCAGCGGTTCGCGGGCGATATCGGCGACAGAGATGATATCGGCCGACACCAGCGGATGGCCCATCGGCAGCCAGAGGCGATAGGGCGAGGTTTCGAGGATTTCCGCCTGGAGCGCCATGCGGTCGCGCAGATTGGATATCACCATCACCGCCACGTCGAGTTCGCCGCCGACCAGCAGATGTTCGAGATAGCCGCCATTGTCCTCGATGGCGCTGACTTCGATGCCCGGGCAGGCGCGCCGGTATCGCGCCAGCAGATCGGAGAGAACGTAGCCGGCGACAAGCGAGGTGACGCCGATATTCAACGTGCCGGAGAGGGTACTCTGCTGGCCGGAGAAGCTGGTCCGCGCATCGGAGACGGAGGCGAGAATCTTGGTCGCGTGACGGAGGAACTGATGTCCGTTGTGGGTAATCGTCAGGCCGCGCGGATGGCGCTCGAAGAGTTCGACGCCGAGATCGGTTTCGAGCTCCTTCAGCGCTTCCGTCACCGAGGATTGCGAGATCGAAAGGTTCTGCGCGGCTCGTGTCACCGAACCCTGTTCGGCGACGGCCACGAAATATTGGATCTGGCGAAGCGTGAAGGCCATGGGTGTTTAGAGCATGGCGAAATGTGCCGTGGCAAGCAGCCGAAAAATTCGGACCTTTTTTGGGATTTTCCTGAAATGGAGCGAGCACGGCGCGCCCACTTAAACTTTCCGAAACGTCATTTCCCTAGCATTCTCAGCACCTGTCCTGCGTTGGAGTTTGAGATGGCGGAGCAGTTGGCGTGAAGGCCTTACTGCGCATATTCCGGCCTTCCCGGAAATTGGCAATCATCATCGGCGGAGTCGCGCTTCTGGCGGGCGTTTCCGGCGGCGCGGCGCTGTATGTCGGCAAGGACAGGCTGATCGGCGTCTCCAGTGGCGGCGCGCTCGAATGCAGCGACGTCAACCTTGTGACGATCAGAAAGCAGGATCATGTCTGGGTGCGGAAATACATAAAGACCGAACCGACCGACGGGATGACGCGGGTCAGGACCGCGCTCCGTGTCGCCCAGGCCGTCTATGCCGCGCAGAAACCGGATCTGGTACAGGTGGTGGTGCTTGATGAGAACGGCCCAACGCTGCGTGCCGATATTCGCGGCCGGGCGATAGGCGCCGATGTCGTCTTCATCCCGCATCCCGACAAGACCGTTCCCGGCCTCGACGACAAGCGCTATACGGCGCGCTACTACGACGGCAAGGCCAGCGAAAACGGATTGTTCTTCGGCGAGCGTATCGAACTCCCCGCCGATGAGATCGCCATGATCAGCGCTGGCTTCAAGGATCCGGAGGATTGCGTCGATCCGGTCGCCGTCGCCTCGACCAAGGGCGAGGCGACGGGCAAGAAGATTGAGGGGAAGGACAAGAAGGCCGAGGGCGGGGGACATGGCGCGGCACCGGCTGCCGAAAGCGAACCGGCGCCAGCTGCCGAGAGCGACGGCGCCGATGTAGTGGCCGAGGCGCCGGCCGAAGAGCCGCCGGCGGAAGCCGCCAAGACCCACTGAACAGGCATATGAAAAAGCGGAGCGCCGGCCGGCACTTCGCTTTGTTCAACCTGCATCTTTCCTGTCAGTCGGCCTTGCTGCGGCGCGCCGGGAAGAGGATGACGTCGCGGATCGACGGCGCGTTGGTCAGAAGCATGATCAGACGGTCGACGCCGATGCCGAGGCCACCAGCCGGCGGCATGCCCTGATCGATCGCGTCCAGGAATTCGTCGTCCAGCTGCTTTTCCTTTTCGCCGCGGGCATGCGCCTGCTCGAGCTGCTCGACCATGCGGCGGCGCTGCTCCTCGGGATCGTTGAGTTCCGAGAAGGCATTGCCGAGTTCCCAGGCGTTGCAATAGGTCTCGAAGCGTTCGACAAGCCGCGGCTCGCCCGGCACTTCCTTGGCGAAGGGCGAGATGTCCTTCGGGAAATGCGTGACGTGGGCCGGCTGGATCAGCGTCGCTTCCACCTTTTCCTCGAAGATGAAGGCGAGGCATTCGCCCCAGGTCCAGTCCTTCTCTACCGCAAAGCCGGCAGCCTTGGCGGCGGCGCGGGCTTCCTCGTCGGTCTTGATGGCGAGGAAATCGATGCCGGTCGCTTCCTTGACGGCATCCGGCATCGGCACACGCTTGAACGGGCCCTTGAAGGAGAGGCGCTTGTCGACGAAGTCGAATTCCGTCGTGCCGTGAATGGAGAGCGCCAGGGTCTCGAACAGCCGCTCGACGAGGTCCATCATGTCCTCGTAATCGGCATAGGCCCAGTAGCACTCCATCATGGTGAATTCGGGATTGTGGCGGGTGGAGACGCCTTCGTTGCGGAAGTTCCGGTTGATTTCGAAGACCTTGTCGGTGAGGCCAGAGACCAGCGTACGCTTCAGGAACAGTTCCGGCGCGATGCGCAGATACATGTCGAGCTTCAGCGTGTTGTGATGCGTCTTGAACGGCTCGGCGGTGGCGCCGCCATAGACGGAATGCAGCATCGGCGTCTCGACTTCCATGAAGCCGTCATTCTCCATGAAACGGCGGATCCCGGAGACGATCTTCGAGCGCTGCTGGAAGCGCAGCTTCGAATCCTCGTTGGTCATGATGTCGAGATGGCGCTTGCGGTAACGCAGCTCGATATCGGCGAGACCGTGCCACTTCTCGGGCATCGGCAGCAGGGACTTCGTCAGCATTTCGATTTTCTGCGCGTTGATCGTCAGCTCGCCGCGCTTGGTGCGGCGCACGATGCCGGTGACACCGATGATGTCGCCGATATCGATCATCGGCAGCAGGGCGCGGGCCTCTGCCGGCGTCGTGTCCTTGTGGCTGAAGATCTGGATCTTGCCGGAGGCGTCATGGATATCCATGAACATGCCGGAATTGCGCGAGGAATAGACGCGGCCGGCGACGGTGACGACATCCTGCGTCTCGACGTCGGGTTCCAGAGATTCATACTTGGCGCCAAGCTCGGCATTGGTCAGCGTCCGGTGAAAATGCGCCGGATAGACATCGCCGATCTGCTCGCGCAGCAGCTTGAGCTTCTGGGCGCGCACCTCGGTCGCGTCGGAGGAAAGGGTGTTTTCGGTCTTGTTGTCAGCCACTGTCGAAATCCTCTGACTTTTCTTATTTCGAGCCGACGAGGGCGGCGACCGCCTGTGCTGCGAGCTTCAGGCGCTGGCGCACGACGGAGCGGCCGAGCAGCGCCATGGAATCGAAGAGCGGCAGCGAACGCGACGAGCCGGAGACGGCGACGAAGAGCGGTGCCACCACGACCTTCAGCTTTTTGCCCATGCGGTCGGCGACGGCGCGCAGCTCCGCCTCGATCGTCTCGACATTCCATTCCAGGATCTTTTCGAGATCGGGCTGGACGGTGTTGAGGATCTCTAGGATCTCTTCCGGCGGCGATTTGATCTTGGCGAAATCGGACGGCTGCAGGCTAAGATCGGATTTCAGCAGGAAGCCTGCTAGATCGGGCAGTTCGCCGAGCTTGGAAATGCGCGTCTGCGACAGGCGCAGGCCGGCCTTCAGGCGATCGTTCTCCATCGCCCAGGTCAGTACACGCGCCTGGAATTCCTCCTCGGAGAGCTTCTCGCGGATCCAGCGGCCGTTCAGCCAGTCGAGCTTCTGAATGTCGAAGATCGCGCCTGCTTTGGAGAGATTGTCCGGATCGAACTTTTCGGACAGTTCTTCCATCGTCAGAAGCTCTTCGCCTTCGGCGATCTGGATGAAGAACAAGCCGAGGAAGTTCATCAGCGCCTCGGGGATATAACCGAGCGCGGAATAATAGGAGATCGAGGTTGGGTTCTTGCGCTTCGACAGCTTCGACTTGTCGGCGTTGCGCATCAACGACAGATGCATGAAGACCGGCTGCTCCCAGCCGAAATAGCGATAGAGCAGGATGTGCTTAGGCACCGACGCCAGCCATTCCTCGCCGCGCGCCACATGGGTGATCTTCATCAGATGATCGTCGATAACATTGGCCATGTGATAGGTCGGCATGCCGTCGGCCTTGATGAGGACCTGCATGTCGACGGAATCCCACGGAATGGAGACGGCGCCGTAGACGCCGTCGGTAAAGTCGCACGAGCCTTCGGCCGGGATCTTCATGCGGATGACGGTGCTTTCGCCGGCCGCCATGCGCGAGGTGACTTCTTCGGCCGTGAGGTTCAGGCATAGACCGTCGTATTTCGGCGGCTTGCCGTCGGCGCGCTGCGCCTCGCGCATCTGCTCCAGCCGCGCAGGCGTGCAGAAACAGCGGAAGGCATGGCCATTGTCCAGCAGCGCCTGTGCATAGGGCTGGTACATCGGCTTGCGGTCGGACTGGCGATAAGGGCCGTAGGGGCCGCCGATATCGGGGCCTTCCTTCCATTCCAGCCCGCACCATTTCAGCGCGTCCAGCACCTTGGTCTCGAATTCCGGGGTCGAGCGCGTCGCATCGGTATCTTCGATGCGCAGGATGAACTCGCCACCGTGCTTCTTGGCAAAGAGGTAGTTGAAGAGAGCGATATAAGCGGTGCCGACATGCGGCTCGCCGGTCGGCGAGGGAGCGATGCGGACGCGGACGCCGGAAGCTGTCCCGGAATTTGTCATTGTATGTGCCCGTCAATGAATGCCGGACTGCTTTCACGGGAAAGCGATGTTCGGCCGGAAGGATGCAGATATCTTCATCGGCAAACCGGCCGAAAAAGGGCATTCGCCCGCACCATTCGCCGATCGTCCGTTCGGCTGGCCTTAGGCCATATTCAACCGGGCGCGTCAAGAAAAACCGCGTCCGCAACGGCTTGCGGACGCTGAGAAGGTGCGCCGGTTGCGGCGCACGCTCCCGTATCTGCCTCAGTGCGCGCCTTCGCGTTTCCGCTTCCGGGCATTGCGTGCGAACATGTTCAGCACCTCGACCAGCGCCGAGAAGGCCATGGCGGCGTAGACGTAGCCCTTCGGCACGTGGAAGCCCATGCCTTCGGCGATCAGCGTCGTGCCGATCATCAGCAAGAAGGCGAGCGCCAGCATGACGATCGTCGGATTTCTTTCGATGAAGTTGGCGAGCGGGGTCGCGGCAACCAGCATGACGGTCACAGCGGCGATGACGGCGATCACCATAATCGGCAGATGCGGCGTCATGCCGACGGCGGTGATGATGCTGTCGACGGAGAAGACCAGGTCGAGCAGCAGGATCTGACCGATCGCCGATGCAAAGCCTGTCGTTGCCGACGTGGCGATGAAATCTTCCTGATGGTCTACGGGGTCGACGCTGTGGTGAATTTCCTTGGTGGCTTTCCAGACGAGGAACAGGCCGCCGGCGATCAGGATCAGGTCCTTCCATGAGAAGCCGTGGCCGAAGGCTTCAAATAGCGGTTCGGTCAGTTGCACGATCCAGGCAACGGTGCCGAGCAAGGCCAGACGCATGATGAGGGCAAGGCCGATGCCGATCCGGCGAGCTCTCTCGCGGTGCTCAGGAGGCAGTTTGTTGGTCAGAATGGAAATGAAGATCAGGTTGTCGATCCCGAGAACGACTTCCATCACCACCAGTGTGATGAGCGCCACCCAGGCGGCCGGGTCCTGAATGAGCGTCATGATATCCTGCATCAGCGTATATCCTCTTTGGCGTCACATGATGGAACGACGCGCGCAATGTAATGGCGCCTGCCGTCCGGACAAGCGCCACAAGCGGGTATACGAAACTGATATGATCTTTATTCCCTTACAGGCAGCCAGATTTCGGTGACGCCCGTTCCGGTATAGGGATCGAAGCGCTCGTCGTAACGTTCGAACATGTCAGGTGTCTCGCCATGTTCCAGGCCTGAGCTTGGCCACCATGTACCGAAAATCCGGTTCATGGTCAGGGAAATGCCAGAGACGTGGCCGCGATGGGTGAAGACGGCGTAGCGCTGTCCCGGAAGCTTGAGCGTCGTAAACTCCGCGGGCAAGTCGCCGGCGTCGGAAATCTCGGCTGCGGCCATGTAGCGGAATTTCTCCTCCTCGCCGATGTGTCTGCAGATGCCATAGGCGACATTGCCTTTCTGGCCTGGAATATGCCCGAAATGGGTATTGAACTTTTGCCAAAGCGACGGGATGGCGGCATTGTCGCCATAAGGGTAGGTCTCCTGCAGGCCGGCAAAGAGCATTGGTTGAAGAGTCTCGAAACGGGGTGGTTCGAGGTCGTTGAGGTGGTCGGTATCCATTCGGATCGGCTCCAATAAAACAAGGTTACGGGCGTGTCCCTGTCTGCGCACAGCATCCGGCGTCATGCCGAACTGCTCGCGGAAGGCACGGGTGAAAGCTTCGTGCGAGCCGTAGCCCGCGCAAAGCGCAACCTCGAGAATGGTGGATGAGCCGGTGACCAATGCGGGCACGGCGCGGCTGAGGCGCCGTCCTCTCATGTAGCTGCTGATCGAGTGGCCGGTGAAGAGCCCGAAGACGCGCGACAGATGGTAGCGCGACAATCCGGCTGCGTCCGATATCTCTTCCAGCGATATATCGCTTTCGAAATGGCTCTCTATGAACCAGATCGCCCGTGCGATGGCGTTCATCATCATTCCCCTGGTTGCGGCTCCTTCATTAGAGAAAAGCCGGCAGCCGGGTTTGATCGTCCTTGCGGAGTTTTGGCCGAAGGGGAGCGGCAGTCAAGGATACGGGATTAGGCAGTCTCGTGCCGGCGCGCGCCGTAGGCTGCCATGAAGACCTTGATCGCACCGCGGATGACGCGGTCGATTTCCTCACGAGTCGGCGGTTTTTCCATGCTGCCGAACAGGCGGAGCTTGAAGAAGCTGCCGCTGGCAAGATCGAGAAACTGGCCGGCGGCAAGATCGATGTCGTCGATCTCGAGCCGGCCTTCGGCGACATGCTGTTCCAAAAAATCGCGCATGATCGTGCGCAGGTTTACCGGGCCCTTGAAAAAGCGTTGACACAGTTCCGGCATGCGGTCGCGAACGCCGAGAACGGTGCGCATCGCGCTGATGACCTTCTCATCGGTCATGTGGGTGACGAAGCTTATCCCGAATTCGTACAGGCCGGATTCGGGGTCATCATGCTCGGCAAGGGCCGTGCGCACGGCCGCCACGAAGGCGGCGCGCTCGGTCTCGATCATCGCCGAAAACAGCTCTTCCTTGTTGGTGAAATAGACGTAGAGCGTTCCCTTGGACACGCCAGCTTCGCGCGTTACGTCGTTCATGCTGGCGGCGTCGAAGCCCATTTTCATGAAGACTCGCTTGGCGCCGGCAAGAATTTGCTGGCGCTTGGCCGGGTCTTCGCCCGCGGCAAATCGGCCCCCGGCGGCGGGAGGACTGAATACGGCGACGTGGTCGGGTTTTAGCGTCATGTCTCCTTAACCGTGTTCACGGTTTCGCATTTTCCTTAAAAGAAATCGAACCGATTGGTTCTATACATCTTGATATGACGATAAAACAGGTTTATGTCAACTGAACCGAACCGTTCAGTTCGATTATTACTCCAAGATCAGTAGAGTGGCCATGTCGAGCAACCAGAAGAGCAACGTCGCGCGTATCGTCAGCGAAAACGCCGAAGCCGAAGAGGCAAAGGTCGCGGTCATTGCCGAGGCGCCGACGGCGGAAGCCCTGGAAAAGCCGGCTGCTCCCGCACAGTCAGCCCCGGCTCAGGGGCCGGTTGCTGCTCCTGCTACGGCGAAGAAGCGCCGCAGCCCGGTGCTGCCGATCGTCGTGCTTGCCCTGCTTGCGGGCGGCGGCTGGTACGGATACGAATGGTGGATGAACGGCCGGTTCATGGTGTCGACCGACGATGCCTATATCGAAGGCGATATCGCGACCATCTCGCCGAAGGTTACCGGCTACGTCGCGAAGGTGAATGTTGTCGCCAACCAGGAAGTCAAGGCAGGCGACGTTCTCGCTACCCTTGATAACGGCGACTACCAGAATGCCCTCGATCAGGCGAATGCCCAGATTGCGACCGAGCAGCTTTCGCTAAGCCGTATTGATGCGCAGATGGAAGGCGCCAAGGCAAGCCTTGTGCAGGCCCAGGCGCAGAAGGCTGCCCTCGAAGCCACGGTTCGTGGCGCGGAAATCAAGCAGAAGCGCCAGAGCGACCTGCAGGCAAAGTCGGTCGGCACCACCGCGGATCTCGATGATGCCAATACCGCACTCGATCAGGCCAAGGCCAATCTTGCCGGCGGCGACGCCAATATCGTGGCGGCGCAGGCCAATATTGCCATCCTCGAAGCCCAGCGCAGGGAAGCGGAAGGTTCCGTCCGCACGCTTGAAATCCAGCGTGACAAGGCCGCCCGCGACCTCTCCTTCACCGTGCTCAAAGCGCCCTATGACGGAATCGTCGGCAATCGTTCCGTCCAGGAAGGCGATCTGGTCTCGCCCGGCCAGCGCCTGATGGCGCTCGTTCCCGTGCGCCAGCTTTATATCGACGCCAATTTCAAGGAAACGCAGATCCAGCATCTCGTTCCAGGCTCGAAGGTCAGCGTCCATGTCGATGCCTATGACGACCATCCGATCGTCGGCACCGTCGAATCGATCTCGCCGGCCTCCGGTTCGGTCTTTTCGCTGCTGCCGCCGGAAAATGCCACGGGCAACTTCACCAAGGTGATCCAGCGCGTGCCGGTGCGCATCGCGCTGCCGCAGGATGCGCTCGGCAGCGGCCGTCTGCGCGCGGGCCTCAGCGTCGTCGTCGACGTTGATACTCGCACGGCGCCGAACAAGTAAGCCTCAAAAAAGGCGGAGATGATCCGATGGCCGGGAGCGCGACAGCAACAGCGGGAACAATTCCGACAGCGCCCGCCCACGCCGGAGATCGCATGGATCCGAGGAAGCTCATCGCCTTTTTCGCGATGGTGCTCGGCATGTTCATGTCGATCCTCGACATCCAGATCGTCTCTGCGTCGCTTGCCGAAATTCAGGCCGGCCTGTCGGCCGGTTCCGACGAGATCGGCTGGGTGCAGACGGCCTATCTGATCGCGGAAGTTATCATGATCCCGCTGTCGGGCACGCTGGCGCGCATCATCTCGACGCGCTATCTCTTCGCCATCTCGGCCGCCGGCTTCACCATGGCGAGCGCGCTTGCCGCGACGGCGACGAATATCGACCAGATGATCGTCTACCGCGCCATCCAGGGCTTCATCGGCGGCGGCATGATCCCGTCGGTCTTCGCGGCCGCCTTCACCATCTTCCCGCCGTCGAAGCGCAGCATCGTCTCGCCGATCATCGGCCTGATTGCGACGCTGGCGCCGACCATCGGCCCGACCGTCGGCGGCTATCTCAGCCACGCCTTCTCCTGGCATTGGCTGTTCCTCGTCAATATCGTTCCGGGCATCATCGTCACGCTGGTCACCTGGAACTTCATCGACTTCGACAAGCCGGAACTGTCGCTCTTCAAGAAGTTCGACTGGTGGGGGCTGATCTCGATGGGCGTCTTCCTCGGCGCCCTGGAATATGTGCTCGAAGAGGGCAACTCGAACGATTGGTTCAACGACAATTCCATTGCGCTGGCTGCCGTCGCCTCCGGCGTCGCGGCCATCGTCTTCTTCTATCGCGCCTTCACGGTGGAGTTTCCCGTCGTCGACCTCAAGGCTTTTGCAAACCGGAATTTCTCCTTCGGCTCGGTGTTTTCCTTCGTCATGGGCATCGGCCTCTACGGTCTTACCTATATCTACCCCGTCTATCTCGGGCGTATCCGCGGCTATGATTCGCTGATGATCGGCGAGACGATGTTCGTCTCCGGGCTTGCGATGTTCTTCACCGCGCCGATCGCCGGGCGGCTGTCGACCAAGATGGACCTGCGCCTGATGATGGTGATCGGTTTCATCAGCTTCGCCGCCGGCACCTACATCATGATCCACCTGACGGCGGATTGGGATTTCTACGAACTGTTCATCCCGCAGATCCTGCGTGGTTTCGGCCTTATGATGTGCATGGTGCCGATCAACAACATCGCGCTCGGCACGATGCCGCCGTCGCGCATTCGCGGCGCGTCCGGCCTGTTCAATCTGACCAGAAATCTTGGCGGCGCCGTCGGCCTCGCTGTCATCAACACCGTGCTCACCAACCGGCAGGATGTGCACTACGAGCGATTGCGGGAGAATATGGACTGGGGCAATTCGGCGGCGATCGACCAGATGAACAACATGGCCGCCAATTTTACCAGTTACGGCATGGACGGCACTTCGGTCGCGATCAAGCAGATGGTTGGCCTCGCAACTAAGCAGGCGGTCATCCTTTCCTTCAGCGATGTGTTCCTGATCCTGACCGCACTGTTCGTTGCGATGATCCTGGGTGTCGCCATGATCAAGAAACCCGCGCCGCAAGGCGGCGGAGGAGGTGGCGGCGGCCACTGACCTCCGGCCCCGTCCCTCGAAAAGGCCCTCTCCGGAGGGCCTTTTTGTTGCGGTTTTCCAGCCTCTGTGTCATCGGGTGGGCGATCGCTCATCGAATTGATGCCAGCGGCCGGCAAGACCGGAAAAATGATGCGGAAATCGCCCCGCTGGTTTTTTTGATTTACGTACATCAAATTTGGCGCTAATGGTCTCGTCAGGAGGAACGATGAGGCCAACTGTTCACGATATCGCCGCTGCGGCGGGCGTCAGTCTCGCGACTGTCGACCGGGTCCTCAATCAGCGTCCTGGTGTGCGCCATGTCACGCGGGAGAAGGTCGAGACCGCAATCCGCGAACTCGGTTATATCAGGGACGTCGCCGCCGCCAATCTCGCCAAGGGTCGCACTTATCCGCTGGTCTTCATCCTCCCGGCCAGCGACAATTCCTTCATGCACGGGCTCAATGCCGAAATCCGGCAGGCGATCCTCCGCTCGCCTGCTGAACGCACCGATATTCGTACCATCGAGGTGCCTGCCTTCGATCCGGCCGCTCTCGTCGTCGTGCTCGAAGGGCTTTCCCGCGAAAAGCCTTGCGGCATCGCAATGGTTGCGACCGATGCGCCTGAAGTGCGTGCCGTCGTCGACAGGCTGGTGCGTGCGGGCTTTCCCATCGTCACGCTGGTGTCCGATCTTACCGGATCGCTGCGCCATCACTACGCCGGTGTCGACAATATTGCGGCTGGCCGCACGGCGGCCCGTCTGCTCGGCCGGTTCCTGGGGCCGCGAAAGGGCAAGATCGCCGTGCTCGCCGGCTCCATGCTGGTGCGCGACCATCGCGAGCGGCTGGAAGGGTTCACTTCGGTCATGGGAGAGGAGTTTCCCGATCTTGCGATCCTTCCGGTTCTGGAGGGCCGTGACGATCCGGAGATCGCCCATATGCTCGTCGCGGAGGCACTTGGGAATGCCGACATTATCGGCGTCTATAGCCTCGGCGCCGGCAATCGCGGCCTCATCCGGGCACTGAAGGAGAAGGCCGTCGACCGGACGCTGACGGTCATCGCCCACGAGCTGACCGCCCACACGCGGGCGGCGCTTATCGACAACACGATCGATGCGATACTCAATCAGAATGCCGGTCACGAAGTGCGCAGCGCCATCCGGGTTTTGAAGGCCAAGGCGGACGGGCTCGCCGTCATCGAAGCGCAGGAGCGCATTCGGCTCGACATATTCCTGAAGGACAATCTGCCGTAACGGCAAAGGGAGAATGCCACATGTATCTCGGTCTCGATCTCGGAACCTCCGGCGTCAAGGCGATGCTGATCGACGGCGACCAGAAGATCGTCGGTTCGGCCAACGGCGCGCTCGATGTCTCGCGCCCGCATTCCGGCTGGTCGGAACAGGAACCGGCTCACTGGGTGCGCGCGACCGAGGAGGCCGTCGCCGGGCTCAAGGCGAAACATCCAAAGGAGTTTGCCGCAGTCAAGGGCATCGGTCTTTCCGGGCAGATGCACGGCGCGACCCTGCTCGATGCTTCCGACAAGGTGCTACGCCCCTGCATCCTCTGGAACGACACGCGCAGCCATGTCGAGGCGGCGGCACTCGATGCCGATCCGCGCTTCCGTGCGCTGACCGGCAACATCGTCTTCCCCGGCTTCACTGCGCCGAAACTCGCATGGGTTCAGAAGCATGAGTCCGAGGTCTTCGCCAAGATTGCCAAGGTGCTGCTGCCGAAGGATTATCTACGCCTTTGGCTGACCGGCGAATATATCTCCGAAATGTCGGATTCGGCGGGCACCTCCTGGCTCAATACAGGAAAGCGCGGCTGGTCGTCCGAACTACTTGCTGCCACCAACCTTTCCAAGGAGCAGATGCCAGCGCTCGTCGAAGGCACCGATCAGGCCGGCAGACTAAGGTCCGAACTCGCGGCGCGATGGGGCATATCGGGCACCGTCGTCGTCGCCGGCGGCGCAGGCGACAATGCGGCATCGGCCTGCGGCATGGGTACGGTCAGCGACGGCGCGGCCTTCGTCTCGCTCGGCACCTCGGGCGTGCTTTTTGCGGCCAACGGCTCCTATCTGCCGAAGCCGGAAAGCGCCGTGCATGCCTTCTGCCACGCGCTGCCCAACACCTGGCACCAGATGGGAGTCATCCTGTCGGCCACGGATGCCCTCAACTGGCACTCCGGTGTGACCGGCAAATCCGCTGCCGAACTCACAGGCGAACTTGGCGAGACGGTGAAGGCGCCTTCCGGCGTCACCTTCCTGCCCTATCTCTCCGGCGAGCGTACGCCGCACAATGACGCCGTGATCCGCGGCGCCTTCTTCGGGCTGGAGCATGAAAGCAGCCGCGTCGTGCTCACCCAGGCCGTTTTAGAAGGGGTGGCCTTCGCCATCCGCGACAATCTCGAAGCTTTGCGCTCTGCCGGCACCAACATTTCCCGCGTTACGGCAATCGGCGGCGGCTCGCGCTCCCGCTATTGGCTGGGGTCGATCGCCACTGCGCTCGGCGTTCCTGTCGACCTGCCGGCTGACGGCGATTTCGGCGCGGCCTTCGGCGCCGCTCGTCTCGGTCTGATCGCGGCGACGGGTGCGGATCCGATCGCCGTCTGCACGCCGCCAATGACGGCAAGCACGATTGAACCGGTCGCGGCGCTGAAGGGCGCTTATGAGGATGCTTACAAGCGTTACCGGGCGCTCTATCCGGCGATCAAGTCGCTGGCGCATTGAGAGTTTGAGCCAGCGGCCCCCTCACCCTACCCTCTCCCCGAGGGGAGAGGGCGGCGCCCGCAGCGACGGCTTTGAAAGAGCTGCAACGTTGCGGCAAGTCTCTTCTCCCATTGGGGAGAAGGTGCCGGCAGGCGGATGAGGGGGCTGTATGGCACGAACGATAAGACTAAACGACGAACCCAAGGAGACCCCAACATGAGCACCGGATTTTTCGGCGATATCCAGAAGATCAGATATGAGGGCCCGGACAGCACCAATCCGCTGGCCTTCCGCTATTACCAACCGGACGAGATCGTCCTCGGCAAGCGCATGGAAGACCATCTGCGTTTTGCGGTAGCTTACTGGCACACCTTCACCTGGCCGGGCGGCGACCCCTTCGGCGGCCAGACCTTCCTGCGCCCGTGGTTCGAAGACTCGATGAAGGCGGCCAAGCTGAAGGCCGACGTCGCTTTCGAATTCTTCTCGCTGCTCGGTGCGCCCTATTACTGCTTCCATGACGCTGACGTGCGCCCGGAAGGCAAGAATTTTGCCGAGAACACCAGGAACCTCAACGAGATCGTCGATTATTTCGCCGAGAAGCAGGCGGCCACCGGCACCAAGCTGCTCTGGGGCACGGCGAATCTGTTCTCCAACCGCCGCTACATGTCGGGTGCGGCGACTAACCCCGATCCAGACGTCTTCGCTTTTGCAGCCGCGACGGTCAAGACCTGCATCGACGCTACGCAGAAGCTCGGCGGCGAGAACTACGTGCTCTGGGGCGGCCGCGAAGGCTACGAGACGCTGCTCAACACCGATCTCAAGCGCGAGCTCGACCAGCTCGGCCGTTTCCTCAACCTCGTCGTCGAATATAAGCACAAGATCGGCTTCAAGGGCACGATCCTGATCGAGCCGAAGCCGCAGGAGCCTACCAAGCATCAGTATGATTACGACGTCGCGACCGTCTACGGCTTCCTCAAGAAGCACGGTCTCGAAAACGAGGTGAAGCTCAATATCGAGCAGGGCCATGCGATCCTCGCCGGCCACTCCTTCGAGCATGAGCTGGCGCTCGCCAATGCGCTCGGCATCTTTGGCTCGATCGACATGAACCGCAACGACTACCAGTCCGGCTGGGATACGGACCAGTTCCCGAACAACGTTCCGGAAATGGCGCTTGCCTATTATCACGTTCTGGCAGGCGGCGGCTTCAAGACCGGCGGCACCAACTTCGATGCGAAGCTGCGCCGCCAGTCGCTCGACCCGGCAGACCTCTTGATCGGTCATATCGGCGGGATGGATTGCTGCGCCCGTGGCCTGAAGGCGGCTGCCAAGATGATCGAGGACAAGGCTCTGTCGCAGCCGCTCGCCGATCGTTACGCCGGCTGGGAATCGGCCGAGGCGCAGAAGCTCTTCCGCGGCGAGTATTCGCTCGAGGAGATCACCAACTGGGTCGAGACCAAGGATGTCAATCCGCAGCCGAGATCCGGCAAGCAGGAACTGCTCGAGAATATCGTCAACCGTTACGTTTGATGATGGACGCCGGCGGCCATCGGTCGCCGGCGCTTTTTGTGGTCGGCTATTCTATCTCCGTTCAGCGCTTCAACCAGTTGCGTGAGGGCGCGGAGACGGAGTTTCTCACCACCAGATCCGGCCTCAGCAGGATTTCCGTCTCGGCCGGCCGGCCATCGGACAAAAGCTCCAGCAGCAGCGCCATCGCCTGCTTGCCGATCGCCGTCCTCGGCTGGCGGATCGTCGTCAGCGACGGGGATATGAAGACGGCCTGCGGCACGTCATCGAAGCCGGTCACCGAGAAATCCCGCGGAATATCATAGCCTCGCGCGCCGAGCCCGATCATGACGCCGATCGCCGTCTGGTCGTTCACGCACATGAAGGCTGTGGGAAGCGTGTCGCGCATGAAAAGCTGCTCGACCGCATGCCGTCCGCTTTCGATCGTGCCGTCGCCTTCGAGCACGATCCTCAAGTCGGGCGGGACGCCAGCAGCTTCGAGACCGGCATCATAACCCATACGGCGCCTGGTATAGGCGAGCCGGGTGCGGGAATCGCCGATGAAGGCGATCTTGCGATGCCCTTCGGCCAGCAGCAGGTCGACGGCTTTCCGAGCGCCCTCGGTATCGTCAACGCCAACATAGGGAATGCCGCCGTTGAAGACCGGTTCGAAAACCCCGACGCTCGGCGGCAGCCGCGCCGTCATGGTCTGATGACCGAAGGGCAGGATGCCAGTGAAGAGGATGAGCCCGGCCGCCTGGTTCGAGTTGAAGAATTTCAGATATTCCAGACCGCGCTGGGCATCGTTCTGGGTGTGGCCGATCAGGACGCCGTAGCCGTGGGCCCGGGCCTCGTTCTCCAGTCCGACGAGAATATTGGAAAAATTGGGATCGCCGATATCGGGCGCCACCACGAGGATCATGTTGGAGCGGCCGAGTCTCAGGCTGCGGGCCATGGCATTGGTCGTATAACCGGTGATGGCGATCGCCTGATTGACCTTGAGCCGCGTCGAGTTGGCGACTTTTTCCGGCGTGTGGATCGCCCGCGAGACCGTCGCGATGGAGACCTCGGCGATCCGGGCGACATCTTCGATTGTTGCGGGCGTGGAATTCGACACTGGGGCTCTGCCTTAAGGCTGTCTTCGCCGCGACACTACACAGACTTGTCGAGAGGTCAAAGGCAAGCGTCAACTGATCTGTGTTAATCCACGATGTAAACCTTTACATGGTAGATGTAAAGGTTTACATAAGGCTCGAAGCGGATGGGAGCCGCATGCGCGTGCCTGTTTGAGGCCTAAGGCGGTTTTCAGACGGAAAATGTGCGCTAGTTCAAATGGAGCGTTGCCGGGGTGCGGCGCTCTAGGGGAGGGCATAATGACCGTGGAGATCGCCGACACTGCACCCGTGGTGCTGTCCGCCAGGCGCATATGCAAATCCTTCAGCGGCGTGCAGGTCCTCTTCAGCGTCAACTTCGATCTCCGCGCCGGTGAAATCCATGCGCTCATGGGCGAAAACGGCGCCGGCAAATCCACGCTTGTCAAGGTGCTGTCGGGTTTCGAGCAGCCGAGTTCGGGCGAGATCCTGCTCGACGGCAAGCCTGTGGTGCTGCCGCCCAATGGCGCTGCGGAAGCGCTCGGCATCGTCATCATTCACCAGGAATTCAACCTCGCCGACCATCTGACCGTGACGGAGAGCCTTTTCCTCGGTCGCGAGGTCACGCGTCTCGGCGTGCTCGACCGCAAATATATGCGCGCCGAGACCCGCAAGGTTCTCGACGTGCTCGGTTCGCATGTCGATGAGAATGCCTTGATCAGCACGCTTTCCATCGCCGACAAGCAAATGGTCGAGATCGCCAAGGCGATCAGCCGCGATGCGCGCGTCGTCTTCATGGATGAGCCGACCGCCGTGTTGTCGCGGGAAGAGACCAATATGCTTTTCAAGCAAGTCCGCAAGCTCCGCGACCAGGGTACGAGCTTCGTCTTCGTGTCCCACAAGCTCGACGAGGTAATGGAGCTGACCGATCGGGTGACAGTGCTGCGCGACGGTCAATGGATCAAGACGTCGCCGACATCAATCCTGGACGGAGAATCGATCGCGCAGTTGATGGTCGGCCGCGAACTTTCCAGCCTCTATCCGGCCAAGGTCGAGCCTGATGTCGACGAGGAGATCGTCCTCAGCGTCGCTTCGGTGTCCACCGGTTATGTCAGGGATGCGAGCTTCGAAGTACGCAAGGGCGAGATCATCGGTTTTTCCGGCCTGATCGGCTCCGGCCGTACCGAACTGATGGAGGCGATTGCCGGACTGCGGCCCCGCCTCGAGGGCGAGGTGGTCATCAAGGGGCAAGCGGTCCCCTCCGGCGACGTGCACGCGGCCAATCGCTGCGGTCTTGCCTATATGACCAAGGACCGCAAGTCGAAGGGTCTGCTGTTACGCTCCGGCATGGCGACCAATCTGACGCTGCAATCGCTCGGAAGACATTCGCGCCACGGCTATCTCAGCCCGAGCAGCGAGGCGGCCGCACTGGCGAAAGCCAAGCGCCGCTTCGACATCAGGGTTCGCGACACCAATATCGTCGCCGGCCGAATGTCGGGCGGAAACCAGCAGAAGCTGCTGCTCGCCAAGGTCATGGAGACCGATCCCGACATCATCATCATCGACGAACCGACGCGCGGCATCGATGTCGGCACCAAGCAGCAGATCTATCATTTCATTTCGGCGCTCGCCCGCGACGGCCGGTCAATCATCGTCGTTTCGTCGGAAATGCCCGAAGTCATCGGGCTCTGCACAAGAGTGGCCGTCATGCGCGAAGGACGGATTGTCGGCGTGCTCGAGGGCGACGAGATTTCCGAGCAGGAGATCATGCGTTACGCCGCCGGGCTCAAAAAGAAGGTGGCTGCGTGAGGCCGGAGCGAGACTTCGCCGACGCGGACAATAGAGGATGCCCAGACGAACTGGGACGGGAGGTTGGTTTTGGACATGAGTATTAACGAGGAGACCAGGGCGATCCGGCGCAGGTCCTGGCGTGACGTTGATCTGCGCGCGGTTGCACCGTTTGCCGCCTTGGCCTTGCTCCTGATTGTCGGCGCACTGGTCAACCCGAATTTCATTGGCATCACCAATCTTGCCAACGTCGCAACACGCTGCGCTTTCATCGCCATCATCGCGGTCGGCGCCACCTTCGTGATCTCGGCCGGAGATCTCGACCTTTCCGTCGGCTCGATGGTCGCCTTCGTTGCCAGCCTGATGATCCTGCTGATCAATTCGGGCGTCATTGCCGATCCGGTGCTGATGCTGACGGCCGCCGTGGTCTTTACGGTGATTGCCGGGGCTCTTTGCGGCCTCGCAAACGGCCTCATCACCACCGTCGGCAAGATCGAGCCTTTCATCGCCACACTCGGCACAATGGGCATTTATCGCGGCTTGACCACCTGGCTGTCGCAGGGCGGCGCGATCACCTTGCGCTCAAGTGAAATCCAGACGCTCTACCGTCCGGCCTATTTCGGCAATATTCTCGGTATTCCCGTGCCGATCGTGGTGATCCTCGTCGTCACCGCGATTGCAGCCTTCATCCTCTATCGCACCCGTTACGGCCGCCATGTCGTGGCTGTCGGTTCGAACAGCGACGTCGCGCGCTATTCGGGCATAGCGGTCAACCGCGTGCGCACCATTGCCTTCGTCATCCAGGGCCTCTGTGTGGCGATTGCCGTGCTGCTCTATGTGCCGCGTCTCGGATCCACCTCGGCAACGACCGGCATCCTGTGGGAGTTGCAGGCCATCACCGCCGTCGTCGTCGGCGGCACGGCGCTCAAGGGTGGCGCCGGCCGGGTCTGGGGGACCATCTGCGGCGCCTTCATTCTCGAACTCGTCGGCAACATCATGCTGCTGTCGAACTTCATCAGCGAGTATCTCATCGGCGCGATCCAGGGTGCAATCATCATCATCGCCATGCTGGTGCAGCGGTCGCTGGTTCGCAAATCCTAAGACAAAGAACTTCTCGGATTGGCCGGGCTTGACAGGGCACCCGGCTCGGATTGGACAAGTCCCTGATATTTTTGGGAGGAAATAGCATGCGCAAGCTCATGTTGGGTCTGGCGGTTGCGGGGGTGGCTTTTGCCGGCGCAGCCTACGCCCAGGACAAGAACTACACGATCGGTGTGTCCATTCCGGCCGCCGATCACGGCTGGACCTCCGGCGTCGTGTTCCATGCCGAGCGTATTGCCAAGAAGCTGATGTCGGAACATCCGGGCCTGAACGTCATCGTCAAGACCTCGCCGGATGCCGCCACGCAGGCAAACGCTGTGCAGGACCTCGATACGCAAGGCATCGATGCGCTCGTCATCCTGCCGTCGGATCCGGATCCGCTCGTCAACGCCATCAAGGAGGTCAAGGACAAGGGCAAGTTCGTAGCACTTGTCGACCGCGCGCCGTCGAATAACGACAATTCCGTGCGTGATCTTTACGTCGCCGGCAACAACCCTGCCCTCGGTGAAGTCGCCGGCAAATATATTGCCGAAAAGACGCCGGAAGCCGAAGTCGTCGTCATCCGCGGTCTGCCGATCCCGATCGACCAGCAGCGCCAGGACGGCTTCGACAAGGGTATCGCCGGCTCCAAGGTCAAGGTTCTCGACCGCCAGTACGGCAACTGGAACCGCGACGACGCCTTCAAGGTGATGCAGGACTACCTGACGAAGTACCCGAAGATCGACGTCGTCTGGTGCCAGGACGACGATATGGCCGTTGGCGTTCTGCAGGCGATCGAGCAGGCCAAGCGCACCGACATTCAATATGTCGTCGCCGGCGCCGGCTCCAAGGACATGGTCAAGAAGGTCATGGACGGCGACAAGCTGATCCCGGTCGACGTTCTCTATCCCCCGGCAATGGTCGGCACGGCAATGGAGTTGACGGCGGCGGCACTCTACGACCAGGTCCCGGTTCACGGCAACTACATCCTCGACGCGACGCTCGTCACCAAGGAGAATGCCAAGAACTTCTACTTCCCGGATTCTCCGTTCTGATCACTTGATCAGGCAGGCGCGCCCATTCGCAAGGATGGGCGCATTTTTATGCCCTCACCCGGCGGACGGCGAAAATGCTGCACGTACCTCTTGCCCGCCACAGCCCATCATGATTAGGTCGCAGCCATACCGCATCTGGCCTCGCGCCAATCCGGCGGCAAGTGCGAGGAGGCACCTTGCTCCCGCCGAAATGCGTGCTACAAGTTCTTCAGAAACGTTTACGGTCGATATTCAGGGAGGAATCTGACATGAAGACGATCAAGGGTCCCGGCCTTTTTCTTGGCCAGTTCGCGGGCAATACCGCGCCTTTCAATTCCTGGGACGCGATCACCAAATGGGCGGCCGACATCGGTTACAAGGGCGTTCAGGTTCCGACCTGGGCGAGCCAGCTGATCGATCTGAAAAAGGCAGCAACCTCCAAGGATTATTGCGACGAGTTCGCCGGCAAGGCCCGCGAAAACGGCATCGAAATCACTGAGCTCTCGACCCATCTGCAAGGCCAACTGGTTGCCGTTCATCCCGCCTATGACGAAGCATTTGACGGCTTTGCGGCCCCCGAGGTGCGCGGCAATCCGAAAGCCCGCCAGGAATGGGCGGTCGAGCAGGTCAAGATGGCGCTGACGGCATCGAAAAACCTCGGCCTCAAGGCGCATGCGACCTTCTCCGGCGCGCTCGCCTGGCCCTTCATCTATCCCTGGCCGCAGCGTCCCGCCGGTCTGGTGGAGACGGCCTTCGACGAGCTTGCCCGCCGCTGGACGCCGATTCTCAACCATGCCGATGAGAACGGCATCGACGTCTGCTACGAGATCCATCCGGGCGAGGACCTGCATGACGGCATCACCTTCGAGATGTTCCTGGAGCGGGTGAAGAACCATCCGCGCGCCAACATGCTCTACGATCCCTCGCACTACATCCTGCAATGCCTCGACTATCTCGAGAACATCGACATCTACAAGGACCGCATCAAGATGTTCCACGTCAAGGATGCGGAGTTCAATCCGACCGGGCGCCAGGGCGTCTATGGCGGTTACCAAGGCTGGGTGGAACGCGCCGGCCGCTTCCGCTCGCTCGGCGACGGTCAGGTCGATTTCGGTGCGGTCTTCTCGAAGATGACGGCCAATAATTTCGACGGCTGGGCTGTGGTCGAATGGGAGTGTGCGCTGAAACATCCGGAGGACGGCGCCCGGGAGGGGGCCGAATTCGTGGCCGCACATATCATCCGCGTCACGGAAAAGGCCTTCGACGATTTCGCGGCCGGCGGCACGGACCAGGCGGCCAATCGGCGGATGCTCGGGCTTTAAAGAAGACGTGCCGTGAGGCTGCCCCTCACCCTAACCCTCTCCCGTTCTGACGGGGAGAGGGGACTTGCCGCACCGGCCGTCGAGGTGGGCGTAAACACCGCGGCATATCACCTTCTCCCCGCGAGCGGGGAGAAGGTGGCGGCAGCCGGATGAGGGGCGCGCATCCGCGCCAGGTTAAATTTCAGGAGGACAAGAATGGCAATCGAAGCATCATCGGAACAGACACGCGAGCCGCGCATCCGGCTGGGGATGGTGGGCGGCGGCGCGGGCGCGTTCATCGGTGCGGTGCACCGCATCGCAGCCCGCATCGACGATCAGTACGATCTCATCGCCGGCGCATTGTCGTCGACGCCTGAGAAGGCGGTTCAGTCCGGCCGCGACCTTGGACTCGACCCGTCGCGGACCTATTCCAGCTACCGCGAAATGGCGATCCGCGAGGCGAAGCTGAAGAACGGTATCGAGGCGGTCGCGATCGTCACGCCGAACCATGTGCATTACGACGCGGCCAAGGAATTCCTGAAACGCGGCATCCATGTTATCTGCGACAAGCCGCTGACATCGAACCTTGCGGACGCGAAGAAGCTGAAGAAGGTGGCCGACGAGAGCGGCGCGCTCTTCGTGCTGACGCACAACTACACCGGGTATCCGATGGTCCGTCAGGCGCGCGAGATGGTCGCGAACGGTGAGCTCGGCGATATCAGAGTGGTCCAGGCCGAATATCCGCAGGACTGGCTGACGGAAGCGGTCGAACAGACCGGCCAAAAGCAGGCGGCTTGGCGCACCGATCCGGCCCAGTCCGGCGTCGGCGGGTCCACAGGCGATATCGGCACGCATGCCTATAATCTCGCTTCGTTCATAACTGGCCTGGAACTCGACAGCCTGGCTGCCGATCTCGACAGCTTTGTTCCCGGCCGCCGGCTTGATGACAATGCTCATGTCATGCTGCGTTTCAAGGCGAAGGGCGCGGAAAAGCCGGCCAAGGGCATGCTCTGGTGCAGCCAGGTGGCGCCCGGCCATGAAAACGGCCTTATGGTTCGCGTCTACGGAACCAAGGGCGGGCTGGAATGGACCCAGAAGGACCCGAACTATCTATGGTACACGCCGTTCGGCGAGCCGAAGCGGCTGATCACCCGCGGCGGCGCCGGCGCCGGAGCGGCGGCCGGTCGTGTCTCGCGGGTGCCGTCGGGGCATCCGGAAGGTTACCTTGAGGCATTCGCGACGATCTATACGGAAGCCGCACATGCGATCAACGCCCGCAAGAAGGGCAAGGCTGTCGACAAGGCTGTGGTCTACCCCACCGTCGATGACGGCGTGAAGGGCGTGGCTTTCGTCGAAGCCTGCGTTGCCTCTTCGAAGAAAAACGGCGCATGGGTCAAGGTCTGAGTTTACCGATCGGCGTGGCTCGAGGAAAATGCCGAGGTGGGCTCAGGTCGCCTCGGCGTTTTGCTTATGGTCATTAGGCAGCAGCGCGGCCACGCTTCAGCAGGTTATCGACGCTGAGCGGGCCGGCGCCTGCCGCCACCAGATAGAGAAACACGAAGCAGAACAGGATTGCAGCGACGCCGCCGTTCTGGGCGGGATAAAAGCTTTTGCCCGCATGGCCGATAAAATAGGCGAATGCCATCAGCCCCGAGAGCACGAAGGCTGCGATGCGGGTCTGGAATCCCACTAGGACGAGGAAGCCGAGGATGAGTTCGATGAGTCCGGCAATCCAGGAGAGCGAGCCCATCGGCGGCACGCTTGCCGCGGCCGGAAAATGC
Source organism: Rhizobium atlanticum (assembly GCF_030182485.1). Classification (NCBI taxonomy): domain Bacteria; kingdom Pseudomonadati; phylum Pseudomonadota; class Alphaproteobacteria; order Hyphomicrobiales; family Rhizobiaceae; genus Rhizobium; species Rhizobium atlanticum. Next base: position 74,265 of record NZ_JAQJCJ010000004.1, read on the forward strand.
AAGATCTTCTGCGTTCCATAGCTGAAAAGCACAAGCGACGAGACGATGCGCAGCAGGCTCAGCAGATGCGGCTGCAGCAGATGGATTGAAGAGAGCATTGGGTTTCCTTTCATGTTTGGCGATGCCTTTCGCTGTGTAGTGATCATGGGCTCGGCAGCAAGTCACGACTGCTGACATTCGCGTTATGAGAGCAATCGGAGGCGAAAAACGCGGCAAGTCGAAGCGGCTGGCTTGCGCGGTCTCCGCCGCTCGGTAGCCTATACTGTAACGTTGCAGTTTTTCTGCTGCCGGGCCTGTACTTTGCTTGCCGGCTTGGCTAAATCCGAGCCCCACGGTCAATTCAGATGCTGAGAGACAGGATTTACAGATGATCGATGCGAAGACGCTTGCAAGCCGCTTTCCCGGTGATTTCACCTTCGGTGTTGCCACCGCCGCCTTCCAGATCGAGGGCGCCGGTAAGGCCGATGGCCGCAAGCCGTCCATCTGGGATGCTTTCTGCAACATGCCCGGCCGCGTCTACAATCGCGACAACGGCGACGTTGCCTGCGACCACTATAACCGCCTGGAGCAGGACCTCGATCTCATCAAGGAGATGGGTGTCGAAGCCTATCGCTTCTCCATTGCCTGGCCGCGTATCATCCCGGAGGGCACGGGTCCGGTGAACGAGGCGGGCCTCGACTTCTACGATCGGCTGGTCGACGGCTGCAAGGCGCGCGGGATCAAGACCTTCGCGACGCTCTACCATTGGGACCTGCCCCTGCTGCTCGCGGGCGATGGCGGTTGGACGGCGCGCTCGACTGCCTATGCCTTTCAGCGTTACGCCAAGACTGTCATGAGCCGCCTCGGCGACCGCCTCGATTCCGTTGCCACCTTTAACGAGCCCTGGTGCATCGTCTGGCTGAGCCACCTCTACGGTATCCATGCTCCGGGTGAGCGCAATATGCAGGCTGCCCTTCACGCCATGCATTACATGAATCTTGCCCACGGACTCGGCGTCGAGGCAATCCGTTCGGAAGCTCCCAATGTGCCGGTCGGACTTGTGCTCAACGCCGCCTCGATCATCCCGGGCTCCGACAGCCCGGCCGATCTTGCCGCCGCCGAACGCGCGCATCAGTTCCACAACGGCGCCTTCTTCGATCCCGTCTTCAAAGGCGAATATCCGAAGGAATTCGTCGAGGCGCTCGGTGACCGCATGCCCGTCATCGAAGACGGCGATCTGAAGCTCATCAGCCAGAAGCTCGATTGGTGGGGTCTGAATTACTACACGCCCGAGCGCGTCGTCGACGATGCCGAACGAAAAGGTGATTTCCCCTGGACGGTGAAAGCGCCGCCGAGAAGCGACATCAAGACCGATATCGGCTGGGAAATCTATGCGCCGGGGTTGAAGCTCCTAGTCGAGAACCTTTATCGCCGCTATGACCTGCCGGAATGCTACATCACCGAAAACGGCGCCTGCGACAATACTGGTGTTGTCGATGGCGAGGTCGACGATAAGATGCGTCTCGATTATCTCGGCGATCATCTCGACGTCGTGGCCGACCTCATCAAGGACGGTTACCCCATGCGCGGCTATTTCGCCTGGAGCCTGATGGATAATTTCGAATGGGCCGAAGGCTACCGTATGCGCTTTGGCCTCGTCCATGTCGATTACCAAACGCAGGTCCGCACGGTGAAGAAGAGCGGCAAATGGTATAGCGCACTTGCGGCAGAATTTCCGAAAGGCAATCACATGCCGGCTCAGCAGAACAAACTGAAAAAATAGACCGGCGGAAAGCTGCAACAGGCAGTTGCTTAAACGTTTCTGAACCCTTGACTGGCAAACTCCGCTGGTCAGGGAGCCGGAATGCAAATACTCGCAAAATTGCAGGGCAGGGGATCGGCCATAGGCCGTCACATCACCGTCACGGGCGTGCTGTTCTCCTTTGCTGTCATCGTCGCGGTCGCCACCATCATGGTGTTGACGGCACTCGAACGCGTCGCTGAGAACGCCAATGTCCTTGACGACGAGCGCTCACGCGAAACGACGATCGGCGCGTTGAAGACCTTCGAGGATCAGCTCGCCGCGACGCTCGACGATTATGCCGCTTGGGATGATGCCGCTGCCAACGTCTATGCGTCCGATGGCATGGCGTGGACGGTCAGCAACTACGGCGAGATGTCGGTCAACAGCTCGCTTTTCGACATGGCGATCCTTGTCGATGATGCGAAGAACTCGATCATGGCCTATCGCGATGGCAAGCCGATGGAGGAGCCGCCCGCGGATTTCTTCGCGCCCTCGCTGTGGAAACTGTTCGACGTGGTCAAGGCGGCCGGCACGGCCGAGACGCCCCAGGCGGTCGGTTTCATCACCAGCAAACGCGGCATTGCCGCTGTCGGCGTGGCATTGGTGCGGAAGAAATCCGGCGCGCTTGATGCGCCCGCCGGGCAGCACCGTTATCTTATTTTCGCCCGCCATCTCGATGACGACAGGGTGGCCGGGCTCGGGCAGACCTATGTGATCGCCGGACTGAGGCTGGCGCCGCCGAATTTCGCGGCCGAATATCTCGTACCTATCGCCGATCCGTTGGGGGCAACGATCGGCAAGCTCGTCTGGAATTCTCGCTCACCCGGCAATATCGCCTACGCGCAGGTGCGGCCGATGGTCATCCAGGCACTCGGTCTCGTTGGGCTCTTCTTCGTGGTCCTGCTGGCCATCGGCTGGTTGGCCGGCCGACGCCTGAAGGCGGAGGAAAACAGCGCGCGCGAAGAGGCGCTGCGCGACAGGCTGAGCGGCCTTTCCAATCGCGACGGCCTCGGGCTCGCCGTCGATCGTTTTGTCCTCGAAGCGCGCCAGAGCAAACGCAACGTGCTGCTCCTCTATCTCGACCTCGACGGTTTCAAGGAAGTCAATGACAGCTATGGACACGGCACCGGCGACCAGTTGATCCGCGCGGTCGCGGCCGGCCTTAAAGTATTGATCCCGCAAGGCGCAGTTCTCGCCCGCATCGGCGGGGATGAATTTGCGATCGCCTTTCTCTCCGATGCCGAGAACGCTGCCGCCCTCCAGCTTGCCGAGCAGATCCTTGATTTTCTCGTCGAGCCGCTGGAGATCGGTCGCCGTGTTGTCGTCGTTGGCGCCAGCATCGGCATCGCCATGTCGCCTGCCGGTGCAATCGATCGCGAGGAACTGGTGCGCCGTTCCGACCTTGCCATGTACAAGGCGAAGGAGGCGGGCCGTGCGCGCATGACGCTTTACGATCCGTCGATGGATGCAGACCGGCAGCAGCGCAATGCGCTGGAGCTCGATCTCAGAATCGCCATTGAAAGCGGTGACCTGACGCTTGCCTATCAGCCGCTGGTCGATGCGGGGACGCATGCGCTGACCGGCGTCGAGGCGCTGGTGCGCTGGAACCGTCCGGGCCACGGCCCGGTTTCGCCCGAGCTGTTCATTCCGATCGCCGAGACCAGCGGCCTCATTGAATCGCTCGGCCTGTTCGTGCTGCGCAAGGCCTGCGAAACGGCCAAGCAGTGGCCGGAACTGAACGTCTCGGTCAATGTCTCGCCCGGCCAGTTCCGCAATCCCGCCTTCACCGATTATGTGCGCTACGTGTTGAAGCAGACGGAGATCGAGGCCAGCCGCATCACGCTCGAGATCACCGAAGGTTATATGATCCAGAATCCGCAGCGCACTCGCCAGTCGATTGAACGGCTGAAGGGGCTGGGGGTTAAAGTGGCGCTCGATGACTTCGGTTCCGGCTTCTCTTCGATCGGCTATCTCAGACAGTTCGGCTTCGACCGCATCAAGATCGACCGCTCGCTGGTCATGGGCATCAACGAGGACAAGCGCCAGCGCGAAATGCTGCAGGCAACGGTGGCGCTCGCCCGCTCGCTCGATATCCCGGTGACGGCGGAAGGCATCGAGACAGAGGGACAGGCGGTTGCCATGCGCTTGTTCGGCTGCGACTGTCTGCAGGGCTATTTGTTCGGAAAGCCTCTGGCGGCCGAGCGAATTACCGAGATGCTGAACGAGCTTCGTACTGCGGAGCAATCAACCCGGCGCCGCCTCGGCGCGGCCTGACGGCGAGCTCACCGGGGCGAACTCATCAGCTGCCGATATGCCGTTGGCCGCGTTTTTTCGCCAGCGCGATCTGATGCTGCCGCTGACGGTAGCGCAGCCGGTCTTCCTCTGTCCTCGTGTGATAACAGTGGCTGCAGGAAACGCCTTCCTCATAAAGCGGCGAGGCAATTTCCTCTGAAGTGATCGGGTTGCGGCAGGCGTGGCACAGCCGGTGCTCGCCTTCCTTCAGGCCGTATTCGACCGATACACGCTCATCAAAGACGAAACAGGCGCCCTCCCAGAGGCTTTCTTCCTGCGGCACTTCCTCCAGATATTTCAGAATGCCGCCCTTTAGATGATAGACCTCGTCGAAACCCTCGGCCTTCATGAAGGCCGTGGCCTTCTCGCAGCGTATGCCGCCGGTGCAATACATGGCGACCTTCGGCTTGTTGTGCAGCCCCGTATTCCGGCGCACCCAATCAGGAAATTCGCGGAATGTCTTGGTCTTGGGGTCGAGCGCGCCGCGAAAGGTACCGATTGCCGTCTCATAGTCGTTGCGGGTGTCGATGACGATCGTATCGGGATCGGAGATCAGCGCGTTCCAGTCCCTGGGCGCCACATAAGTACCGACAGTCTTATTGGGGTCGATGTTCTCGACGCCCATGGTGACGATTTCCTTCTTCAGCTTCACCTTCATGCGCAGGAAGGGCATTTTCGAGGCGCGGCTTTCCTTGTGCTCCAGGCTCGCAAATTCCGGCTGGGCACGCAGGAAGGCGAGCACGGCGTGAATGCCGGCATCCGGTCCCGCGATCGTACCGTTGATGCCCTCATGCGCCAGAAGCAGCGTTCCCTTGATGTCGTTTTCCTCGCACAGCGCCTGCAGCGGGGCCTGCAAGGTGGCAAAGCGCGGTACGGATACGAAGTGGTAGAGCGCCGCTACCAGGAACGGGCCGGTGTGTGTCAGGCTGTCGGTCATGGGCGGGAAATACAGAAAATTGACCGTTCGCGCAATTGCCTTCCGCGCAGGCGGCCTACCGTCTTCAGGATCGCGCCTGCCCATCGCTCAATTCGCAGCCGTCAGCCAGAGAAGCTCGATACGCTCCGATTCCTCATCGGGATCATCGGCGAAGACGGTTTCGGCTTTGAGGAGGGCGTGCCGCCGGTCTTCCTGCTGGCGGAAGATGATCGCGTCAAGAAGATGCGCTAGATCGTCGTTGCGGGTGAAGAGCTGCGGCTCGGCTTCGACCAGCTCACAGAGTACGGCAAGGTCATGGATGTGGCCGAGATCCTCGACCAGTTCCTTGGCCGCATCGCTCTTGGCCTTCATCGCGGTCGGCCAGATGTCGCGCAAAAGAGCGTGGTAGAGCCGATAATCATAGGAGCGTTTGCGCAGATCATGGAAATCCCCGGCTGATGCATCGCCGTGGCATCTGGCAAGTGCCGCCTTGGCCTTGCGCGCGGTGCGGCGCCAGCTCTTCGCCAGCATGCGTGCGTTCTTGCGGTGGCTGCCATCGAAGGAAATGCCATCCAAAGCCGCGATTGCATCCTTCAGCACGACTGGGGCTTCTATCAGCCGCCGTTGCAGGCCGCTCTCGGCCTCCGCCATCCAGTCGCGGCGCCCCTCGAGAATGGTGACGATCCGGCCGAGCGCCTCGCTTTCCTCTTGCCCGCGGGCTGAATGCTGCAAATATTGGGCGGTGCCGATGAGCGCGGCAGCGTCGCGGATTGCCGAAAGCGAGCGCGCGGCATCACGCAGTCTTGCATTTTCCTGTTTCTGGAAATCCGGCACCTCGCGCGCGACGAGCCGGTAGAGCGAGCGCAATCGCTTCAGGTTTTTTCGGAAGGAATGGATCGCCTCGTGCGCACCGTCCGGCCGCTCTTCGAGAAAGGTAATGGCACCTTCCAGCTGCTCAGTCGCGACGCTCCTGAATGCCTCGGTGAAATCGGCGTCAGGCCGAATGCGATAGGCCATGCCTGTCGTGCCCGTATTCTGTGGCAAGGGCCTGGTTGGAGTAGCGGAAATCGCCGGTCACTTCGCGGCCAAGCCAGGCGGGCAGGACGGGTTTGTCAGTTTCTGCCGTCATCTCCACTTCGGCAATCACCAGTCCGCGATGCTCACCGGCAAAGACGTCGACTTCCCAGACGAAGCCTTGATGCGGGACGCGGTAGCGCGTCTTCTCGATGACGACGCCGATCGCGCTCTGCAACAGCTCCTCGGCATCGGCAATCGGGATGTCATATTCGAATTCGTCACGGGTGATGGCACTGCGGCCAATCTTGATCGTCAGCTTCGCTTTCCTGCCGTCGAGGATGCGAACGCGAACGGAACGGTCGTCCATCGAGGCGATGTAACCCTGTCTCAGGACAAACTTGCTCTCGACGGCGGGACGCCATCCATCGCCGCGTACAAGAAACTTCCGCTCGATCTCTTTCGCCATGTCGGTGAACCTTTTGTGACGATCGCCGCACGGTAGACCAATTTCCAGGCATTTCATACCCTTCTTCTCACGCAGCCGGGTTTTATCTCGACAAGGTTCGGCGAGGGCGTTATTCGGAATGCAAATTTCAATCGTTTCAAGGAGGTCGTGCGACCATGGGCGAGAAAACAGAGAAGCTCCTTTCCATCCTGAAACTCCAGCCGGTCGTTCCGGTCCTGATCGTTGACGATGCCAGGTCGGCGGTGCCGCTGGCCCGCGCGCTCGTCGCAGGCGGCCTGAAAGCAATCGAGATCACAATGCGCACGCCGGCGGCACTCGAGGCCGTGCGCGCCGTCGCCGCCGAGGTCGAGGGCGCCGAAGTCGGCGCCGGCACCATCCTGAATGCCGCCCATTGGGAAGCGGCTGTCGAGGCCGGCTCGAAGTTCATCGTCAGCCCGGGCACGACGCAGGAGCTGATTGATGCCGCCGCCGATTCCGACGTGCCGCTGCTTCCGGGAGCTGCGACCGCCAGCGAAGTCATGGCGCTGCGTGAGGAAGGCTATCAGGTGCTGAAGTTCTTTCCGGCTGAGCAGGCCGGGGGCGCCGCTTATCTCAAGGCACTCTCTTCGCCGCTCGCCGGCACGCTGTTCTGCCCGACCGGCAGCATTTCGCTGAAGAACGCCAGGGATTATCTTTCGCTGCCGAACGTCGTGTGTGTCGGCGGTTCGTGGGTTGCGCCAAAGGAACTGGTCGCAGCCGGCGACTGGACCGGCATTACCAAGCTTGCGGCTGAGGCCGCCGCGCTGAAGGCCTGAGGTTGCATGGGCGGGGTATGAGCGCCAGGCACAGTCCCCACGCCCAATATTTGTATTTCAGCCGTCGCAAACCTATGTTCTCCTCCGGCCTCAAACAGGGAGACGACGAGGAATGTTCGACGCAAAGAAGCTTCTCGACCAGTTCTTGGGTTCGCAGGTGCCGGGTCTCGGCGGTTCAGTCCGCGACAGGGCGGGCGAGGCCATGCAGACGGCAAAGAACAATCCGATGAAGACCGGCGCGATCGCAGCCGTGCTTCTCGGCACCAAGGCCGGTCGCAGTATCGCCGGCAATGCATTGGCGATCGGCGGTCTTGCCGCTATCGCCGGCCTCGGCTATCAGGCTTACAAGAACTATCAGTCGGGCCAAGCGCCCGCGGCCCCCTCGGATGCGCCGTCGGCAAACAATCCGGTGCTCCTGCCGCCGCCCGTCGAATCCGGTTTCGGACCGGCATCGCCTGCTGGCAGCAACGAATTCGTGCTGGTGCTGATCCGGGCGATGATCGCCGCAGCCAAGGCCGACGGCCATATCGACGACGCCGAACGCGCCCTGATCATGGACAAGATCAAGGCCGCTGACGTCAGCGGCGAGGTCGCCGCTTTCATCGAGGGCGAACTTGCGTCACCGACGGATATCGACGCGCTCGTAGCTGCGGCGGTCACGGAAGAACAGCGCGTCGAGCTCTACACCGCTTCGCGGCTGACCATCGATCCGGATTCGCGCGCCGAGCGCGGTTATCTCGATCTGCTTGCGGGGCGACTCGGCCTCGGCGATCAGCTGGTCGACCATATCGAGGCGACGGTGTCATCCGCCAAGACGACCTTGTCACAGTGACATCCAGGCCGGTTGCCTTTATCGGGCGACTGGCCTATCCCCTCCCGGGGAAGGCTCTGGAATAGGGGAGTGAACATGCGCGATCTTGCAAATTTCAAGGGCTGCCCGGCGCCGAAGCCGGTTACGCTGAAAGGCCGTTTCGTCACGGTCGAGCCCTATCGTCGCGAAGAACATCTCGAGGCGCTGTGGGACGGGCTCGGCGGCATGGGCATCAACCGGCTGCTTCTTTATTTCGCGCAAGACGACTTCTCCGGTATCGAGGATTTCGCCAACTGGCTGGAAAGCGTCGACACCAAGTCCGGCTGGCTCACCCATATCTTCCGTGACAACGCCACAGGCAAGGTCGTCGGCATGGCGAACTACATGCGCGCCGACCCGGCAAACGGCGTCGTCGAAATCGGTGGCGTGGCTCATGGTCCCGAGATGAGCCGTTCGCCGCTGTCCACCGAAGCGCATTACCTGATGGCCAAACATGTTTTCGAGGATCTCGGCTATCGCCGCTACGAATGGAAATGCGACAACAAGAACGAGGCGAGCAAGGCGACGGCATTGCGCTACGGCTTCAGCTTTGAAGGGGTGTTCCGTCAGCACATGATCTCCAAGCATCGCAATCGCGACACCGCCTGGTTCTCGATGATCGACGCCGAATGGCCGCTGATCAACGATGCTTTCGAGGCCTGGCTTTCGCCCGAAAATTTTGACGCGGCCGGCAAACAGATCCGCCGCCTGCAGGATATTCGTGCGGATCTGGAAAAGGAAAGGCTCGCGTGAGCCCGGAAAGCCGCTCGCAGGCGATCGCCGCCGCTGTCATCCTGCTCGGCGCGGGCATCGTCCTCTATTTTCTGCCGACCATCGTTCTATGGATCGGCAATTTCTCGCCGACGCTGGGGATTACAGTCGGCTTCTGCCTGATCATGGCGTTTTTTGCGGTCTTCTGGCTGCGGGCGCGCTATCAGCGCCACAGAGGAAAATAGTCTACCCTTGCAGGGAGGCGCCGAGCAGGACGGCGCCCATCAGGACGACAAGCAGGGCGCCGAGGATTTCAATGGCGTTGCCAACCCAGACGGAAGCCGTCGAGCCGCGTCCGGAGAGGCGGACCGCCGCACTCTTGGCGGTGACGGCAAGCGTCGCGAGCACGGAAACCGTGATCGCGGTGCCGAGCGACATGGCAGCGACCGAAAGCGCGCCGCCGAGATAGAGGCCGTTCAGCAGCGAGAACGTCATGACAAGCAAAGCTCCGGAGCAGGGTCGAAGGCCGACGGCTACGATCGCCGACCAGGCCTCTCGAGCGCTGAACCTGTCGCCGGCGAGCAGGGCCGGATCGGGCACGTGCGTATTGCCGCAGGTCTCGCAGGCCATGCCGGGAACGAAGCTGTGGCCGGCGTTCACGGCCTGCGCCTTGCCGTTGAAGGCATAGGACTGGCGTTCGGCTGCGTTATCCTTCCATTCCAGCATCATGGACACCGGACCGGCCGACGTCGCCACCAGCCGGCGGCGCGGCAGATGGCTTGCCATCGAACGCAGTTTGCGGAACAGTAGCCAGCCACCGAAGAGGATGACCATGATGAAGCTCATGATTTCCATGGCATGAGTGGCTGTCGTCAGCGTAATCCCGGTGCCGCGCAGCACCAGCCAGGCGCCGCCGACCAGCGCCATGGCGACGACGCCCTGAATGAAAGCCGAAATGAAGGAAATAACCACGCCGCGCTTCAGCTCGACCTCGTTGGCGATCATGTAGGAGGAGATGACCGCCTTGCCGTGACCGGGGCCGGCGGCATGGAAGACGCCGTAGGCGAAGGAAAGGCCGATCAGCGATGTCAGCTGCCACGGATCTTCGCGCATGCCCTTCAGCGCACCAGTCAGCGCCCTGTAGAAGGCCTGCTGTTCATAGTTCACGTAGAGCAAAAGCGGCGCAAACGGTCCGCCTGTCGGTTGAAAACTCGGTTCGGCCGTGCCGATGCCGAGCGGCGATTGCGCGTGGGCGAGGCTTGCCGCCGTCAGGAGCGCGAGCAGTGCTGCGGAAAGGATGAGGGACGGGCGTTTGATCAGCATGTGAGCTCCAGCCGTGTGGCGAAGAGTTTGGACATGTTGGTGCCGGTGGGGTCGTTGAAGAAGGCGTCCGTCAGCGACTGCTTGTTTTGCGAGATCACCTCGTCGGCATCCGGCCTTACCACCTGGTGTTTGCAGGCCTTGAAGCCGTCGCCCACCGTTGCCAGCTCGTTGTCTGTGGGAAAATCAATCGACGTATAGAGCGTCGGATCGTAGACGCCGAAGGTAAGCCTGCCCTTGAGCGGCATCTTCTCCGCCGGCTTGACCGCAAAGAACATCAGGAGCTGGCCGTTCTTATAGTCGACATGGATGATGTCCGGCTGCTGGACGGTGATGCTCTTCCCGTTGATCGTCAGGTTCATGTAATAATCGTAATCGGCAAGCGATTGCTTCACCGTTTTGCCGACCTGCGCGAGTTCGTTCGGCTCCAGCTTCAGATCGGTGTTCTTGTCGAAATCCATGACGACCGAGGAGGAAAAGACCTCGTCAAAGCGCCAGACATTACGCAGTTCTTCGACGCTGCCGTCAGCGCCGGCCACGACTTCGAGCCGCGCCTCCACGAAGATGTGCGGATGCGCAAAGGCGGCGGCCGGCGCCAGCGAAAGAAGCGCGGTGATCAATGGTATGGATTTGTTCATGCGTCCCGCTGCCTTATTCGCTCGACCCGAGTTCTTGCCAGAAATTGGGACGGAATTGGGACCGGTTTGTCGGTGAGTCCCCATCAGCACCGCTCCATCGTCCGACCGGACAGGTCCTGCCGTGCAGATCTCAAGGATGCTTCTTGAACCAATTGTGCAGGTAATCGACAAAGATCCTCACCTTGGCCGGCAGGTATCGACGGTGCGGATAGACGGCGTAGATGCCGCGGTCGGTCGGGATGTAATCGTTGAATAGCGTCACCAGCTCGCCACTTTCGATCGGCTTGCGGGCGATGAAATCGGGAATAAGGGCGATGCCGATGCCGGCGAGGGCAGCGCGCAGCGTCGCGTGCGGGCTGTTGACCTCGATCGGCCCGGAGACGGCGACGGCGAAGGTTGTGTTGTCAGGATTGTGGAAGCGGATGCTGCCCTGGGTGCGCGAATTGGTATCGACGATAAAGGGAAGATTGGAAATGTCGCTTGGATGCTCGAGATCGGGATGGCGCTCGAGAAAATCCGGGGTGGCGCAGAGGTGGACGCGGAAATCGGAGATCTTGCGGGCGATCATGCCGGAATCTTCGAGCTTGCTGATGCGGATCGCCACGTCAAACCCTTCCTCGATCAGGTCGACGAACCGGTCGTCGGCGGCAATCTCCAGCGAAAGGTCCGGGTTCTCGCCGGCGAAATCGATCAGCGACTGGCCGACGTCGGCGTCGACGAAGGTGCGGGGGACGGAGACGCGCAATCGTCCCTTCAGCTGTGCATTGTTTTCGCGCACGAGATCGGCAAGGTTGTCGATCTCCTTCAAAATATCGGAGGCGCTGCGATAATAGGTGTGGCCGGCCTCCGTCATGGAGAACTGCCGGGTGGTGCGGTTGAGCAGCAGTGCGCCGAGCTCGTCTTCCAGTTCACGCACATATTTCGACAGCAGCGCCTTTGAGCGGCCGGTGCGCCTGGCGGCGGCGGAAAAGCCCTCAGCCTCGACGACATCGATGAAGGCGCGTATGCGCGTCAAGGTATCCATAGTGCTTTCCTAGAACTGTTTCGGAACATTGAACAAATTGGCCCGTCCTGTTCAATTATTTTTTTGCCCACAGGATCAAAAAATCGCTTGATTATGAAGGCGAATATTCTTATCTCCCAGTCAGCCCAAAGTCGCACGTGCCCATGGGTGTCCGCCGAACCCTCGAATTGGTGAGGAAATCGGTAAGGTACCTGGAATTAACCCCTCCAGTCGCTATTCCGGCCAACCGGAAAATGCGAGGACGCCTGAAGCAACGACGGTGCGGGCCTTTTTGTTCTCTCCCTGCTTTCCATCAGTGGGGGTTACTGAAGAGGCACACCATCATTGCCGGAAGTGCGGTTGGGACTCTCCCTCCAATCCATGGCAGACAAAGCCGAACTTACACCGCGTCCGCGGCGTTGGTTCACTATCCGCGCATCGAGCGCTTGCTATGGTTCCGGGGTCTCCACCGGCTGGTTCCAATGCGAGTTCTCGTATGCCCTTTGTCCTCCGGTTCCTGCCGGAGCTCTGGAATTTGGAAGAGGGAACTGAAATGACCACCCAGCGCATCCGCGACTTTCTCGCAACCCGACGTCCCGACGGTCCCTGCCTCGTGGTTGACCTCGATGTTATCAGAGACAATTTCCACGCCTTCCGTCACGCCATGCCGGATAGCGCCATTTACTACGCCGTCAAGGCCAACCCGGCTCCGGAAGTGCTGAAGCTGCTCGCAGGCCTCGGCTCCAATTTCGATTGCGCATCCGTTGCCGAAATCGAAATGGCGCTCGAAGCCGGTGCGACTGCTGCCCGCATCTCCTATGGCAACACGATCAAGAAGGAGCGTGACGTTGCTCGCGCGCACGCGCTCGGCGTCAGCCTCTTTGCGGTCGACAGCCACGAGGAAGTCGAGAAGATCTCGCGCGCCGCTCCCGGCGCCCGCGTCTTCTGCCGGGTGCTCACCGATGGCGAGGGCGCCGAATGGCCGCTGTCGCGCAAGTTCGGCTGCGTTCCGCAGATGGCCGTCGACGTTCTCGTCTACGCTCATCAGCTCGGCCTGCAGTCCTACGGCGTCTCCTTCCATGTCGGTTCGCAGATGACCAAGGTCGATGCCTGGGATTCGGCTCTTGCCGATGCCAAGCGTGTCTTCGTGCAACTGGCCAAGCAGGGCATCCACCTGCAAATGGTCAACATGGGCGGCGGCTTCCCGACCAAGTATCTGCGTGACGTTCCGTCCGCGGAAGCTTACGGCAAGTCGATCTACCAGGCGCTGCGGACGCATTTCGGCAACCAGATCCCGCAGACGATCATCGAGCCGGGTCGCGGCATGGTCGGCAATGCCGGTGTCATCAAGGCGGAAGTCGTGCTGATCTCCAAGAAGTCGGACAATGACGACGCCCGCTGGGTCTTCCTCGACATCGGCAAGTTCGGCGGTCTCGCCGAAACCATGGACGAGGCCATCCGTTACCCGATCCGCACCGAGCGCGACGGCGACGAGATGGAGCCCTGCGTGATCGCCGGCCCGACCTGCGACTCGGCCGACGTGCTGTATGAAAAGAACCTCTATCCGCTGCCGCTGTCTCTGACGATCGGCGACGAGGTGCTGATCGAAGGCACCGGCGCTTATACGACGACCTACTCGGCAGTCGCTTTTAACGGCTTCGAGCCGCTGAAGGCCTACGTCATCTAAGGTCTTGTTTCTGCTAGTCCCGTAACCAGCCGGGGCGGCAAATCCACAATTCTCCGAAGTCACCGTCTGAAACGGTTTTGAGTGCGAGAGGCCACGATGGCCGCTGTTCTTGATTCTGTCCGCGCATTCTTTGCGCCCTCCATTTTCACCATCGACGCCGAAAATCCGTCGGATGTCGTCGCGCGTGAAAACCTGCTCGATCGCGTCATGGGCACTGACCGCCGCAAGAAATCGTCGGAGAAAATCCGTCGCAACCGCATTCCGGCCGAAGGACTTGCGCTGGTCGCGCGTGATCGCGACGGCCATCTGATCGGCACGGTACGGCTCTGGAACGTCGAGGCCGGCGTCAACGCCGAAGGCACGCCGATCAACGCGCTGCTGCTCGGCCCCCTGGCCGTCGATTGCCGTCACGGCGGCAAGGGCGTCGGCTCGGCCCTGATGCGCGCGGCAATTCTCGAGGCGAAGAACCGCGGGCATGGCGCCGTCCTGCTTGTCGGCGATGCCGCCTATTATGAGCGTTTCGGCTTCTTCGCCGAAAAGGCACGCCATCTTGTCATGCCAGGTCCGTTCGAACGTTCGCGCTTTCTCGCGCTTGAGCTCACCGAAGGCTGGCTTGACGGCGCGGCCGGCATGATCGTTCCCTCGGGACGCATGCTGGCCAGCGCGCCGGTTCGCCGCGCAACTTGAGCTGCGCGCCCGCCGGTGGGATAGGGAATTTTCCCTCCCGGTATTATCCGCGCCCCTGTCGTGGTTGCGGCGCGGATTGTCTTTCCAGCCGAGAGGATGAGGCGCAGGTAGCGGCTCACCAGCAGACACGATCGCGTGAAAAGTGCCATGGGCACGCGAAGATACTGCGGCGATATCCTATCTTCGGCCGCATGAGCCGTATTTTTTCCCTTCTCCTTTTCTTCTGCCTGCCGTTTGGCGCAACAGGCCTGGCGTCCGCCCAGAGCACGGCGTCCGCCGCCGGGCTTGGTCCGCGGCTCGACCAAGCGGCGAGCGATCCGGCGCTGCGGCCGCTCAAGACGGTGGTCGTCGCTCGCGACGGACGCGTGCTCATCGAACGCGGCTTCCGTGGTCATTCGCCGTCGGAATCGACCAATATCAAATCCGCTTCGAAATCGATCATTTCGTCCCTCGTCGGTATCGCGATCGACAGAGGACTGCTTGCTGGGCCGGACCAGAAGATCGCGCCGATCCTGAAGGCCGATCTTCCCTCATCGCCCGACCCGCGCCTCAACGACATCACCATCGGCAATCTTCTCTCCATGCAGGCGGGGCTCGACCGTATGTCCGGGCCGAATTATGGCCGCTGGGTCTCCTCGCGCAACTGGGTGCGCTTTGCGCTCTCGCAGCCTTTCGTCGATCAGCCCGGCAGGGAGATGCTCTATTCCACCGCATCCACGCATCTGCTTTCGGCCATTCTGACCAAAGTCAGCGGCCGGTCGACCCTGGCGCTGGCGCGCGAATGGCTCGGCCCGGTCGAGGGTTTCCGCATCGGCGCATGGGAGCGCGACCCACAGGGCATCTATCTCGGTGGCAATCAGATGGCAATGAGCGCCCGGTCCCTGCTTGCCTTTGGCGAACTTTATCGCAATGGCGGGCGTACGACGCAGGGAGTGCAGGTGGTGCCTGCCGACTGGATCGCGCAATCGTGGCAGCATCGCACCAATTCGCGCTTCTCCGGCGACGAATATGGCTATGGCTGGTTCACGCGTGAAATCGGCGGCGAGCAGGTGCATTTCGCCTGGGGTTATGGCGGCCAGATGCTCTACATCGTGCCGGCGCTCGATCTGACCGTCGTCATGACGTCCGAAGAGAGCGGTCCCTCGGCCCGAAACGGCTACCGGGATCTGCTGCATGGTTTGCTGGCCGACATCATTGGCGCAGTGCGGGCGGCTTCACCGCAGCGGCGGGCCGAAATCGAAGGATTCTGGCAAACCAGGCCCCATGGCGAAACGAGGGGTCTCCCGAAAGCTTAAATATTCTGATCCATCGTCTCGGCCGGGATCTCATCGCCGCGGTGGATGCGCACGACAGTGGCCGGAACGCCGGCGACCGTGCAATGTTCGGGGACCGGCTTCAGCACGACGCTGCCGGCGGCGATCTTGCTGAAGGCACCGATTTCGATATTGCCGAGAATCTTAGCGCCTGCGCCGATCATAACGCCGTGGCGGATCTTCGGATGACGGTCGCCCGTCTCTTTGCCGGTGCCGCCGAGCGTGACGTTCTGCAGGATCGATACTTCATCCTCGATGACAGCCGTTTCGCCGATGACGATGCCGGAGCCGTGGTCGAGCATGATGGCAGCGCCGATCCGCGCTGCCGGATGGATATCGGGGCCGAAGACCAGCGAGGCGAGATTGGCGAGCCAGGTGGCGATCTCTGGGCGGCCTGCGCTCCAGAGCGCATGGGCGATGCGATGCGTCTGCAGCGCATGAAAGCCCTTGAGGTTCAGAAGCGCGTGCAGAAATGTCGTGCAGGCCGGGTCGCGCTCGCGCACGGCGGCGAGATCGGCCTCGACTTTTCGCATGATGTCGTTATCAAGCGTGGACAGGATGAGATCGAACAGATCGCTCGTTTCAACTCGCGCCACCGCGAGCCGCGCGGCCAGCACGCGGGCGAGAAGCTCATGGCTGCCGGCAGCGTCCGTCACCTGCTCGGCAAGCAGCCGCCGCAATATCGGCTCGCGCGCCGCAAGCTCGCCCGCCTCGGCGCGGATCACGGCCCAGATGGATACGCCGTCCAAGGATTGCGGCTGTTGCTCGGCCAAGCCGAGGCCGGTCGATATCGGCATTGCATTTCCTCTGTCAGTCACGGCCAGGCAATAGCTGCGCCGATCTTCATGCGTCCAGGCAAGATCGACAAGTCCGGTATTCTAAGGCTTTGGCATCCGATCTTCCAGCCAGTTCGGTTAAGCCGGCGCCCGTATATGGGCAGCGCCAAGCGCGACGATTTCAGGCGCCGCCAAGGGCTCAGGCCGAGATGTCGACAACGCCGCAATCGCCGGCTTCGGAGGCGAAGGCCAGCAGTTTGCCGTTTGCGCTCCAGCTCATGGCTGTAATCGCGCCCTTGCCGGGGCGGCGCAGCAGCGCTTCCTTGTTGTCGGCAACGCGTACAGCGAGGATCATGCCGTCGACGAAGCCGATGGCGAGGATATCCTCCAGCGGATGGAACTTCACCGAGGTCGCCATGATATTGGCGCGGGTGCCGAGCTCCAGCGGTGCCTTGCCCATCGGCCCGTCCTTGCCTTGGAAAGGCCAGACGATGGCAGCCGGCGCCCCCGAGGAGGCGAGCCATTTGCCCTTGATCGACCAGGAGAGGGATTTCACCTTGGCGGGATAGCCGGTCATGCGCATGTGCCGGGCCTCGGCGCCGGGCTTGCTGTCGAGCTTCCAGCCGTGCAGCGCGTTTTCCTGCATCGAGGTGACGAGGAAATTGCCATCCGGCGAGAAGGTCACGCCGGTATGCGCGCCTTTCCATTCGAGATCGACCGGCTTGGCGCTCATGCCGACCCAGTGGAGCGACACGCCGTTGTAACGGGCGGCGGCGATGCGCAGACCCTTCGGCGCGAAGGCGATGGCTTCGACCGTGCGCTCCTCTGCGAATTCCTTGGTCGTGCCGTCGGCAAGGCGCACGAGCGAACTTTTGCCGTAGGAATAGGCGATGGCGCCTTGGGGGCCGGCCGCGACCTGCGAGATCCATTTGCGCGGCGCGGTCGCGAGTTCGCAGACGCTGCCGTCCGCCGCGACGCGCAGGACTTTGCCGTCCTCGCCGCCCGAGATCAGGCTGTCGCTATAGGGATCGCGGATCGCGGTGAGCATGCCCTGATGGGCTTCTGAAACCCTCTCGCCGCCGTCCAGCCGGTGAAACGTGCCGTTTGCGCTTGCGAAGAAGGGAACATCACCTAAAAATTCGACGGCCAGAACGTGGCCGTCGAGATCAAGCGGTGCAACTGTCGGCATCAGGCAGCTGCCTCGCAGGCCTTGAACGAAGCCTCGAGTTTTTCGCGGTCAAGATCGCGGCCGATGAAAACGAGACGGCTTTCATGCTTCTCGCCCTCCTTCCACGGACGCTGGTGATCACCCTCGATGATCATGTGCACGCCTTGGACGACGTAACGCTGGGGATCGTCCTTGAAGGCGATGATGCCCTTGAGGCGAAGAATGTTCGGGCCCTGCATCTGCGTGATCTTCTGGATCCAGGGGAAGAAGCGTTCGGGGTTCATCTGGCCGCCGCGCAGCGACACCGACTGCACTGTCACATCGTGGATCGCCGACATGGCGCCATGATGATGATGATCGTGCCCGTGGTGATCATGGTGATGATCATGATCATGATGATGATGGTCGTGATCGCAGTCCGGGCCGCAGACGTGGTCGTCATGGTCGTGTTCCAGGAAATGCGGATCGTTTTCGAGTGCGCGTTCCAGGTTGAAGGCGCCCTGATCGAGCACGCGGGCGAGGTCGACGCCGGAGCGGCTGGTCTTGTAGACGCGGGCGGCCGGGTTGATGGCGCGGACGATGTCTTCGATCACATCCAGTTCTTCCGCGGTGACGAGGTCGCTCTTGTTGATGACGACCACATCGGCGAAGGCTATCTGGTCCTCGGCCTCGCGGCTGTCCTTCAGGCGCAGCGGCAGGTGCTTGGCGTCGACAAGCGCGATGACGGCGTCGAGCTCGGTCTTGGCTCGCACGTCGTCGTCCATGAAGAAAGTCTGAGCGACGGGTACCGGATCGGCAAGGCCCGTCGTCTCGACGATGATGCCGTCGAAACGACCGGGGCGGCGCATCAGACCTTCGACGACGCGGATCAGGTCGCCGCGCACCGTGCAACAGACGCAGCCATTGTTCATCTCGTAGATTTCTTCATCCGATTCGACGATCAGGTCGTTATCGATGCCGATTTCGCCGAACTCGTTGACGATGACCGCATATTTCTTGCCGTGGTTTTCGGAGAGGATGCGGTTGAGCAAGGTCGTCTTGCCGGCACCGAGATAACCTGTGAGCACGGTGACGGGAATAGGCTTCTGGGTGGAGATCGCGTCGGTCATGAGAACCTCTAAATTAGGCGTACGGCCGAACGGCTAGGGATCGGCCTTTGAGCGGTTGGTCTCATATAATGGCATGGGCACCGCAGTTCAAAGGATTTTATATGTTATAAGATCACGTCGCCGCCCGATGCAGACGATCGCTTTTTCAACGGAGTTCGCCGACGTCGAATGCATCGACATCCTCCAAAAGTTCCACCAGCCCCTTCACCGCATGAGCAATCAACGCCTCGCCCTTTTCGGCCGTCGCAGCCGCGGCATTGCCAGCCACGCCTTGTTCGTTAATGTCCGACATCTTCCAGCCGAAGGCATGCTGGCCGTAGGCGCGCAGGTGCTTGAAGCGGGTGGCGAATTCCGTCTGCCGCGAGGAAAAATCCTCAGCCTTTGCCATGTCTACCTTGTCGGGGTGAAGCGCCAGCATGACCGAGGTCTCGATATCGCCGCCATGGATGCCGATCGCTTTTTCCTCCGGCGCAATCACGCCATCTGGCAGGCCGAAGCGGGTCCAGCTCGTCGCCACCGCCAGCATGGCAAAGCGGACCCGCGCCTCGGTCGCGACGACCGATATCAGAGGCGAATTGCCGCCATGGGCGTTCAGCATAACGAATTTGCGAATGTCTCTCTTCGCCAGCCCTTCGGCAATGCCGAGCCAGCGGTTGACCGCTTCGTCGAAGGCGAGCGTCTTCGTTCCTTCAACATCGATATGTTCTACGGAATAGCCGACCGATTCGGTGGGCAGGAAGGTGACCGACAGTCCGGCTGGCAGGGCCTTCTTCAATCTTCTGGCGATGCCATTGGCAATTAGCGTGTCGGTTTCGAAGGGCAGGTGAGGGCCATGCTGCTCATGGGCACCGAGCGGCAGCAGGGCGATCGGGCGGCCTGCGCCGGAGGCACGGACCGAGCCGCTGTCGTCGAAGCGGGGCGAAGGCGTCATCATCCGGTCGTTGCCTCTTGTTTATGACGAGATCATGGGCAATGTCATATCGCAGCGGCGTCGGGGCTTAAAGATCAAAGGGATGGCTATGGGAAAGAAGCATAAGGACGGCAAGAAGAGCAAGTCCAAGAAGAAGGACCAGACGGAGTACACGCTCGTCGATCTTTCTCCGGCGCTCACCCAGGCGGCCCGTTCGATGCGCACGGTGCTCTCGCGCAACCTGTTCGAAAGCGGTCTCTATGCCGGCCAGGACGGCGTCATTCTCTCGCTTGCCGAGAGCGACGGTATGACGGCGGGCGGCCTTGCGCAAAAGCTCGGGGTTAAGGCGCCGACGATGACGCGGACGATCGGCCGCATGGAGGCGCAGGGCTTTCTCGAGCGCAAGCCCGATGCCGAGGATGCGCGCCTCACCAAGGTCTATCTCACTGCGCTCGGCCGTGACAGCGTGCGGGCGATCGAAATGGCGGCCTCGGCCTGTGACAGACTGGCGACGCAGGAATTTTCAGAAAAGGAAATCCGCAATCTGGTTCGCCTGCTGAAGGCGATCGACGCCAATTTGCAAGCCGAAGCGCACGTTATCGACGAACCGGACGAAGACTGAAATTTCTCCTGAAAGACGAATTGCCTCCGCCGGTTAAATCTTTTAATTAAACATTTTAAGGGGACCGCGCCGGTTGCCGTGCGGTCTTGCTGTCTTGCGTGCTGCCTGGAGGAGGACACGTGGTCCAGAAGATCAAGCTATCGACAATCGCCGAAACGCTCGGCATTTCAACAGCGACCGTATCGCTCGCCTTGCGCGACAGCCCGCTGGTGGCCGGCAATACGCGGGAGAAGATCAAGGAGCAGGCGCGCGCGCTTGGCTATATCTACAACCGGCGTGCCGCCAGCCTGCGCACCTCACGCTCGGGCATCATCGGTGTCGTCGTGCACGACATCATGAACCCTTTCTACGGCGAAATCCTGAAGGCGATCGAAAGCGAGCTCGACCGCAGCCGCCATACCTTCATTCTCTCCAATCATTATGACAATGTCGAAAAGCAGCGCACCTTCATCGAGACGCTTCTGCAGCTCGGCGGCGACGGCGTCATCATGTCGCCGGCAATCGGTACCCCGCCGGAAGATCTGCAGTTGGCGGAAGAGAACGGCATGCCGGCGATCCTCGTAGCCCGCTCTATGGACGGTCTGGAGCTGCCGACCTATCGCGGTGACGACAGCTATGGCATCTCGCTCGCCACCAATCACCTGATCGGTCTCGGTCACCGCTCGATCGCCATGATCGGCGGTACGGACCAGACATCCACCGGCCGCGACCGCTACCAGGGTTATGTCAACGCCCTGCGCAAGGCGGGCATCGAAGTCGATCCGAATCTGCGCATTCCCGGGCCCCGCTCGAAGCAGGGCGGTTTCGAGGCGGCGGTGCATTTCCTCTCGCTGCCGCAGAAGCCGACGGCGGCGGTCTGCTGGAACGATCTCGTCGCGATCGGCCTGATGAACGGCATTGCCCGCGCCGGTCTGGTGCCGGGCCGCGATATTTCCGTCACCGGTTATGACGATCTCGAGGAAGCCTCGATCGCCACGCCGGCGTTGACGACCGTCTGGAACGGCCAGACCGAAGTCGGCCGTCTGGCTGCGCGCGCACTTCTCGATCGTCTTGCCGGCAGCCACGAACCTGACGGCATGCATCTCATCAAGCCGGAAATGCGCATCCGCCAGTCGACCAGCCCCCATCGGCCCCGCGCCTGAACCAGACCCCGTCCAAGAGGAAAAGCCATGTCCCGCATCGCCATTCTCGTTCCTGGGAAGATACACGAGCGTGTTCTCGAAAGGCTGAAGGATCGTTTTGAGATCATTGCTGTCGCCCGCGAGGAAAAGCTGGCGCTCGACAGCGAGACCGCCGGCCGCATCCGCGGCGTTGCCGTCTCCGGCGCTTTTCCCGGCGCCTGGATGGACCAGTTGCCTGGTGTCGAAATGATCGCCAGTTTCGGCGTCGGTTATGACGGCATGGATGTGAAGCGTGCAGTCGAAAAGGGCATCGTCGTCACCAATACGCCAGACGTTTTGAACGACGAGGTTGCCGATACGGCGATCGGCCTGCTCCTGAACACGATCCGCGAGCTGCCGCGGGCTGAAGCCTGGCTGCGTGCCGGCAATTGGAAGCCGGGCACGGCTTATCCGCTGTCACGCTTCTCGCTCAAGGGCCGCCATGTCGGGCTCTATGGCCTAGGCCGCATCGGGCTCGAGATCGCCAAGCGGCTGGAACCGTTCAAGGTGAAGATCAGTTATCACACGCGTTCGCGCCATGCGGAGGCGCCCTACGATTATCACCCGACGTTGAAGGGATTGGCGGAGGCGGTGGACACGCTGATCGCCATCGTTCCGAAGACGCCGCAGACGCATAAGACGATCGACGCCGATGTCCTGGCCGCTCTCGGTCCGGATGGGGTTCTCGTCAATGTCGGCCGCGGCTGGACCGTCGACGAAGAGGCGCTGAGTGCCGCCCTCGCATCAGGCGCGCTCGGTGCGGCCGGCCTCGACGTCTTCTACGAAGAGCCGAGCGTGCCGTCCGGCCTGCTGGAACCGGCCAATGCGGTGCTGCTGCCGCACGTTGCCTCGGCCTCGGTGCCCACGCGCATGGCGATGGCCGATCTGGTTGCCGACAATCTCATCGCCTGGTTCGAGAAAGGGGCAGCGCTGACGCCGGTGCCGGAGACGCCGCAAAAAAATTCAGCGCGGCTGAGCTCGACTGCCTCCTAGGCGGTCGCCGGTGCTGTGATAACCGGACGTTTGCCGCCGGCGTAGCTGCGGACGGCGTCGCCGAAGGCGGCAAACAGCTTGTTCGACGCCTTGTCGGTTTCGGCCCAATATTCCGGGTGCCATTGCACGCCGACGGCGAAGGCCTTGGCATCGATGACGGAAACGGCTTCCACGGTGCCGTCTTCGGCGATGGCTTCCACCTGCAGGCGCGGTGCGGTTCTGGCGATCGCCTGGCGATGCAGCGAATTCACGCGGATATCGCCTGAACCGAGAATGCCTGCTATGCAGGAGCCTTCCTTGACATGGACGGTCTGGCGGATGGCATACATGCCGTCACGGTCGACCCCTTCCGGCCGGCGATGATCCCAGATGCCGGGCTGCTCATGGATCTCGCTTGCCAGCGAGCCGCCGAGAGCGACATTCAGTTCCTGAATGCCGCGGCAGATGGCAAGCAGCGGGATGGCGCGGTCGATGGCGCGGCGGATCAGCGGCAAACTGGTGGCGTCGCGGGCGGGGTCGAAGGGGCCGTCCCTGTCAGTCGCCTCGGCGCCATAGAGCGAGGGATGCACATTGCTGGCCGAGCCTGATACCAGCAGACCATCGACGCGGTCGAGCACCGCGTCGGGATCGTAGCCTGCCTCGAAGGCGGGGATCACGAAGGCCATGACGCCGGCCGCATTCAATGCGGCACCGACATATTGATGCTGCACGGCATGCCAGGTCGCGCCGTCGAAGCTGCGGATATCGGCAGGAATGGCAACGATTGGTTTCGTCATGTTTGCACCGGTAAAATCTTCTGCTCGTCGTTTTTGCCGCCAGAACGGCGGTGGAGTCAACGCCTGGCTTTGTCCGAGGACCAATTGCACCGCAAACGGCGCCGCGGCTCCGGGGCTCGCGCTAAGCTGCTGATTTTGATGGACGCCTTGCGCGCTACCTATTGCTATCCTGATGCCAAAGGTTAATAGACTAAAGCTTGAATCGCGGCCCCCTCCATGCTTAGCTCTGCCCTCGCTGCGGGTAGGGATGGATTGGCCGCGCAGTGCCATCTGTACGGGAGGTTTTTTGATGGATCGTCGTTCGTTTTTCAAGAAGGCGGGAACCGCCAGTGCCGGCGCGGTTGCGGCAACGGCGCTGGCGGCGCCTGCGATCGCGCAAGAGAATCCGAAGATCGCTTGGCGCATGACGTCTTCGTTTCCGAAGAGCCTGGATACGATCTATGGCGGTGCCGAAGACATCGCCAAGCATGTTGCCGCTGCGACCGACGGCAATTTCACCATCCAGCCTTTCGCGGCCGGTGAAGTCGTGCCGGGCCTGCAGGCTGTCGATGCGGTGGCCGCCGGTACGGTCGAGGCAGCCCACACCACCTCCTATTATTTCGTCGGCAAGGATCCGGCCTATGCCTTCGGAACAGCCATCCCGTTTGGATTGAACAGCCGCCTGACCAACGCCTGGTTCTACGAAGGCAATGGCAATACGCTGATGAACGAGTTCTACGCCACGCAGGGCATGTATGCCCTGCCGGCCGGCAATACCGGCGCACAGATGGGCGGCTGGTTCCGCAAGGAAATCAACACGCTTGACGATCTGAAGGGCGTGAAGATGCGCATTGCCGGCCTTGCCGGACGCATCATGGAGAAGGTCGGCGTCGTCCCACAGCAGATCGCCGGCGGCGACATCTACCCGGCGCTCGAAAAGGGCACGATCGATGCGGCGGAATTCGTCGGCCCCTATGACGACCTGAAGCTCGGCTTCCACAAGGTGGCGAAGTACTACTATTACCCGGGCTGGTGGGAAGGCGGCCCGACGGTGCACGCCTTCTTCAATCTGGATAAATGGAGCAACCTGCCGAAGCACTATCAGGCAGCGCTCACCGACGCCTGCGCCTTCGCCAACACCAACATGCTGGCGAAATACGACATGAAAAACCCGACGGCGCTGAAACAACTCGTTGCCGAGGGTGCGACGTTGCGCCCGTTCAGCCAGGAGATCATGGAAGCCTGCTTCCAGGCGGCAATGGGCATCTACGGCGAAATCTCGGCCAATAACCAGTATTTCAAGAAGATCTACGAGGATCAGACCGCCTTCAAGCGCGACGCCTATCTGTGGATGCAGCTTTCGGAATACACCTTCGATACGTTCATGATGATCCAGCAGCGGGCCGGGAAGCTTTAGGCTTTCCGCGACCGACATCGACGCTTTAGGCGAATGCAAGAAAAACCCCGGTTCGTTGATCCGGGGTTTATTTTTGTTTGGCTATTTGGCAGGCGCGGGCGGGGCTCCCGGCAGGCCGTTCAGCGGCGGCAGGGTGAGGCCCGGTATCTGCGGCGAGCCGTTGCCGCCGCCGCCCACCGGCGGCAGGCCGAGCTGGCCGCCAAATCCCGGCACTTCGATCTTGATCGAGTTCGGATCGACCTTGGGGCCATGGTCAAGCCAGTAGGTGACCGATTGCGGCCAGAAGATCACGATCGCAACCAGAATAATCTGCATGCCGACCCAGGGCAGGGCGCCCATGTAGATATCGGAGGTCTTGACGTCCTTGCTGGCGATCGAGCGGAGGTAGAACAGCGCGAAGCCGAAAGGCGGATGCATGAAGCTGGTCTGCATGTTGACGCAGATCAGGACACCGAACCAGATCAGGTCGATCCCAAGGCTGGAGGCAACGGGCGCGAGCATTGGAATGACGATGAAAGCGATCTCGAAGAAATCGAGAAAGAAAGCCAGCACGAAGATGAAGATGTTGACGAAGATCAGGAAACCGACCGGCCCGCCGGGGATGCCCGACAGCATGTGCTCGATCCACCGCGAACCATCCATGCCCTGGAAGACAAGGCTGAAGCAGGTGGAGCCGACCAGGATCATCACCACCATTGATGTAATATGCGTGGTCGATGTCATTGCTTCGCGGATTAGCGGCCAGGTGAGACGGCGGTTCATGGCTGCCAGCGCCATGGCGCCGACGACGCCGAGCGCGCCGGCTTCCGTCGGTGTCGCAAGGCCCATAAAAATCGTACCGAGCACGAGGAAGATCAGCACGATTGAGGGCACCATGCCCATCAGGACTTTCGCCAAAAGCGCCCAGTTGAAGTCGCCGCGCACCTCTTTCGGCAGCGGCGGCATCGATTTCGGCTGGATGATCGACATCACCAGGATGAAGAGCACGAAAATCGTCACCTGCAGGATCGAGGGGCCGATGGCGCCGAGATACATGTCGCCGACCGATCTGCCAAGCTGGTCGGCGAGAACGACGAGCACGAGCGAGGGCGGGATCACCTGGGTGATGGTGCCAGAAGCGGCGATGACGCCGGTGGCAAGGCGCGGGCTGTAGCCGTAGCGCAGCATGATCGGCAGCGAGATCACCCCCATGGTGATGACGGAGGCGGCTACCGTGCCGGTGATGGCGCCGAGCACGGCGCCGACGAGAATGACGGCATAGGCGAGGCCGCCGGGAACGCCGCCGAAGAGCTTGCCGGTGCCTTCGAGCAGATCCTCGGCAAGACCGCAGCGTTCCAATATCGCGCCCATAAAGGTGAAGAAGGGAATGGCGAGCAAGAGGTCGTTGGAGACGATGCCGAAAAAGCGCAGCGGCAGCGCTTGCAGAAAGGCTTCGCTGAAATGGCCGGTGACGATGCCGATGATGCCGAAGAACAGGCCGACGGCGGCGAGTGAAAAGGCGACCGGAAAGCCGTAGAGCATGAAGATGACCATGCCCAGGAACATGGCCGGCGGAATGATGCCGAAATCAAACAAATCCGTTCCTCCCGGGAGCGCTACTGCAGTGGCTTTTCGTATTTGGTGTCGATGCTGATTTGGCCGGTCAGCGCTGCGATCCGCTTGATCAGCTCGGAAACGCCCTGGAGGGAAAGCAGCGCGAAGCCGGCGACGAGGATCAGCTTTACGGGCCAGCGGATCAGCCCGCCGGCATTGGCCGATATTTCCCCCTGCCGGTAGGAAAGCGCGAAGAAGGGCCAGCAGAGCCAGGTGAGGAAGACGCAGACGGGAATGAGGAACAGGATGAGGCCGACAATGTCGATCCAGATCTTCGCCTTGTCGGACACTGCGCCATAAATCAGATCGACACGAACGTGCTCATTGTTGCGCAGAGCATGCGAGGCGCCGAGCATGACGACGAAGGCAAAGAGGTACCACTGGATCTCAAGCCAGCCGTTCGAACTGTAGTTGAAGGTGTAGCGAACGATGGCATTACCGGCGCTGATGAGACAGCAGAACAGGACCATATATTCGGAAAGTTTGCCCATGATCCGACTGATCGAATCAATCAGCCGGCTTGCCGCCAAAAGTGTCGACATTCGTTTCCCTTGTTCTTGTCCTGCCATTTTTCGGCAGCTTTCCCTCTTTCGAATCGGTGTAGACCACGGCTTTTGAAATTGGAAGGATAAATGCCTCTGGTTAGAGCATAGTCTAAGTCGCAGCAGGCGGCAGTCGATGTTTTAACAACCTAAGCGTGGATAAATTATTTCCTTATTCTCGCCAGGAGGATGCATGATCTCGCGTAGGCTGCGGTGTTCATCCGCTGGTTTTAGAAAATTTGACCAAATGTTTGATTCGATTGAAATCAATTTTTAAAGGGTTGGGCTTAGAATCCCCGCGCACAGGGAAAGTGTGGATGAAGCCAGATAACCCGAACAGGGTCCCTATTGATGTGTATTTGTCGTTTGTGAGCTCCCTTTCCGGGAACCGCATGACGCTTCTTGTCGGCGTGATCGTTCATGTCGCGACGTGCCTTGCTGTGGCTGCCAAGACGCAATACTCCATCTACATCCTGCTGTCGGTTGCCTTCCTTCTGGTCTTCAGCGCTCGCATGGCCATCTTCCGGCAGTTCGATCATGTCGACAAGCAGAGCCTGTCGCGCGGGGGAATCGAGCGTTGGGAGCGGATTCTTGTTGGCGCCGGATCCTGCACCACCGCACTCCTCGGCATCGCCAGCGGCTACGCTATCTTCGTCGTGCACGATTCCTTTGCGGAGCTTGCCTGCATTTCCGTCACCATGGCGACCATGGTTTCCGTTGTCGGGCGCAACTACGGCTCGCGCTTCGCAGTCGACCTCCAGACGGCCTTCTGCTGCCTGCCGATGATCGTCGGCAGCCTGCTGGCGCTCGACTTCTATCGCGGCGTGCTGTCGATCTTTCTCATCCCCTTCTGGCTGACGACGCGGGCGATGGCGAACGGCGTGCGCGAATTTCTGTACGAGAATGTTATCGCGCGCCGGGAAATCACCATCATCGCCGACCGTTTCGACACGGCGCTCAACAACATGCCGCATGGCCTCGTCATGGTCGATGACGAAAACCGCATCCAGGTCGTCAACCGCAAGGCCTGCGAACTGCTGAAAATCGGCGCGCCGGAGCGGCTGAAGGACCGCGATCTTGGCGCCGTGCTGCGCTATGGCGCACGCTACAGCTTCATGGACGCCTCACAGCCGGAGCTCATCCTGCGCCAGCTCACCCAGGTGGCCGAAGGCAACTTGTCGCGCACGCTCATTCACTTTCCCGAGGCCCTGTCTCTCGAATTCTCCGCCAGCCGCAGAGCTGACGGTGGCGCGGTGCTGATCTTCGAAGACGTATCCAGCCGTGTGAAGGCCGAGCAGAAGATCATGCATATGGTCCGCTTCGATGCGCTGACCGGCCTGCCGAACCGTGAATATTTCGGCCAGCTGGTGCAGGAGTATCTCGCCAAGAATCCGAGGAAATCGGGGCCGCTTGGCTTTATGGTGCTCGATATCGACGAGTTCAAACATGTCAACGACATGCGCGGTCACGTCACCGGCGACCATCTGCTTTGCGCCATCGCCGCCCGCATCAAACAGGTCTGTGGCAGCGCCATCCTCGGCCGGTTGATGGGCGACCAGTTCATCCTGTTCTTCCCGCATGCGAAGGAGCCGGCCTCACTCGATCTCGAGATCCGTCGCGTGCACGCTGGGATCCAGGGCCATTATGAAGTCGACGAGCTGACCTTCCTCATTTCGCTTAGTGCCGGTTACGCCATTCTCGAAAGTTCCGCTTTTGCGATGGACGAATGGAGTGTCAAGGCGGATCTTGCGCTGTTCGAGAGCAAGTCTCGCTTCAAGGGCGGCATATCAGGCTTCGAGCGCGAGATGGACGGGCGCTATATCGAGCAGCAGAAGCTGAAAGCAGATCTTCGCGAGGCGGTCGCGGCGCAGGCGCTGCACCTCGTCTTTCAGCCGATGTTCCGGGCTGACGGTTCGCGCATCGAATGCGCCGAGGCGTTGGCGCGGTGGGTGCATCCGGAGAAGGGCTCGATCCCGCCCGACGTCTTCATTCGGCTCGCCGAGGATATGGGCATCATCTCCGACATCACCCGTTTCGTGCTGTCGCAGGCCTGCAGCGAATGCATGACCTGGCCGGAGCACATCGCCGTCTCGGTTAACCTCTCGGCACGGGATTTGCGCGATGCCGACATTTTGTCGGTGGTCGCCGACGCGCTTGCCCATTCCGGGCTCAACGCGGCGCGGCTGCATCTCGAAGTCACCGAAAGCTGCCTGATCGACGAGCCGCAGGCTGTGCGCGCGATCCTGGCGGAACTCAGAGCCCGCGGCATCACGATTGCGATCGACGATTTCGGCACCGGCTTCTCCAGCCTCAGTTATCTCGACACGCTTCCGCTCGATATCGTCAAAATCGACCGCTCCTTCGTGCGGAATATCGTCGAGGATACTCGCCGCCTCAAGCTGCTGCGAGGGACGGTCAATCTCGCCCGGGAACTCGGTCTGAAGATCGTCATCGAAGGTGTCGAGACTGACGAGCAGCTCGCTCTGCTCAACAAACACCGCAGCACCGATCTGGTACAGGGCTATGTTTTCTCGCGGCCGGTGCCTTCCCAGAACATCCCACTCCTGCAACAGGGCGTCGGCCGCCGCGTCGTCCAACGTCGCCGCAACAAGGTCGCCTGAGCCTTCGGTAGCCGCCGATGTTCCTTGTGATACCCCGCCGTTAACCTTAATACTTTATAAACGGCCCGAATTATCGGATTTTCTTGCCTAAACCTCACTGACGTATGATTAATGATCCGTTAACGAGTGGATCAAAATATGTCAGACACACTGTTCACGCGTAGTGATTTCAGTACGAAAATTTTGGAAATTCTGGATCATGTCGAATATCGCCGTGTCGAAAGCAGCGAAGACATGGAGGAGGTGGAGCGGCTGCGCTACAAAGCCTACAAGGCCCACGGCGCGCTGTCGCTTGCCCCGGAAGGCCTGTTGGACGATGTCGATTTCGACAGCCATGCCTATATCTTCGGTCTCTACTATTATGGCGAACTGGTCAGTACGATCCGAATTCATTATGTGACGCCGGAGCATCGTATCAGCCGGTCCGGAGAGGCCTTTCCCGAGGCGATGGATGAGCTTCTGGACGCCGGGCTAACCTTGATCGACCCGGCGCGTTTCGCGGCGGACCCGGAGCTCACCGCCAACATGCCTTGGGTTCCCTACCTGACGCTGAGACCCGCCATCGTCGCAGCAGCGTATTTCCGGGCTGACCGCGTTATTCAGTCCGTTCGGCCCCCGCATGCCGCCTTCTATAAGCGGGTCTTCTATGCCGATACTATTGTGCCCGGCCGACTGGCGGAGAGTTACGGGGTTGATGTGACGCTGATGGCGACGAATGTGGTGGAGGTCGGGCGCAAGCTGTTGACGCGCTATCCCTTCTTCATCTCCAGCGCCAGCGAACAGCGCATGATGTTTTCGCGCAATCCCCACGATACGCTGCCGCCGCTTACCATCATCCCGACGGCGCGCTTCGTGCCGCAAGGTGAACTCGGAACCGACCTGCCGCTGTAATTTCTCCTGCTCTGCGAATGAGGAGAGGTTATGCAGCAGTGAGGAGATCCGCAGCCGGCGCCCTCACGTTTTTCCTTGCGGAAGAAGGTGGCTTGGAACCCGCGGCTGCGGCATTCTCATGCATTGCGCTTTCGCCTGTCATTGTGTAATTCGTGCAGGCAGGGACTTCCCTCGGCCTAAGAGGGAATCAGGCAGCGCAAAAGCATTTCAGGGAGACGATATTTATGGCCGAACATCATACCGGACCGGTCGAGACCGGCGCGCCGATGGATTACAAGGAACATGAGCAGACCTACAACATGTTCATTGCCGGCACGAAATACGGCACGATGCTTCTCGTCGTTCTCCTGCTCGCGATGACCGCCGGTTTCTTCGGCGGCGCCGGCCTCCTCGGCGGTCTCTTCGTCTTCATCGTTCTTCTCGCCGCCGGCATCTTCCTGTTCCGCTGATCGCGGCTGGCGCATCGGCCTGAAAATCGCAATTCGATTTTCGACAAACACGATGTGTCTATTCAAGGGAGTTGGAGCGTCTTTGTGCGTCCGGGGGGACGCAGGCGCTCTAAGGGGAGGGGAGGCTTCTCCGAAGCCTTGTGAATTAGGTGCTTGGCCTGCGCAGGCGAGCCTGCGGCGGTCTGGCTGACCCGGAGGAGGGGGCAGTTGGGCAATATTGTTTTCGTTGCAAGGGAAACCACGGACGGGGAGACGCGTGTCGCGGCCTCCGCCGAGACCGTGAAGAAGATGAAGGGTTTCGGTTTCGACGTCGTCGTCGAGGCCGGCGCCGGTGCGGCTTCGCGCATTCCGGACGCCGAATTCGAGGCCGTAGGCGCCAGGATCGGCAGTTTTGCCGATGCAGCCTCCGCCGACGTGGTGCTGAAGGTGCGCCGCCCGAGCCCATCGGAAATCGCGGGTTACAAGAGCGGCGCCGTTGTCATCGCGATCATGGACCCCTACGGCAATGACGAGGCGATTGCCGCACTCGCAAGCGCCGGGCTTTCGACCTTCGCCATGGAACTGATGCCGCGCATCACCCGCGCGCAGTCCATGGACGTGCTCTCCTCTCAGGCCAATCTCGCCGGCTACCAGGCCGTCATCGAGGCCGCGGCGGTCTACGACCGCGCCATGCCCATGATGATGACGGCGGCAGGCACCGTGCCGGCGGCCAAGGTCTTCGTCATGGGCGCCGGCGTCGCCGGTCTTCAGGCGATCGCCACCGCGCGCCGCCTGGGTGCCGCAGTCTCGGCGACCGACGTGCGCCCGGCCGCCAAAGAGCAGGTCGCCTCACTCGGCGCCAAGTTCATCGCCGTCGAGGACGAGGAGTTCAAGGCGGCGGAAACGGCCGGCGGTTATGCCAAGGAAATGTCCGCAGACTATCAGGCGAAGCAGGCAGCCCTTGTCGCCGAACACATCGCCAAGCAGGATATCGTCATCACCACGGCTCTCATTCCCGGCCGGCCGGCGCCGCGGCTCGTTTCGCGCGCCATGCTTTCCTCGATGAAGCCGGGTGCGGTCGCCGTCGACCTCGCGGTCGAGCGCGGCGGCAATATCGAGGGGGTCGTTGCCGGCGAGGTCGCCGACGTCGACGGCGTCAGCGTGATCGGCTTTGCGAATATGCCGGGCCGGGTCGCGGCCAGCGCCTCGGCGCTTTACGCCAAGAACCTCGTCACCTTCCTCGAGACGATGGTCAACAAGGAAACGAAGGCAGTCGTCGTCAACCTCGACGACGAGCTCGTCAAGGCGACGATGCTGACCTATGCCGGCGACGTGGTTCATCCCGCCTTCGGCGGCGCGAAGAAGGGAGACATGTGATGGCCAGTGAAGCAATGGACAGAGCGCTGCAGCAGTTGAACGAAGCGGTGACGGCCGTTGCCACTGCAGCCGCGCAGGCTCCGGAAGCGGCAAGTGCGGCGACCGGCGGGGCGATCGATCCCTTCGTCTTCCAGCTGGCGATCTTCGTCTTGTCGATTTTCGTCGGCTATTACGTAGTCTGGTCGGTGACGCCGGCGCTGCATACGCCGCTGATGGCAGTGACCAACGCGATCTCGTCGGTCATCGTCGTCGGCGCGCTGCTGGCGGTCGGCATCTCCACAAGCGGTCTTGCGACCGGTTTCGGTTTCGTCGCCCTGGTGCTGGTTTCGGTCAACATCTTCGGCGGCTTCCTGGTCACGCAGCGCATGCTTTCGATGTACCGCAAGAAGGACAGGTGAGGGATCGATGACCAGTATCGCAGCTTTCCTCTACCTCGTTTCCGGCGTTCTCTTCATTCTGGCGCTGCGCGGCCTCTCCCATCCGGCCACCAGCCGCAAGGGCAATCTCTTCGGCATGATCGGCATGGGTATCGCCATCCTGACGACGCTGGTGCTGGCGACGCCCAACTTCGGCGGTTTCGTGCTGATCATCCTCGGCCTTGCCATCGGCGGCAGCGTCGGCGCCTATGTCGCCCGCACCATCGCCATGACCTCGATGCCGCAGCTCGTCGCCGGCTTCCACTCGCTGGTCGGGCTTGCCGCCGTGCTGGTGGCTGCCTCGGCGCTCTATACACCAGCTTCTTTCCGTATCGGCGAGATCGGCCATATCCACACCGAGGCGCGCATCGAAATGGCGCTCGGCGTGGCGATCGGGGCGCTGACCTTCACCGGCTCGATCATCGCCTTCCTGAAGCTTGACGGACGCATGTCCGGCAAGCCGATCCTGCTGCCCTACCGGCACCTGATCAATGCAACCCTGCTGGCGCTGATCGTGCTCTTCATCATCGGCCTTGCCGCGACCGAAAGCCATTTCGACTTCTGGGCGGTCGTGGCACTGTCGCTGGCGCTCGGTGTTCTGCTGATCGTGCCGATCGGTGGCGCCGACATGCCCGTCGTCGTTTCGATGCTGAACTCCTATTCCGGATGGGCTGCGGCCGGCATCGGCTTCACGCTCGGCAATCTGGCGCTGATCATCACCGGAGCGCTCGTCGGCTCCTCCGGCGCCATCCTGTCGTATATCATGTGCAAGGGCATGAACCGCTCCTTCATCTCTGTCATTCTCGGCGGTTTCGGCGGCGAGACGGCGTCCGGCGGGACCGACACGTCAGACAGGACGGTCAAGCTCGGCTCCGCCGAGGATGCGGCCTATCTGATGGCCAATGCCTCGAAGGTCATCATCGTGCCGGGATACGGCATGGCGGTCGCTCAGGCTCAGCATGCGCTGCGCGAATTAGCCGATAATCTCAAGAAGAACGGCGTCGAGGTGAAATATGCGATCCACCCGGTCGCAGGCCGCATGCCCGGCCATATGAACGTGCTGCTGGCCGAAGCCAATGTTCCCTATGACGAGGTCTTCGAGCTCGAGGACATCAATTCGGAATTTGCCCAGGCCGACGTCGCCTATGTAATCGGCGCCAATGACGTCACCAATCCGGCTGCGCGCGACGACAAGACCTCGCCGATCTACGGCATGCCGATCCTCGACGTCGATCGGGCGAAGACCTGCCTTTTCGTCAAGCGCTCGCTTGGTTCGGGTTATGCCGGCATCGACAACACGCTGTTCTACAAGGACGGCACGATGATGCTGCTCGGCGACGCCAAGAAAATGACCGAGGATATCAACAAGGCGATCGCGCATTGAGCCGATGAGCCGCCCTTCGGGGCGGCTTTCTCATATTTCGCCCGGCACCAGCGTCATCTTCTCGACGCCGATCGCCAGGTTCAGCCCTTCCTGGGCCTGAACATTCAGAGGCTGCAGCATGAAAGCCTTATTGGTGCCGCCGGCGATCACTTTGGCGCCGGCGCCCGCACCGATGCTCGCATCAGCGCCGACTCCGTAATATTCGCCGGCAAGGGCGAATTGCGGCATATCGGTGCCGGTCTTTGCCAGGACCTGCCAGATCATCACGCTCTTGCCCGTCTGGCCGATATCGAGGCCGAATTTCTCGATTTTGCCGGCATAGACCGCCTTGGCGCCGCCGGCTGCCGGTGTATAGGTACAAATGAGGTTCTTCTGCGAGGTGACGATCAGACCCTGACCGCCATCCGATCCGCAGACCAGACGGCCAAGCGTCACATAATTTTCCGCGCTCACCGGGCTTACCCAGGCAGCCGCGGTCAGAGCCGCGGTGGCGATCATCGTTTGCTTGAACATGGTCCTTCTCCTTGAAAACGACCTGTCCGAAACGGGTTGAGGTGGCGATTGTTCCAGGGTTATTCCCGCTCCAGCGTGGCGCGCTGGGCTATGAGTACCCATAACAGGCCTTCAGGCCGGAAATCGACCTGCACCGTGCCACGGAAGGCGGCAGCGGCATGCGCCTTGATGACGGTCGTGCCGAAGCCCGAGCGCGACGGCTCGGTGACCGCCGGGCCGCCGCGCTCCTCCCAGGTGAAGCGGAGCAGGGCATCCGGCTTGCCTTCGTCCCTAACATCGTGCCAGTCGAAGCGGACGCGCCCCTGCGGGACGGAGAGCGCACCATATTTCACAGAATTGGTGGCGAGCTCATGCAGGGTAAGGCCCAGGTTCTGCACCGCATCCGGCTTCAGGACGAAATCTTCGCCTGTGATTTCGATCTGGTCGCGCGATTGCGGGAAGGCCTGCAGATGGATATCAACGACCCGCCGGAGCGACACGCCTCCCCATTGCTCGCTCGTCAGGAGCTCTATTGAACGCGCCAGCCCCTCAAGGCGGTCGGCGACGGCAGCCTGAAAGGTTTCGACGCTGTCGGCCTGTTTGGCCAGCTGGCGCATCATGGCCTGAGCAAGCGTGAGAAGGTTCTTGGTACGATGGACGAGTTCATGCATGACGAACCGCAGCCGGTCCTCGGTCTGGCTGCGATCGAATGAGGCGTTCGAAAGAGCGATCGCCACCTGGTTCGCCTCGATGACGCTTGTTTCAACCGGTGAGACGATGTGGCCCTGACCCATGCGGTTCGCCATGTCGGCAATCTCGCGAATGGTGGTGCGGACCTGTCTCGCGACGGCATAGGCGGCCAGTACGGCAACGAGCACGAGGGCAACTCCTCCGATGATGAGGAAACGCCAGGTGCTGAGAATCGACGCCTGCGCCACCGGCCCCCAGATCACCGTCTTCCAGGACCAGCCGGGAATTTGTGCATAACCGAGAAGCATGTGCGGCAGGATCGTCTTGTCTTCGAACACGCCCCGGGAAAAACCGAGCGCCGGCAGGATGCGCGGATCGAAGGGCGTGCCGGGTTCGAGGGCAGTCGGGCCGGCGGCAACGACCACGTGACCACTTTGATCAAGCACAGCCGCCGACCATCCAGGGGCTAGACCCTGGGTCGTTACGAGCCGGCCGAGATCCTGGGCATCCTGTGTGATGATGAGGGCGGAAACGGGATTGTTCTTTCTCGGCAGGATGACATTGTAGACCCAGTCGCCGCTGGTTCTGCCGCGGACCACATCCGACGCTTCGATGCGACCGGATTTCATTGCGGCATCGAGGGCGGCGATGTTTGTCGTCTTTCCGAGCTCCGCGCCGAAAGGTCGGCGTGTGTTCAGCAGTTGCTGGCCAGTTGCGTCGACCGCTTGGACGTAGAGCGCATTGTTCCGCAGAGCTGCTTCCGTGCGCTGATGGAAGGAGGCGAGATCGCGGTTTTCGAGTTCCGGGGAGCTCGACAGCAGCCGCAACGTCGTCGCCATATCCTGAAGCTGGCGATCGATGATGCGCGACAGGGCAAGCGCGTCCTGCGCCGTCTCGCGCTTTAGCGTGGAGCGCTGGTTGTCCTCCAACTGCAGCAGAAGCAGCGTCACGAAGGCGAAGATCGGCAACGCGATCGCCACCGCCATGGCAACCAGATAGGTGCCGATCGAAGCTTTGGGAAAAAACAGCGCCACGATCTTCATTTATTGCGCGCCGCCGCCACAAGTCCCGATATTGCCGCGTCCTTTGTGCGTCTTGAAAGATGTGCGGCGCTGCTGTGCGCGCTGTCTGCAACAGTTTTCGTCTGCGGTCAGGAAAGCAAAGATCCGCATCTCTCGCAAACCGCCCTCAACATGTTTTCGCACACCCCGATAGCGGGCTATCGAAGCAGCCGCATGTTAGGGGGAGCAAAAGCAGGTTGCAACATCGTATAACATGCCACGGAAGACGGTGGCGGTTTTTCCGTCTCTCTTTTCAAAGCGATGCGGCGCCTTCATGACAGCTTATTCCGGCCACCCGTTGCTGCACGCGCACCGGGCCCGGTCATCGATAAAGCGGTTCTGCCGGAGATTTCCTGCAACGCCAAGGTTCTGGGCATCCGATGGCCCGGCCGCCCCAATTCACATACTTAGCCGGCTGGAGCGCCCACTCGGGCGAGACCATCGCGCGCCGGCTGGTATTTCGGGTCAAGCCCGACCGCATGGCGGTAGGAGCGGGCTGCCTTGGCCTTGTCGCCGCGACGTTCGTAGACAAGAGCCTGGTTGGCCCAGGATTCGGCGATATTGCCGTTGAGATCGATCGCGTGATTGAAATCGGCAAACGCGTTGTCGTCGTCATTCAGCGCGATGTAGGAGATGCCGCGGCCATTATAGGGCTCGGGCGAATTCGGGGCGAGCGAGATGGCCTTCGAGAAATCGTCGATTGCCTTATCCTGCTGATTGCGCTTCTGATAGATCAGGCCACGATTGTGATAGGCGCGGCCATCGGTCGTGCCGAGCTGGATCGCCTTGCTGAAATCGTTGAAAGCTGCATCGTCCTGTCCGGCCATGCGATAGACATTGCCGCGGCCGATATAGGCGACGTCGTAGCTCGGATTGATCTGCAGAGCGGCATTGTAGTCGGCAATCGCCTGCTGCTGCTGGCCCATGTTGCGATAGACGAGCGCGCGGTTGGCATAGGCCTGGAAGAAGCGCGGGTTGATCTGCAATGCTGTATTGAAATCGTTCAGCGCCTGGCGGAACTGGCCGCTGCGGCCATAGGCGGAACCGCGGACATTATACCCTTCGGGATCCCTCGGATTGGCGTTGATAACAGCCGTCAGCGACGCGATGTTCTCTTCCGAGCCCTGCGCCTTATCGATGCGGATTACGGCATCCGTGGTGTTGGTCGTCTCGCAGCCGGCAAGGCCGACCATGGCCGCCAGCGTCAAAGCCGGCAGGAATGCGGATTTCTGAAAGCGCCAGGCGCGGGACGGATTGAAGGTGGTATCAGCCATTCGGGCTCGCTTTCCCCATGCGGCATATCCGATTTCTGGATATGCGATCTTCAGCGGCAAACTAAAAAGGCGGCGGCGAACCCATCGCCCCCGCCACAATACATCTGAAAACGTCGAAAAAACGACGGCAACGCTTACCGTGCGACCAGGCCTTCGCGCTGGGCGCGCTTGCGGGCCAGCTTGCGAACACGGCGAACAGCTTCGGCCTTTTCGCGAGCGCGCTTCTGCGAAGGCTTCTCGTAGTAGTCGCGCATCTTCATTTCGCGGAAAATGCCTTCGCGCTGCATCTTCTTCTTGAGAGCGCGGAGAGCCTGATCGACATTGTTATCGCGGACAAGTACCTGCACGAGAATCACGTTCCTTTGGTTTGGTTGATGCCTGAGGCAGCGCAGCGCCAGGGGCAAAAATATAACGTTCGCGCGGCCGCGGCCTTGCGATTGGTGATGCGGGATAGCAGATCGAGTAGGGGAAGTCCAGATGGATATCGGCGGCAGTTGGAAAAATCATATCTGCCCGGCATCCTGTCTCAAGCGAGCCGCTTCCGGCGGGGCCTCGTCCAGGGCGGCGATTGCCTCCTTGAGCGCCGTCCTGACCCGGAGTCGATCGGCAGGCTCCAGCCGGCTCATATCCAGATGCAGGTCGAGACCCGAGAGATGTTCGCTGAGAACGCGGCTTTTGTGGTCGGCGCCGAGCCTCAGCCCGTCAACGGCATAGGGCACGACCTCGCGCTGGATGCCCTTCATGGTGATCTGCGGCAAGGGATGGGCGTCGACGATCTCGTTCACCAGCGCATAGGTTTCGTAGCTGATGACGATTTCTCCGCCCTGGGCGATCGACTGCAGCCTGGCTGCGAGATTGGCCTCCGCGCCGATGATCGTATAGTCCATGCGATCGTTGCTGCCGAAATTGCCGACGTTGCAATAACCGCTGTTGATTCCCATGCGCACGACGAAAGGTTCCTCGGTGCCGTTTCTGCGCCATCTGTCCTTGAGTTCGCCGAGGCGACGCTGCATGTCGACGGCCATGCGCAGGCAGGCTTTCGCATCTTCCTCCGGACCCTTCGTTTCCGGGTCGCCGAAGAAGACCAGCATGGCGTCGCCGATGAACTTGTCCACCGTGCCGCCATGGGCGAGGGCAATGTTCGACATTTCGGTCAGATATTCGTTGAGCATATCCGTCAGCGCTTCCGGCTGCAGCCGCTCGGTGGTCGCGGTGAAATCCTTGATGTCGGAGAAGAAAATCGTCAGGCGCTTGCGCTCTGTATGGACGACGACGTCTTTCTGTCCGCTGAAGATGCTCTTGTAGATCTGCGGCGAGAGATAACGTGAAATCTTCAGGGAAACGCTCGCCAGAAATTCGTTCGCCGCTTCGAGATCCCGGTTGGCGCCATGGATGGCGCGGGCCTGCTGGCGCTGCAGCAGAATGAAGCTGAGGCCGATGATGGCGACAAAAAGGAAATAGCAGAGCAGATATTTGAAGGCGAAGACGTTGCTTGCATAGGGCTGCTTGATGACCACTTCCTGGATGCCGCGCACATCGCCGACCTTCCAGTCGGTCTTCGGACTTTCCGGGTGGCTGTTGTGACAGGCAACGCAAGCCTGGCCCATGACGACCGGCGTGACGAAGCGCAAGGTATCGGTCAATCCGACGCGGGTGAGGTCGCTCAACGTCTGCTGTGGATTGGCGCGCAGTGCGACAAGCGCTCCTTTCTCGAAATCGTCGAGCTCGTGGGAAGCGCGACTTTTGAACGGCAGATCGGAGACGAAGCGGTATGTGATGTTGGCCTGCTGCTCTTTTATGACGTCGCCGAGTTCCAGCGAAAGTGTCGCCGGCAGCGGGATGGCGCCGGGGATATTGGCGTAGTTGTGGGACACGACCGTGCCTGCGGTCGCGCCGCTGGCGTGCGCGGCCAGAACGCGTCCGACGACATTGGCGGAATAGTAGGAGCGGATGCTCGATATCAGCGAGCTCATATCGCGCGCCTGGCGTCTGAGGGTATTTCCGGAGAGGTCGCTGATGTCGAGCCAGACGGCAAGCGGCAGTCCTGCAAGCATCGCCAGCACGACGACGATCAGCCAATAGCCGCTGC
Organism: Rhizobium atlanticum; assembly: GCF_030182485.1. Classification (NCBI taxonomy): domain Bacteria; kingdom Pseudomonadati; phylum Pseudomonadota; class Alphaproteobacteria; order Hyphomicrobiales; family Rhizobiaceae; genus Rhizobium; species Rhizobium atlanticum. The sequence goes on from NZ_JAQJCJ010000004.1 coordinate 113,510, forward strand.
GGCGCACGGCGGTTTCGGAAATCACGGGAGCCCCTCACTCTTCCATATAAAAGCATTCGCGCTTCGCGCCGTTACAAGAACATTTCACCGCGCGTCCGACAAGATCGAAGCCGTGTCGTCCAAGCAAAAGCGTGGTCGAAACGACGGCGTCGCCAAATTTGAAGATGCCGTTGCGCCGACCGGCAGGAAGCGGAAGGCTGGAAAGCGAAAAGAAGCGTCGGGGCGCATGAGTGAATGGCGTCCGGGCAGAAAGCGGCGTAGCCTGTCGTTTGGGAGAGGGACACCGGTTGAGATGATGACACGCGTGCAGCAAATCGGTGTCGTTGTCGGACTGGTGATCGTGGCTGCGCTGACGATGCTGCGGGCAGACGATCCCGGGATCTTCAAGCTGATCCGTGGGGTGACCTTCGACGAGTACCAACGCCTGCTTCCGCGGACATTCGAGCCCATGCCGGTCCATGTGATCGACATTGATGAGGCGTCGCTGCGCGAGTTCGGCCAATGGCCGTGGCCACGGGACCGGTTGGCTCTGCTGGTGGACCGGCTTTCTGACATGGGCGCTGCGACCATCGCCTTCGACGTTCTCTTTTCAGAGCCGGACCGGCTGTCGCCGCGCAACGTCGTGCGCGAGGTGGCGGGGGTTGATCCGTCCCTGGCAGAGAAGCTTCCCGACAATGACGAGATCTTTGCCCGCTCGATCTCCGGCAAACCCGTCGTGCTCGGTTTCGGCCTTTCCAACGAGGGCAGTTACCGGCCGCCTGTCAAGGCTGGTTTTGCTTTCACCGGGGAAAGCCCCGTCTCGGCTCCGCCCTATCTTGCGGCATCGACGCCGCTCAGGCCGCAATTGGAAGCCAATGCCGCAGGGCTCGGCCACATCAGCCTCAATCCCGGCAATCCTTCGCCGGTGGTGCGGGCGGTGCCGTTGTTCCTGACCGACGGCGTGCAGCTCTATCCCAATCTCGCGGTCGAGGCGCTGCGCGTCGCGCAAGGTGTATCGACGTATGTATTGGCCGGCGCGCCCGATCGCGCCGGCGTGATGACATCGGCAAAGATCGGCGATTTCGTCGTGCCGCTGACGGCGGCGGGCGAATTTTGGCTCTATGTCAGCCCCGACCGAGCCGAGCGCTATATCTCCGCCCGCCAGGTACTCGCCGCCGGAGGCGCCTCTCCCGAGATCTCCGCCGCCATTGACGGCAGCATCGTCTTCATCGGCACCTCGGCGGCAGGCCTGCAGGACATCCGCGTCACGGCGCTCGGCGAGAACGTTCCCGGCGTTTCGATGCATGCGCAGGTCGTCGAACAGATTCTCTCCGGCCATTTCCTGTCGCGGCCCGACTGGGCGGACGGGCTGGAAATTCTCACGATCGCGGTGCTCGGATGCCTGCTCGTCGTGGTAACGACCTTCGTCAGTCCCGCCGTCGCACTGGTCTGCGGCCTGCTCATTACCGCAATGGCGCTCGTGGCCTCCTGGCTCTCCTTTCTTTATGCGGGGCTTCTTCTCGATCCATTGGCTCCGATCGTCAGCGGATCGGTTATCCATTTTGCCGCAACCTCGTTCCGCATTCTGGTGATCGACCGGGAAAGGCGCGAGGTGCGGCGCGCCTTCGGACATTATCTTTCTCCGTCTCTGCTGCATCGCATCGAGCATAACCGCGATGCCTTGCGCCTCGGTGGAGATGACCGGGAACTGACGGTAATGTTCGTCGACGTCAGGAACTTCACTGAAATCAGCGAACGGCTGGCGCCGACTGATGTCGTTGCCTTCCTGAATACATTGCTCGACGCGCTGAGCCGCCATGTCGTGGCTAACGAAGGTACTCTCGACAAGTTTATCGGTGATTCGATCATGGCATTCTGGAATGCGCCGGTTGATGTAGCGGATCACGAAATCAAGTCGGTTCGCACGGCGCTCGCCATGCGCGAGACACTCGCCGAACTGAACGCCGGCGACGCCTTCGGCTTCGGACCCGATCAGGAGGTCGGCATCGGCATCGGCATCCATACAGGCGTTGCCTGTGTCGGAAATATGGGCGCCAAAACCCGCTTCAACTATTCGGCTGTCGGAGATGCGGTCAACGTCGCGGCCCGCATCGAGTCGTCCTGCAAGGAGGTCGGCTTCGATATCCTCATCTCCGACAGCACGGCTCGCTCCGTGCAGGGGATGGCGGTGATCGAGGCCGGCGCCCTCTCGCTCAAAGGGAAGAGCAGCCGGACGCAGATCCTTGCGGTCGTCGGCGATGAACGCGTCGCAGCATCCCAAGAATTCGCCGCGCTCGAGCTCGCCCACAAGCAACTGATGCAGGCCCTGCAATCGCATTCGCGGAACAGCCGGAAGCTTATCGGCGCGTCAAAGCTCAGGGCCGTGCAAGTGCTCGGCGGTCTGGCGGAATTCTACGAGCGTGTATCGGGCAGGACCGATCATTTTCGCGAAGTGCCGAGGGCGGTCGAAGAGAGCGCCGCAGACTGACCGGCCTCAACGACCGCGATTGAAATCGCGGCTCCTATGGTGGTTCCGATCATTGTCACCATCACCATCACCATCACCAGCACCATCATGATCATGATGGTGATCGCGACCTCCATCATGCTGGCGGTCGTGCCCCCGATGATCCAGACCGTGATTTCCCGGCTTGCCGTCCTCGTCATGCCGGCCATGACCCTCATGCTTATCGGGCCTGTCCGGCTTATCGTGGTCGGGTCTATCATGATGGGGCTTGTCGTGGTGCGGCATTTCCGGCTTCTGCGGTCGCTCCTTTTGTGGCTCGGCCTCTCTCTGTGGCGGATCCTGTCTTTGCGGAGCGGGTGCAATTGCCGGCGGCGGCCGGTCTCGTTCGCTTCTTTCCGGCACCAGCGAAGCCATATTGCATCCGCCGAGCAGGCCGAGGCCACCCGAAAGCCGCTGGTTGCCGGAGAGGAAGGGCAGAGCGCGCTCATTTCCAAGCTTCTGGAGGACGTTACGCTCCACTCGTCGGGCCGCCGTCATGTCGCCGTTCGGTTTGGCGATAACGCAGTCGCAGCGTTGCTGCAGCTGCCGGCAGCCGCCGGGGCCGCAAAAGCGGGCCGCGCCGTTCAACAGGACGACGGCCGTGGTGCCGTCAGGGCCGACATAAAAATCGAATGCGGTGCCGCGCACGCCGATCGTGCCTGCAGGCGTCAGAATTTGATAGGCCGAGGACTTCGAAGTGCCGCTTACCCAGCGGAAGGTCCCCTTGGCGGCCTTGATGGTGAGTTGCTTGACCGATTGGGTGTCGTCGAAAACATATCTGTCGATGACGACGGAGGACCCCCAGCCGACCGCAAGTTTGGTGCCGTCTCTAAATACAAACTGGCCCAGCCCAGACTGCGAAGTCTTGATGCGTTCGTCGCGGTGAACGCTTGTGTTGACTTCGATCGGGCCTGCTTGTCCAGTCACCTCGGTCTTGATGACCACAGCCTGGCCGACCGGCTCGGCGGCAGTTGCCAGCCGGAAGCCGCATAGCGCAATGAAAAGCGCCTGGAATAAAAGCCGCCCCCGTATGCACATGATACACCAATCCCGGCAACGGGGAAAAATTAACATCATACTAACTGCTTGTCTTTTCACCCTCTTGGGCTAGTCAGGTCTGCCGCCAAGGGGAAGGCCGGACCTTCGCAAGATCCTGCAGGATGATGTTCGTTCGAGTTTGGGAAGCGGCGCTTAACACCATCGCAAATTGCTCAGTTTTCGACACGATGTCGTTCAGTGTCAAAAGTGAAGCTCTCGCGCGTCGCAAAACAGCCGTTGTGCCGCATTTGGATTTGCGATTTGTATGGGCGCGAGTACAGCCCTTGCCCGAAGGAGAAGAAGGCGGATGCGGAAATATTCGGTTTTTGCCGTGGCGCGGGAGGCCCTTCGCGGCCACAGAGGTTGGGAGAAGCAGTGGACTTCGCCGGAGCCGCGCGCCGAATACGACGTCGTTATCATCGGCGCTGGCGGACATGGCCTGGGAGCCGCCTATTATCTTGCGAAGGAGCACGGCATCACCAATGTGGCGGTGCTCGAGAAGGGCTGGCTCGGCGGCGGCAACACCGGGCGCAATACCACCATCATCCGTTCGAACTATCTCTATGAAGAGAGCATGCACATTTACGAGCATTCGATGAAGCTCTGGGAAGGGCTTTCACAGGAGCTCAACTACAATGTGATGTATTCGCCGCGCGGCGTGATGATGCTCTCGCACAATATTCACGACCAGCAGTCGTTCAAGCGACACATCCACGCCAACCGGCTCTACGGCATCGACAATGAATGGCTGACGCCGGAGCAGGCCAAGGCTTATTGTCCGCCGCTCGACATCTCCGCCAGCGCGCGCTATCCGATCAACGGTGCGGCACTGCAGCGTCGCGGCGGCACGGCGCGGCACGATGCGGTGGCCTGGGGATATGCGCGCGCAGCCTCCGATCGGGGTGTGCACATCATCCAGAACTGCGAAGTGACTGGTATCCGGCGCGGTCCTGACGGACGGGTGACCGGGGTCGAGACCTCGCGCGGCTTCATCGGCGCCAGAAAGGTCGGCGTATCGGCCGCGGGCCATACCTCGACAATCATGAAGATGGCGGATGTGCGCGTGCCGCTGCAGTCGAGCCCGCTGCAGGCGCTGGTCTCCGAGCCGCTGAAGCCGATCTTCCCCTGCGTCGTCATGTCGAACACGGTGCATGCCTACATCTCCCAGTCCGACAAGGGCGAGCTCGTCATCGGCGCCGGTACCGACCAGTATAATTCCTATTCCCAGACCGGCGGGTTGCAGATCATCACGCATACGCTCGACGCCATCTGCGAACTCTTTCCGATGTTCCGGCGCGTGAAGATGATGCGGCAATGGGGCGGCATCGTCGACAATACGCCGGACCGTTCGGCGATCCAGTCAAAGACGCCGGTTCCCGGGCTTTACGTCAATTGCGGTTGGGGCACCGGCGGCTTCAAGGCAACGCCGGGCTCGGCCAATCTCTTTGCGCACCTCATCGCCCGCGATGAAGCGCACAAGTTCAATGCCGGCCTGACGCTGGAACGCTTCCGCAGCGGCCGGCTGATTGATGAAGCGGCGGCTGCGGCGGTGGCGCACTGATGATGAACATGTTCGCTCAGATGCCCGCTTCTTTGGTTATTCACGCCCTCATCCGCCTTGAAAGCACCTTCTCCCTGCTGGGGAGAAGGGGAGGAGAAGGAAATCTCACATGCTGCTGATCCATTGCCCTTATTGTCAGGAAGAGCGTTCCGAGCTCGAATTCCGCGGTGCGGGTGACGCGCATATTGTGCGGCCCGCTGATATCGCCTCGGTCTCGGACGAGGAATTTGAAGAATACTTCTTCCTGCGCGACAACCCGAAGGGGCTGATCTTCGAGCGCTGGCGGCATATTCACGGCTGCGGCCGGTTCTTCAACGCGGCGCGCGATACGGTGAGCGACAAGTTCATCATGACCTACAAGGCGGGCGAGCCGAAGCCGCGGATCGGTGCCGAGGCCGAACAGCATAGCCCTGTCGAGACCTATGAAGCGGTGGAAGGAGAGGCCCAATGAGCGGTGCTAATCGTATCGCCGGGAAGGGGCGTCTGACGCCTGCAAAGACCGCGCGCTTCAGCTTCGACGGCAAGAGCTATACGGCGCTGGAAGGCGATACCGTCGCTTCGGCGCTGATCGCCAACGGCATTCATCTCGTCGGCCGCTCGTTCAAATATCATCGGGCTCGCGGCATCCTCTCGGCAGGCGCCGAAGAGCCGAACGCGCTGATCGATGTCGCGCGTGATAAGGCGCGCAAGCAGCCGAACGTCCGCGCTACGGTGCAGGAAATCTTCGACGGCATGATCGTCCAGTCGCAGAACCGCTGGCCTTCGCTTGCCTATGACGTCGGTGCGGTCAACAACCTGATGTCGCCGTTCTTCGCCGCCGGCTTCTACTACAAGACCTTCATGTGGCCGCGCTCCGCCTGGAAACATGTCTACGAACCGTTCATCCGCCGCGCTGCCGGTCTCGGCGTCGCGCCGACGGAAGAAGATCCGGACCATTATGCCAGCCGCTACGCCCATTGCGACGTGCTGGTGGTCGGCGCCGGGGTGGCCGGGCTTTCGGCAGCGCTGGCCGCGGCCGAGACCGGCGCGAAGGTGATCCTCTGCGACGAGCAGGCGGAAGCCGGCGGCGCGCTGCGCTACGATGCCGGCATCAGGATCGACGGACAGGATGGTTACGCCTGGGCGCAGAAGACCGTGGCGCGGCTGAAGGCGATGGACAATGTCGAAGTGCTCACCCGCACGACCGCCTTCGGCTACTACAACCATAATTTCGTCGGCCTTGCCGAGCGCGTCACCGATCACATGGCCAAGCCTTCGCGTGATCTGCCGCGCGAGCGGCTGTGGCAGGTCCGGGCCAAGCGGGTGATTCTCGCCACCGGCTCGATCGAGCGGCACATGGTATTTCCCAACAACGACCGGCCCGGCATCATGCTCGCCTCGGCGGGGCGGATGTACCTCAATCATTACGGTGTCGCCGTCGGAAACAATGTCGGCATCTACACGGCGCACGACTCTGCCTATGAGGCGGCTTTCGATCTCAAGCGGGCCGGTGTTTCGGTCGCCGCTATCGTCGATTGCAGGCAGGCGCCGGGTGCTGAAGTGCTGGCGGAGGCGCGTGCACTCGGCATAGATGTTCTTACCGGCCAGTCGGTCATCAATACGGCGGGGCGGCTGCGCATCTCATCGATGACAGTAGCGCGCAACGGCGGCGGTTCGCCGCGCAAGATCCCGGTCGATGCGCTTCTGGTTTCGGCCGGCTGGACGCCATCCGTGCATCTGTTCTCGCAGTCCCGCGGCAAGGTGGCCTTCGAAGCGGAAAGCCAGCGTTTCCTGCCCGGCACCTATGCGCAGGATTGCCTTTCGGTCGGAGCCTGTAACGGCACCGACGACCTGCAGCGAACGGTCGAGGAATCGCTTGCCGCAGGCGAACTGATGGCGCAGGCCGCGGGCAAGAGCGGCGGCGGGAAAATCACGATTTCGGCCGAGCAGCCGTATGACTGGACGGGCGGGATGATCGGCGCTGCCGAAGGCGCCGGACCGAAGACGAACGCCAAGGCCTTCATCGATTTCCAGCATGACGTCTGCGCCAAAGATATCCGCCTTGCCGTGCGCGAAGGCATGCATTCGATCGAGCATATCAAGCGGTTTACGACCAACGGCATGGCCTCGGATCAGGGCAAGCTTTCGAATATGCATGGCCTGGCGATTGCCGCCGAAATGCTCGGCAAGGAAATCCCGCGGGTCGGTCTCACGACTTTCCGCGCACCCTATACGCCGGTGACCTATGGTACGCTGATCGGCCATTCACGCGGAAAGCTGTTCGATCCGACGCGCAAGACGCCGCTGCACGACTGGGAAGAAGCGCAAGGCGCCGTTTTCGAGGATGTCGGCAACTGGAAGCGCGCCTGGTTCTATCCGCGCTCGGGCGAGAACATGCACCAGGCGGTCGCGCGCGAGTGCCGGACGGCCCGCGAGTCGGCAGGCATCTTCGATGCCTCTACGCTCGGCAAGATCGAAGTGGTAGGCCCGGATGCGGCGAAATTCCTCAATCTGATCTACACCAATGCCTGGGACACGCTGAAGCCCGGCAAGGCGCGCTACGGCATCATGACACGTGAGGACGGCTTCGTTTATGACGACGGCGTCGTCGGGCGTCTGGCAGAGGATCGTTTTCACGTGACGACGACGACAGGCGGAGCGCCGCGTGTTCTCCATCACATGGAAGATTACCTGCAGACGGAATTCCCCGATCTGAAGGTGTGGCTGACTTCGGTGACCGAACAATGGGCTGTCATCGCCGTCCAGGGACCGAAGGCGCGCGAGATCGTCGAGCCTCTCGTCGAAGGGGTCGATCTTTCCAACGAGGCCTTCCCGCATATGAGCGTTGCCGAGTGCACGGTCTGCGGCGTACCGGCGCGGCTCTTCCGCGTTTCCTTCACGGGAGAAATCGGTTTCGAAATCAACGTGCCGGCCGACTACGGCCAGTCGGTGCTCGAAGCGGTCTGGGCCAATGCCGAACCGCTCGGCGCCTGCGTCTACGGCACTGAGACCATGCACGTCCTCCGCGCTGAGAAGGGCTATATCATCGTCGGCCAGGATACGGACGGGACCGTGACCCCCGACGACGCGGGCGTCGCCTGGGCCGTTTCGAAGAAGAAGAAGGACTTCGTCGGCATTCGCGGGCTGCAGCGGCCGGACCTCGTCAAGGAGGGACGCAAGCAGCTCGTCGGCCTCGTTACCAAGGATCCGAAGTTGGTGCTCGAAGAGGGCGCGCAGGTCGTCGCTAGCCCGAACGAGCCGAAGCCGATGACGATGCTCGGCCATGTCACATCGGCCTATTGGTCGGAAAATTGCGGCAGGTCGATCGCCTTCGCTCTGGTCGCGGGCGGCCGGGCGCGGATGGGCGAGACGCTTTATGTGCCGATGCCGGACCGGACGATCGCCGTCGAAGTGACGGATCTGGTATTCTTTGACAAGGAAGGAGGCCGCATCCATGGCTGATGTCGCAATTCGCAAGCCGGCGCTGGCCGGCCGTCTCGGCGGCTCCGCCACTGTGCGTCTGGCCGTCGTACCGCCGGCAAGCCGCGTGGCGCTACGCGCGCCGGCGGGGTCGCTCAAAGCACTTTCTTTGGCTCTCGGCCTCTCTGTGCCGACCACGCCGAAGACGTCCGGCCGCGCCGGTGCGCGCTCGGCGCTCTGGCTCGGGCCGGACGAGTGGCTGTTGATCGATGAGGCCGGTGGCGATCTGATGGCGGCATGTTCCAGCGCCGGCGCGCTGCATTCGGCGACCGACGTTTCCCACCGCAACGTGGCGGTCATCGTCTCCGGGCCGGGTGCGGAGGCGACGCTTGCGGCCGGCTGCCCGCAGGACCTGTCGCTGTCGTCCTTTCCAGTCGGCGCGGCCTCGCGCACGGTCTTCGGCAAAGCGGAGATCGTACTTTTCCGCACGGAAGAAGACACGTTCCGGGTGGAGTGCTGGCGGTCGTTTTCCGATTACGTCTTCGGGCTGCTGGCCGAGGCGGCGGAAGATGCCGCACATTGAGATCGCGACAATTTTGCTCAGGGATAGAGAATGCTGCACCATGCTTCCCTCGGCGTCTCCGATATCGAGCGGTCGGCGGCATTTTACGATGCCGCTTTCGCCGCGCTCGGTTATGTCAGGGTCTGGGACGACATCAGGCCGGGGCAGGTAGGGCAGGCGGTCGGCTATGGCCTTCCTGGCGGCGGGGACAAGTTGGCGATCAAACATCGGCCTGATGGCCAGCGTCCGCCGCGTTCGGGTTTTCATCTGGCCTTTGCCGCACCAAGTCGCCAGGCGGTTGACGGATTTCATGCCGCGGCAATCGCGCATGGCGGCCGTGACAACGGCGCTCCAGGTCTGAGGCCCCACTATGGCGAGCATTATTATGCTGCCTTCGTAATCGATCCGGACGGACATGCTCTCGAAGCGGTGATCAACTCACCGGAATAACAAGAGCCGCGATTGCCTACGCGTCTTCCGGGCGGTCCTTGGGATCGAACTGGATGATGGTGATCCATCTTGCCGTCAGCGCCGGCTTCTTCTCGTTTTCGATTTCGATCGTCACGTCATAGGTGGTCATCAGCATGCCGCCGCCGCGGAAGCGGGCGTCGGAGAGCAGGAAGCGGCCGCGAACACGGGCGCCGCTCCTGACGGGGGTCATGAAGCGGACCCGGTCGAAGCCGTAGTTGATGCCCATGGTCTGCTCGCGCACCCTCGGCAGGCAGTTGTAGTTCATCGCCGACAGCAGGGACAGCGTCAGGAAACCATGGGCGATCGTGCCGCCGAAGGGGCTTTCAGCGGCGGCGCGCTCGGGATCGACATGAATGAACTGATGGTCGTCGGTCGCCCCCGCAAAGGCGTCGATCATTGTCTGATCGACGGTGATCCAATCCGAAAGACCCGATTCCATGCCGATCAATCCCCGCACGTCGGAGAGTGAAATTTCCGTGACCATGAATTCCTCGTGAGAAAAGCCGCCGGGCAAAGCCTTATCGTGCATTCATGACGATTGCGACAAGGATTTGAGTGAGTTGGGGGAGGCGATCATTTTTCTACGAAAAAGGCGACGGAGCGTGGCTCGACGGTCACGCTGGCACCGGCCTTCTTCGCTCCCTCCGGCGTCAACTGGCGCCAGCCCGGCTCATTCTCTGACGGGAGCGTAAAGAGCTGGCGGCTCTCGGAACGATTGAAAAGCACGGCAAGCCGGGTCTGTTTGCCGCGCGAGGAGCGGTCGCCTGTGGTAAGCAGCATGCCGAGGGTCGAGAGCGACGGAGTCTCCCATTCCGTAACGGTCATCGGTTCTCCGGAGAGTGAGATCCATTCGACGTCGCCGTTGCCGGAAAGGAAGCCCGTTTCGGAAAAGACGGTAAAGCGGCGGCGCAGTCCTGCGACGAAAGCGGTGTGGGCGATAAGATCCTCGTTCAGCGCCTTCCAGTCCAGCCAGGTGATCTCATTGTCCTGGCAATAGGCATTGTTGTTGCCGCGCTGGCTGCGGCCGCCCTCGTCGCCCGCCGTCAGCATGATGCTGCCGCGGGTGGCAAAGAGCGTCGAGATCAGCGCCATGACGTCGTTGATCCGGCGCTTGCGGATACTGGGATAGAGGGTCTCGCCTTCGACGCCGTTGTTCCAGGAATGGTTCTCGTTGTGACCGTCCCGATTGTGCTCGCCGTTGGCGTCATTGTGCTTGCCGGCATAGGAGACGAGGTCGATCAGTGTGAAGCCGTCATGGGCGGCGAGGAAATTGACGCTGCGCGTCTCTTTGCCGTCGTTGCGGGAGAAGATGTCGGAGGAACCGGCAAGCGCCGTTGCGAGCGAGCCGGTCTTCCATTGGTCGCCACGCCAGTAACAGCGCAGATCGTCGCGAACCCTGTCATTCCATTCGAGGAAGGACAGCGGGAAGTTGCCGAGCTGGTAACCGCCCGGACCGATATCCCAGGGTTCGGCGATCATGATGCGGTCGGCAAGCAGATCATCGGCAAGGATCGCAGCGAGCGTTCCGTCGTCGCGCTCGAAGCCGCTCGCGGTGCGGCCCAGCACCGGGGCGAGATCGAAACGGAAACCATCGACGCCGGCGTTGAGCACGAAATGCCGCAGGCTGTCGATGACGAGGCGCCTGACCTCGGGATGGTCGCAGGCGATCGTGTTGCCGGTACCGGTGTCGTTGATCAGTTCGCCGGGGCTGTTTCGGGCGTGGCGGTAATAATGCAGGTTGTCGAGGCCGCGCAGCGACAGCGTCGTGCCATAGCGGTCGCTCTCGCCGGTATGGTTGAAGACGAGATCGAGGATAACGGCGATGCCTTCGGCATGGAGAGCGGCGACCGTCCTGCGCAGTTCCGCCATGCCGCGGGGGACGATCCGCGGATCGAGCGCCATTAGGCCGACTGGGTTATAGCCCCAGCCGTTGGTGAGACCGAGCGGCGGCAGATGGCGCTCATCGATCCAGGCGGTAATCGGCATCAGTTCGATGGCATCGACCCCGATCCGCTTCAGATGCGCGATAACGGAGGGATGGGCAAGGGCTGCGACCGTGCCGCGTTCGGCTTCCGGCACATCGGGGTGAAGGATGGTGAAGGGCCGCACCGCCACTTCATAGATAAAACCGCCCGGTTTGAAGAGCGGCTTGTCGATTGCGGCTGGGGTGTCGGTGGTGACGATCGCCTTCGGCATCAGATCCTGGCTGTCCTCGCCGTAGAGCCCGAGGCGGGAATCGTAGCGGAACGGCCGGTCGATTTCCTTGGCGTAGGGATCGATCAGCAGTTTGGACGGGTCGAACCAGAGGCCGTTGTCGGGCGCATAGATGCCGTCGGCACGATAGCCGTAGCGGGCACCTTGACCGAGGCCGTCGACGAAGAGGCGATGGATGTGGTTGCCATCGCGAGCCATCGGCAGGCGCGCAAATTCCCTGTTGCCGTCACCTTCGAAGAGGCAGAGTTCGATCTGCGTGGCGTGATGCGACCACACGGCAAATTCGACGCCGGTCTCGAAGACGATCGCACCCCGCGCCGAATTGCTGTCCCGCATGTCCCGCCCCGGATCAGGTGATCACGGTTGGCTCATCGCGTCCCGTGCGCTCACGAATGCTGGCAATGCTTTCGGCGGCCGCAATCAGATCGGCGAGCGCTTCCTGCGTTTCGATGTTGTGACGAGTCGAATCCGGCTCGTAGCGCTCGATATAGACGCGCAAGGTTGCGCCAGACGTGCCGGTGCCGGAGAGACGGTAGACGACGCGGGAGCCGCCCTCGAAGAGCACGCGGATGCCCTGATGCTCGCTCACCGACTTGTCGATCGGGTCGTGGTAGGCGAAGTCGTCGGCTTTCTCGACCTTCAGGCTGCCGATGTTCTTGCCGGCCAAGGTGGAAAGCTGGCTGCGGAGATTGTCCATCAGGCCATTCGCCGCGTCGGTGTCCAGGCCTTCATAATCGTGGCGCGAATAATAGTTGCGGCCGTAGGTCTGCCAGTGCTGGGTGACGATGTCGGCGACGCTCTCGCCGCGCACGGCAAGGATGTTTAGCCACAGCAGCACGGCCCAGAGGCCATCCTTCTCACGGACGTGATTGGAGCCCGTGCCGGAGCTTTCCTCACCGCAGATCGTCGCCATGCCGGCGTCGAGCAGGTTGCCGAAGAATTTCCAGCCGGTCGGTGTCTCATACATGCCGATGCCACGCTTTTCGGCGACGCGGTCGGCCGCGCCCGATGTCGGCATCGACCGGGCGATGCCGGCGAGACCGCCGGAATAGCCGGGGGCGAGATTGGCGTTGGCGGCAAGGATCGCCAGGCTGTCGGAAGGGGTGACGAAGATGCCGCGGCCGATAATGAGGTTGCGGTCGCCGTCGCCGTCGGACGCGGCGCCGAAATCGGGGGCGTCCTCGCCCATCATCTCATCGAAGAGTTCCTTGCAGTGAACCGGATTCGGGTCGGGGTGATGACCGCCGAAATCCGGCAGCGGCATGAAATTGCGCACCGAACCGAGGGGAGCGCCAAGACGATTTTCGAAGATTTCCTTGGCGTAGGGTCCGGTGACGGCGCTCATGCCGTCGAAGGCGATGCGGAAACCGAGACTGATCAGATTGCGGATGGCGCCGAAATCGAACAGTTCTTCCATCAGCGCGGCATAGTCCTCGACCGGGTCGATGACCGAGAGGATCATGCCGCCGGGAAGCTCGTCCTTGCCGATGCGGTCGAGATTGACGTCGGCGAAATCGGCGATCTTGTAGCTGTCGATTGTCTTGGAGCGCGCATAGATCGCGTCGGTGATCTTCTCCGGCGCCGGGCCGCCATTATTGATATTGTATTTGATGCCGAAGTCTTCGGTCGGGCCGCCGGGATTGTGGCTGGCGGAGAGGATGATGCCGCCGAAGGCCTTGTACTTGCGGATGATGTGGGAGGCGGCCGGCGTCGACAGAATGCCGCCCTTGCCAACCATGACCTTGCCGAAGCCGTTGGCAGCGGCCATCTTGATCGCCTTCTGGATGACTTCGCGATTGTAGTAACGTCCGTCGCCGCCGATGACGAGGCACTTGCCCTGATAGCCTTCCAGCGAATCGAAGATCGCCTGGATGAAATTCTCGGCATAATTCGGCTGCTGGAAGACCGGAACCTTCTTACGCAGACCCGACGTGCCGGGTTTCTGGTCCAGATAGGGCGTGGTGGGTACGGACTTGATCATTTTAGGTCACATGCCTTTCGAGACGAGGCTTGAATAGAGGGCAGCGTAGCGTTCGGCGCTCTTCTCCCAGGAGACATCCGATTTCATGCCTTGCTTTTGCAATTGGGTCCAGAGTTTTCGGTCCGCGTAAAAATGCATCGCACGGCGGATTGCCTGTAGCATGCCGGTTTCGGTCACGGGTGAGAATTGTATGCCGGTTGCCACTTTCGCCGCAAGTGCGGCGTGATTGGCGTCGATCACGGTGTCGTTCAATCCGCCGGTGCGGGCGACGATCGGCACGCAGCCGTAACGCAGGCCGTAAAGCTGGGTGAGGCCGCAGGGTTCGAAGCGCGACGGGATGATGATGGCGTCGCAGCCGGCCTGCATCAGGTGCGACATCGGTTCGTTATAGCCGATCGACACGCCGATCCGGCCGGGATGGCGGCTGGCGGAGGCAAGCAGCGCGCCTTCGAGCGCTGCTTCGCCGGAGCCAAGCACGACGAGTTTGCCGCCCATGGCGACGATCTGGTCGGCGACGTTGGCGACGATATCCATGCCCTTCTGCCAGGTGAGGCGGCTGATCACGCAGAAGATCGGCGCATCGTCATTGTCGAGGTGGAAGAACTCGGCGATCGAGCGGCGGTTTTCCTCGCGGTTCTTCAGCGTCGTCGGGCCATAGTGGGTGTGGACGACGGGGTCGGTCGCCGGGTTCCAGACATCGGTGTCGATGCCGTTGACGATTCCATGCAAATCGTCGATGCGGGTGGCGATGACGCCTTCGAGCCCCATGCCGAATTCCGGCGTCAGAATTTCGTCGGCATAGGTGGGGCTGACTGTCGTGACCGCATGGGCAGTCTGCAGGCCGCCCTTGAGGAAGCCGACGGTGCCGTAATATTCGATGCCGTCCATGGCAAAGGCATGACCTGGCAGACGCAGACCGGCAAAAATCTCCGGGCCGAACTGGCCCTGGAAGGCGATATTGTGAATTGTCAGCACGCTCGGCAGTTCCGGGGTCGGATAATAGCGCATGTAGACCGAGGTCAGCGCCGCCTGCCAGTCGTGGGTGTGGACGAGATCAGGCCGCCAGCCGGGCAGCAGTCCGGCGCCGATTTCGGAAGCGGCAAGCGACAGGGCGGCGAAACGGCGCCAATTGTCGGGATAATCCTTGCCAAGCGGATCAAGATAGGGACCGCCCGGCCGCTCGTAATAGGCGGGCGCGTCGAGGACGAGCAGATCGAGACCCTCATGTTCAACCTCGAGCACGGTCGCCCGCTCACCGAGCAGGTCCGGGAATTCGAGTCTGACGACAGGGTCGCGAATGACCTTCATGACGGCGGGGTAGCCGGGCAGGAGGGTCTTGGTCTCGACCCCGAAGGCTTTCAGAGCAATTGGCAGGGCACCTGACACGTCGGCCAGACCCCCTGTCTTGATCAAGGGGAAGACTTCGGACGAAACCGAAAGAACTTTCATACGTCAGATATCCAGCTTGTCGATCATCGGTTGGGTGATCAGGCAGATGCCCCCTTCCGACCGCCGGAAGCGTTTGGCGTCGAGATCGGGATCCTCGCCGACGACCAGCCCTTCGGGAATGACGACACCATGGTCGATCACGACGTTCTTGAGCTGCGCCCGCCGTCCGATCTTCACATTCGGCAGGATGACCGCCCCTTCCAGCTTGGAAAAGGAATTGGCCCTGACGCCGGTGAAGAGCAGGCTTTTGTTGAGGCTGGCGCCTGAGATGATGCAGTCGCCTGACACAACCGAGGAGGTGGCCGAACCGCGGCGGTCGTCGTCGTCATGGACGAACTTCGCCGGCGGGGTGATCTCGGCATAGGTCCAGATCGGCCAGGACTTGTCGTAGATATCGAGCTCCGGGACGATGGCCGTCAGATCGATATTGGCCTGCCAGTAGGCGTCGATCGTGCCGACGTCGCGCCAGTAGGGCTCGTGCTCGAAATCGGAGCGGACACAGGATTTGGCGAAGCGGTGGGCGACGGCCTTCCCGTTTTTGACGATATAGGGGATGATATCCTTGCCGAAATCGCGGCTCGATGTCGGGTCGGCGGCGTCGCGGCGTAGCGCATCGAGCAGGAACTTGGTGTGGAAGACATAGATGCCCATCGAGGCGAGCGCGAAATCCGGCTTGTCGGGAATGCCGGGGGGATCCGCCGGCTTTTCGATGAAAGCGAAGATCTCATCCTTTTCGTTGACATGCATGACGCCGAAGCCGGTCGCTTCCATGCGCGGCACTTCCAGGCAGCCGATCGTCACGTCCGCGCCGGAATCGACATGCTGCTGGAGCATGTATTCATAGTCCATCTTGTAGACATGGTCGCCGGCGAGAATGACCATGTATTCGACGCCGTAATCCTCGATAATATCGATGTTCTGATAAACGGCGTCGGCGGTGCCTTCATACCATTGCGTTTCGGAAACGCGCTGCGAGGCAGGCAGGATGTCGAAGCTTTCGTTTCGCTCCGGGCGGAAGAAGTTCCAGCCGCGCTGCATGTGGCGGATCAGCGAATGCGCCTTGTATTGCGTCGCGACGCCGATGCGGCGAATGCCCGAATTCAGCGCGTTGGACAGCGCGAAATCGATGATGCGTGCCTTGCCGCCGAAATAGACGGCGGGCTTGGCACGCCGGTCGGTGAGTTCCTTGAGACGGCTCCCCCTGCCGCCCGCCAGAACGTAAGCCATTGCGTCGCGGGCAAGTGGCTGAATACGCTTCTCTACCATTTTCTCCTCCCACCAGTCTTAATTTTCAGGTTCAAGCATGATTGTCGCCAAGGGCGGCAGCGTGATCGAGCAGGTGATATTGCCGCCGGCATCGACGGCCTGCACGCGCCCGCCATTGCCCTTCCCGCTACCGCCATAGATTTCGGCATCGGTATTCAGAATCTCCCGCCAGCGGCCTGCGGAAGGCAGGCGTAACAAGTAGTTCTCGCGGTAGACGGGAGTAAAGTTGATGATGACGACGATCGGCTTCTGGCCCGGCGCCTTGCGCTGCCAGGCGAAGACGGAATTCTCGCCGTCGTCGGCAATCAGCCATTCGAAGCCGTCGCCCTCGCAGTCACGCTCATGCAGGGCGGGCTTGCTGCGATAGGTGAAGTTGAGGTCGCGCACCAGGCGCCGCATGCCCTCGTGCATACGATATTGCAGCAGGTTCCAGTCGAGCGACCGATCCTCGCTCCATTCGCTCCACTGGGCGAATTCCTGGCCCATGAACAACAGCTTCTTGCCGGGATAGCCCCACATGTAAGCGTAGTAGGCGCGCAGATTAGCGAACTTCTGCCAGTCATCGCCCGGCATCTTGGCGATCAGCGAGCCTTTTCCGTGAACGACCTCGTCGTGCGACAGCGGCAGGACGAAATTTTCCGAATAGGCATAGAGGAGGCCGAAGGTGAGCTCGTTATGATGGTGTTTGCGGTGCACCGGGTCGCGCTTCATATAGCTCAGCGTGTCATGCATGAAGCCCATGTTCCATTTGAAACCGAAGCCGAGCCCGCCTTCATGCACGGGTTGCGAGACTTTTGGCCAGGAGGTCGATTCTTCGGCGATGGTCATGACGTTGGGGTGCTGGCCGTAGATGCGGGTGTTGAGGTCCTGCAGGAAGCGGACGGCTTCGAGGTTCTCGTTGCCGCCATATTCATTCGGAATCCATTCGCCGTGCTTGCGGGAATAATCGAGGTAGAGCATCGAGGCGACGGCATCGACGCGCAGGCCGTCGAGATGGAATTTCTCGGCCCAGTAAAGGGCATTGTTGACCAGATAGGAAACCACTTCGGTGCGGCCGAAATTGTAGATCGCCGTGTTCCAGTCCGGATGGAAGCCCTTGCGCGGATCTTCGTGCTCGTAGAGCGCCGTGCCGTCGAACCAGCCGAGGCCGTGTTCGTCGGTCGGGAAATGCGCCGGTACCCAGTCGAGGATGACGCCGATGCCCACCTTGTGGCAGCCGTTGACGAAGCGGGCGAAGCCTTCCGGCTCGCCGAAGCGGGCGGTCGGCGCATAAAGGCCGGTCGTCTGGTAGCCCCAGGAGGGGTCGTAGGGATGCTCGGTGATCGGCAGAAATTCGATATGGGTGAAACCCATGTCGACACAATAGGGGATGAGGCTGGAGGCAAGTTCGTCCCAGGACAGCATGGTGCCGTCCTGCCGGCGCTGCCAGGAGCCGGCATGCACCTCATAGATCGAGATCGGCTGTCGGCGCTTGTCGGTTTCGCGCCAGTGCTTCAGATGGGCCTCATCCTCCCAGACCTGCTCCAGCTCGGCAGCGGCGATCGAGGCGGTCTTGGGTCTGAGCTCGCTGCGGCGGGCGAAGGGATCGGCCTTCAGCGGCAGCAACACGCCGTCGTGGCCGCGAATCTCGAACTTGTAGGCGACGCCGAGCGGCACATCCGGAGCGAAGATTTCCCAGATGCCGCTGTCGGCGCGAAAGCGCATGACATGGCGGCGGCCGTCCCAACCGTTGAAATCGCCAACCACGGAAACGCGCTGGGCGTTCGGCGCCCAGACCGCGAAGTGGATGCCCTGCGCGCCGTCATGCTTGATCAGATGCGCGCCCATCTTGTCGAACAGGCGCAGATGCGAACCTTCACGGGCGAAATAATCGTCCATCGGCCCAAGCACCGGCCCGAAGCTGTAGGGGTCGGTGACTGCCCATTCGGCGTCACCGCGCCGGGCGCGGTAGCGCACCGGCTGCAGCTTCGCGAGCGAAACCGGCCCGGCGAAGAACCCGTCGGCGTGGAGCTGATTCAATTCGCCGATGATGCCGCCATCGAGCGTCATGGCGGTCACTTCCTCGGCACCCGGGATGAAGCACCGGGCAACGAAAGCCTCGCCGGCTTGGTGCACACCTAGGATGGCAAAGGGATTGGAATGCGAGCCGGCAAGGATCGCCGTGATTTCATCTGCCGAAATTTCCCAGGAAAGCTTTACTTCAGGGAGGGTTTTCGGCGTTTTCATCCGGCTCTCCAGATTTCGTCTGCATATTGCCTGATCGTACGGTCGGAGGAGAACCAGCCCATCCGTGCGGTATTGTTGATCGTCTTCGTGTACCAGGCCGCCTGGTTGGTCCAGATCTGGTCGACGTCGCGCTGGGCCTGGGCATAAGCGTCGAAATCGGCGGCGACCATGAACCAGTCATGCGAATAGATGCCGTCGATCAGCGCCGTGTAGCGATTACGGTCATCGGGCGAGAAGACGCCAGAACCGATGGCTGAGAGCGCCTGGGAGAGTTCGCGGGAGCCTTCGATAATGGCGCGGGGATTGTGGCCATCACTGCGGACCTTAGCGACCTCGTCGGCCCTAAGGCCGAAGATGACGATGTTATCCTCGCCGACATTGTCACGCATCTCGACATTAGCGCCGTCGAGCGTGCCAATCGTCAGCGCGCCATTGAGGCCGAACTTCATATTGCCGGTGCCGGAGGCTTCCATACCGGCGGTCGAAATCTGCTCGGAAAGGTCGGCGGCGGGAACCATGACCTCGGCGAGCGAGACATTGTAGTTGGGCACGAAGACGACCTTCAGCAGGCCGCGCACCGACGGGTCGTTGTTGATGGTGCGGGCGACGTCGTTGATCAGTTTGATGATGAGCTTGGCGTTGTAATAGCTCGGCGCCGCTTTGCCGGCGAAGAGTTTTACGCGCGGCACCCAGTCCAGTTCCGGATGCGAGCGGATCTGGTCGTAAAGCGCGACGGCTTCGATGATGTTCAGAAGCTGGCGTTTGTATTCATGGATGCGCTTGATCTGGATGTCGAACATCGCCGACGGATCGAGCTTCACGCCCATGCGGCTGGCGACGAGATTGGAAAGGGCCACCTTGTTGGCCCGCTTCACTGCGGCAAACTTCTGCTGGAAGCTCGGGTCGGAAGCATGCGCCTCGAGCGGGCGCAGCTTCTCGGCGTCATCGAGGAACTCATCGCCGATCGCCTCGCGGATCAGACCGGTGAGGCTGGGATTGCACTGCTGCAGCCAGCGACGCGGCGTTATGCCGTTGGTCTTGTTGTTGATGCGCTCGGGGTAGAGCTTGTGCAGGTCGGCGAACACCGTGACCTTCATCAGGTCGGTGTGCAGGGCCGAGACGCCGTTGATCGAGTGCGAGCCGATGAAGGCGAGATTGCCCATTCGCACGCGGCGGTCGCCGCTTTCCTCGATCAGCGAAATCGAGCGGATTTCGCTGTCGGAGAAGCTCTTGCCCTTGCGGGCATCAAGCAGGATCTTGGCATTGATTGCGTAGACGATCTGCATGTGGCGCGGCAGCAGGCGCTCGAAGAGCGGAACCGGCCAGCTTTCCAAGGCTTCGGGCAGAAGCGTGTGGTTGGTGTAGGAAAAGGTGCGGTGGGTAATATCCCAAGCCTGGTCGAAATCCATACCGTGCACGTCGCAGAGCAGGCGCACCAGTTCGGCGACCGAGACGGCCGGATGGGTGTCGTTCAGCTGAATGGCCACCTTGTCAGGCAGCGAGGTGAAATCGTCATATTGCTGCAGGTGGCGGCGAAGAATGTCTTGCAGCGATGCAGACGAGAAGAAGAACTCCTGGCGCAGGCGCAGTTCCTGGCCGGCAGGGGTGGCGTCGGCGGGATAGAGGACGCGGGTCAGGCTTTCGGCCTTGTTGCTTTCGCGCAGCGCGCCGATGTGGTCACCGGCGTTGAAGGCATCGAGCAGGATCGGGTCGATCGGCTGCGCCGACCAGAGGCGTAGCGTGTTGACTCGTTTTCCCCGCCAGCCCACGACCGGAGTGTCGAAGGCGGCGGCGATGACGCGCTCGGCCGGCTTCCAGACGTAGCGCGGCTGGTCGTCATGGGTGGTAATGAATTCGACAGAGCCCCCGAAACCGATTTCATAGGAGCTCTCGCGGCGCTCGAATTCCCAGGGATTGCCGTGGGCGAGCCAGTTCTCGGGCAGCTCCACCTGCCAGCCGTCGGCCATCTGCTGCCGGAATAGGCCGTGGACGTAACGAATGCCGTAGCCATAAGCCGGAACATTGACCGTCGCCATGCTCTCCATGAAACAGGCGGCGAGGCGGCCGAGGCCACCATTGCCGAGCGCTGCATCCGGCTCCAGGCCGGCAATGACATTGACGTCGACGCCGAGCGAGGCCAGCGCATCGCGAACCTCTTCCATCAGGCCGAGATTGGACACGGCATCGCGCATCAGCCGGCCGATCAGGAATTCGAGCGAAAGATAATAGACGCGCTTGGCGCCGGTCGCATAGACCTCGCGTGTGGAGGCCATCCATTTGTCGATGATACGGTCGCGCACCACCAGGATCGTCGCCGTCAGCCAGTCATGCGGCTTTGCCACCTTGGCATCCTTGCCGATGCGATAGGTCAGACGTTCGATGATTTCCTCAGCGAGAATTTCCGGCCTTGAGCTGCGGGGAGCGGGAGAGGGGATAACCGGCTTGGAAACGGTATTCATGGTCAGATCTCGCCAATTTTAATTTGGTATCAGGCTGTTATGCCTGATTTAATCGATTTGTCGCCTGCGCTTGCGACAGTTTATGCATCGTTAGGAAGCACTTGCAACAAAGGATTTGGACAAACGAAAAAATTGCGAAAGCTTCATAATCAGATCGCCGAGGAGGGTTGATTTCAATCGCCTTTCCCGATCGGACGGGTGGGCTATCGATAATGAAAAGCCGCGCCGGTTTGTTCCGGCGCGGCTTTTCATTCGGTTCCTCGCCGGCATCTCAATTCGTCAGGCGCGTCATCTGTGCGGAGGCCTTCGCTCCGATCGCTTTGAACGCTGCGAGGAGGTCTTCCATTTTTTCGGCCTGGAAATAATGGGAGTCGTCGGAGGCACAATAATGCAGCAAGGCCTGTCCGCCCGCCGGCGCCATGAAGGCGATCGTATAGATCTCGATGCCCTTGGATTTGGCAGTGTCGCATGTTGCCTTGGTCAGTGTGTCATATGAACGGCCGCCGCTGCTATCGTTATTATTGTCGCCGTCGGTCATGAAGACGATGTACTTTTTGGGTATTTGGCCAGTCTTCAGCTTATGGGCGGAATCTTCGGCGTCATTCCCCGCAGCATTCTTTGCCGTCAGGGACGAATAGGCCGTGTTCATCGCGCCGCTCGAATTCGTGCCGCCATTCGCCTGAAGTGCGTTGACATAGCTCGAGACCCCAGAAGTTCCCCAGGCAAGAGTGCTGGGTGTATATTGAACGATATCGTAAGATACTGCGCCAGTGCGCACGTATTGGGCGTTGGGATCGGCGCTGTTCAGCTGGCCGAAGAGATTGCCGGCGGCGATCTTAAGCGCCTCGATCTTGGTGTAGTAATTTGTGCGGCTACCGGTGCATTTGTCGTAAACCCACTTATCATTCTTGCTGTTGTAGTGAAGGTTGCAGTCGTAGGTGTATGATTCCGTCGGAACATCCTTATTAACGGTCGCGGTATCCTCTCCCATCGATCCCGATTTATCGAGCGCCAAATACATCGAGATGGAGCCCTGAGTCTGCGAATGGCCGCCGACCGTCGTGCCGGACGTCGAAAGGTGTTGCGTGGTGAAACCGACCGCTTGCATCAGCGGATTGACCTTCAGGTCGTAGCTTGGCGAAACCGTTACCTGATAGGATGTCGAATTTCCCGACGTGTTTGTCTGCACGGTAACGCCAGTCGCGCTTTTAATGTCGACGCCGCTTTGCAGATAATTCGCCATTTGCCCGGCGACAAAATTCCGCGCAAAGGCTTCGGCCTCAGAGGTTTGGATCGTGCTATTCGCTAGCGCGGTGGCGGTGGCAAGCGCCGCCGAATCGGCCGCCTCCTGCAATTGCTGCTTGGAGAGCAGCATATCTCCGACCTGAATCGCCAAGCCGGCGGCGCCGAGAAGAACCGGCGCCAAAATCGCCGTCATAATTCCGAAATTACCGCCTCGATCGCTGAACATGCGACGCAGGCAGGGACGCAAAATGGAGGTGCTCATCATGTTCACCCAACTGGAAACCCTGTGAGGTGATTTACGCACGCTGCTTCTTTATGCAGTCCTTACGGCGTCAATAGAATTTTAACGAATTGGCTGATTTTTCCAATTTTGGGATCATTTCAGCGGAATGACGTCGACCGCCTGAACGGCGCGTTGGCCGCCATAGCTTTTCAAGACGCCGATGACGGGGACGACGTCGGAATAGTCCCGGCCATAGGCGACCACAATATGGTCCATGCCGGCGGGGATGTTGTTGGTCGGGTCGAGTTCGATCCAGCCGATCGTCTCGCCGCACCAGACCCGCACCCAGGCATGCATCGCGTCCGCTCCTTCCAGCCTTTCCTTGCCGGGGGGCGGAATGGTGCGCAGGAAGCCGGAGACGTAGCCGGCCGGAATGCCGAGGCTTCTGAGCGCCAGGATCATGACGTGGGTGAAATCCTGGCAGACGCCGCGCTTCAGCCTGAACGCTTCGAGCGGGGTCGTGTCTACTGCGGTTGCGTCGGAATCGTAGGTGAAATCCCTATTGATGCGGGCGCAGAGCGCATGGGCGATCTGCATGGCTGTCAGCTGGGGCGTGACGCAGCTTCGTGCGTAATCGCCAATCTCGCGCGTCTGCGTCAGGCGCGGGCTGTCGCCAAGAAAGTGATGCGGCGAATCCGGCGCAAGTGACCAGACGCCGGATATTTCCTCCGGCAGGTCGGCAAGCAGCGGCGAGAAATCGGCGGCGATCGGCTGGCTTTCGACCTGCACACGGGCCTGCATGCGAATGTCGAGCGTCTCATGCGGCGTCCGCAGCATGAAGGAGGTGGCGGGATGCTGAAAGAAATCGACGAAATGAGACTGCTCGTCCGGCGTCGGCGAAACAGTGATCGAGCCGGCGACCAGGCGTTGCCGGTTGCTCAGCGACAGCGGCATCAATCGCATGATATGGCGAGCGCCGGAGGCCGGCACGTCGTAGCTGTAACTCATGCGGAGCGAGAGATCGTAAAGCACTGCCATCAGCCGAGATAGGTCTGGGCGAGCAGATCAGAAAGCTGCTCCAACTCGCGTTCGAGCCGCTGGTAGACCTCTATCCCCATGCCCTCCGGCGTCATTACCGCCAGACCGGAATGAAGCCGCATCGCCTCGCGGTAGAAGGGCGACATCTGCCCATTGATCAAGGCGTTCGGCAATTGCTCGACCTCATGATGGATTTCGTTCACCTGGAAGAGGACCGAGCGCGGATTGAGGGGGTCGAGCGCCAACAGGTCGGTGACGGTCAGCCTTGCTGTATTGACGTTGTAGCGGCGGCGGTGAGTCATGACGCTGTCGCCGATCTCGAGCAGCATGTCGAGCGCGCCGTCGGGCGCTTCCGGGCCGGACATGTGGCCGAGCAGGCGCGTCATGTGCAGGCCGCGCTCGATATAGCGGCCGAGGGAGAGGAAACGCCAGCCCATGAAGCGGTACATGTTCTCGTGCACGAGGCCGGCGAAGCCCGCGAGCTTGCGCAGGAGGATCGTCATCGCATGGCTGGCGTCATCGCCGGCAGTGACGGTGGCGTGAAAGCGGCGGGCGGTTTTGGCGAGATCGTTGAGGGCGAGCCAACCATCGGGCGAGAAGCGGTCGCGGATGTTGCTGGCGGAATAGACGGCGCTGTCGATGTTGCGCAGGAGCCTCTCGGGCACGGGCTCGGCGGTATCGATATCGACGGCCGCGAGATAGGCGGAGACGTCGGCGAGCAGCGGCTGGCTCGGATCGGCGGCTTCGGCATAACGCGCATGCCAGGCGCGCAGGATCCGCAACGCCCCTTCGGCGCGTTCGATATATCGGCCGAGCCAGAACAGATTGTCGGCCGCCCGGCTCGGCAGGCTGCCCGGCATGTTGCGGGTGAAGCTGCCTTCGGCCGGCAGCAGGGTGTGGCGCTCGACCGGCTTGTCGCTGACGATCCAGACGTCGGCGGCTGCTCCGCCGGACTGCATGGCGATCGCCGAGACGTCGGCGCCGGAGCCGATGCGGGCAAAACCGCCGGGCATGATCTGCCAGCCGTTTGCCGTGCGGGCAGCGAAGACGCGCAGCGACATCGGCCGCGGCATGAGTTTGCCATTCACCCAGGCGGGCGTCGTCGACAACGTGACGACTTCCTGACCGACCAGTTTCTGACCGTCCGAATTCAGCCAGTTGGCGATGGAATCTTTGGCCGTTGCCCGCAGCGACGAGCCGAGCACGGATTCGCCGTTGTCGTCGAAGAAAGGCGCACGGGAATAGGCCGGGCCGATTACCATTTTCTCGATATTCTTGGCGACCTGCTCGCGCTCTTCCTTCTGGCCGCACCACCAGGTGGCAATCGACGGCAGTCTCAGATCCTGCCCGAGCAGATGCCGGCAGATGGTCGGCATGAAGGCGAGAAGCGCCCGGGTTTCGAGAATGCCGGTGCCGAGCGCGTTGACGATGGTGACGCTTTCGGCGCGCAGCGCTTCCACGAGACCGGGCGTGCCGATATGCGAATTCTGGTTCAGCTCCAGCGGGTCGGCAAAGGCCGAATCGAGGCGGCGCCAGAGCACGCCGATCGGCTTCAGGCCGGCGACGGTGCGGACCATGACGCGGCCCTTGACGACGGCGAGATCCTCGCCCTCGAGCAGCATGAAGCCGAGATAGCGGGCAATGTAGGCGTGTTCGTAATAGGTCTCGTTGGCAGGACCTGGCGTCAGGACGGCGATGCGGTCGTCGCCTGAATGTTTCATGTCCTGCAGCGCATCGCGGAAGGCGCCGAAGAACGAGGCGAGGCGGTGGACGGGCGTTTCGGCATAGATGTCGGAGAAGGCGCGGGTCGTCGCGACGCGGTTTTCAAGCGCGAAGCCGGCGCCGGAGGGAGCTTGGGTGCGATCTGCCAACACCCACCAATTGCCGTCAGGCCCGCGGCCGATTTCGAAGGCGCAGAAGTGCAGATAGTGGCCGGATGCCGGCCGGATGCCGGCCAGCGGGCGCTGAAATTCGGGATTGGCGGCGATCAGCGCCGGCGGCAGGAATCCTTCCTCGACCAGCCGGTTCTCGCTGTAGATATCGGCAATGATCGCCTCCAGGAGGTCGGCGCGCTGGACGAGGCCTGCCGACAGCGCCTGCCATTCGCGCTCGTCGATCAGCACCGGGATATGCGAGATCGGCCAGGCGCGTTCGCCGGCTCCCTTGCTGCCATAGGCACGGTAGAAGACGCCGGCGTCTCTGAGGTAGCGGTCGGCGCGGGCGAAACGCTCCGCGAGATCCTTTTCCGACATTGCGCCGAGATGCGAGAGGAAACGCTGCCAGACGGGGCGGACCGCGCCTTTATTGTCGACCATCTCGTCGGCGGTGCCGGGAAGCGGCGCATAGCCGAAGGCCGCATCCTTGCCGATGCTGCTCTCCGCCTCTTGCCTGCGCTCCACTGCCGGTCTCTTACCCATCAAACCCAACCTCACCCTCGGCCTCTGCCCCCGGGTCTCAAATGCCGGCAGGCCGCCTCAGATCCAGCGTCAGCGGGAATTCCGGCGAACCCGTCTCGGCGCGCGGGATGAAACCGCCCGCCGTATGCCCCCACGGCTCGAAGCGGGCCAGCCGCCTTGCTTCCGCCTCGTTGCCGTTGACCGGGAAGGTGTCATAGGTCCGGCCGCCCGGATGGGCAACATGATAGATGCAGCCGCCAATCGAACGCTTCGACCATGTATCATAAATGTCAAAAGTCAAAGGTGTGCTGATCGGCAGCACCGGATGCAAGCCCGAAGCCGGCTGCCATGCCTTGTAGCGAACGCCGGCGACCGATACGCCCGACGTGCCGGTCGGCGTCAGCGGCAGGACGCGGCCGTTGCAGGTGACGGTGTAGCGCGCGGTATTGCTGGTTTCGAAGCGTACCTGCAGGCGTTCGACGGACGAATCGACATAGCGAACCGTGCCGCCGATCGCGCCTTGCTCACCCATGACGTGCCAGGGTTCCAGCGCCTGACGCAGTTCCAGCTTCGATCCTTCATAGTCGACCTCGCCGCAGAAGGGGAAGCGGAATTCGAGTTGGGCCTTGAACCATTCAGGGCTGAGATCGAAGCCGTTTTGACGCAAGTCCGCCAGCACATCGAGGAAGTCTGCCCAGACATAATGCGGCAGCATGAAGCGGTCGTGCAGCGAGGTTCCCCAGCGCACGAACTTGCCGTCGGCCGGTTTCATCCAGAAGCGAGCGATCAGCGCACGCACCAGCAGCTGCTGGGCCAGCGACATGCGGGCATTCGGCGGCATTTCGAAACCGCGGAACTCCACCAGGCCGAGGCGGCCCGTCGGGCCATCGGGGGAGAAGAGCTTGTCGATGCAGATTTCGGCGCGATGGGTATTGCCGGTCACGTCGATCAAGAGGTTGCGGAACAGGCGGTCGACGAGCCAGGGCAAAGGCTGCTGGCCGCGGCCGGGCGCCGGGATCTGCGCCAGTGCGATTTCCAGCTCGTAGAGGCTGTCGTGGCGGGCTTCATCGATGCGCGGCGCTTGGCTGGTCGGGCCGATGAACAACCCGGAGAAGAGGTAGGAAAGCGAGGGATGGCGTTGCCAGTGCAGCACGAGGCTCTTCAGCAAATCCGGGCGGCGCAGAAAGGGGCTGTTGTTCGGATTGCTTCCGCCGACGACGACATGGTTGCCGCCGCCGGTGCCGGTATGGCGGCCGTCGATCATGAACTTGTCGGCGCCGAGACGGCTCTGGCGGGCCTCCTCGTAGATGGCAGTGGTGATGTCGACCGTTTCTTTCCATGTCGAGGACGGATGAATGTTGACCTCGATGACGCCGGGATCCGGGGCGACGCGGATGACGTTGATGCGCTCGTCTTGCGGCGGCGGATAGCCTTCGATGTGAACGGCGAGACCGAGAGCGGCGGCCGCTCGTTCGGTCGAGGCGATGAGATCGAGATAATCTTCGAGCGTTTCTGTGGGCGGCATGAAGACGCAGAGGCGGCCATCGCGCGGCTCGACGGAAATCGCGGTGCGGACGTGGCCGCCGATCTCGTTCAACGATTGAGGTGCCGCCGGTTGCTGGCCGGTGAAGGGCTGGAAGTGCGCGGCCTGTAGCGGACGCCCGCTATCCTCGGCGAAATCCGGCAGTTCCGGGCGCTGCACAAACGGATCGAGCGGGTTGATATAGGGATATTGCGAGGGCGGGATATAGGCGAGGGAATTGAGCGGCAGACGATAGCCGACCGGGCTGTCGCCCGGCACGAGGAAGATGCGGCCGCGCCGCGTCGACCATTTCTCGCTCGTCCAGGTGCGGCCGCTGGCGCGCGCGTTCCAGGCCTGAACAGGCAGGACATAACCGGTCGGGCGGGTCAGTCCGCGATTGAAGACACGGGCGATACGGCTGCGCTCCTCGGCGTCCTTGAGTTTGGAATTCGCCGGATCGACATTCTCCGGCAGGTTCGCTTCCTTGGTGAGCCATTCGGCGGGATCCTCGAAGGCCGGCGCGACATATTCCGGGGACACATCCAGCTCGCCGGCAATCGCCGTGAGCAGCCGGCCGGCATCATCCTCCGTGACCTCATAATTGCGGCCCTCGGTGGCGACGAGATTGTCATCGGACCAGATCGGCAAGCCATCTTTGCGCCAGTAGAGCGAGAAGGTCCAGCGCGGCAGGCTTTCGCCCGGATACCATTTGCCCTGGCCGTAATGCAGAAAGCCGTTCGGGGCGAAGCGGGTGCGAAGCCGGCGGATGAGCGCGTCCGCCTTTTCGCGCTTGGTCGGGCCGACGGCCTCGGTGTTCCATTCGGCGGATTGAAAATCGTCGATCGAAACGAAGGTCGGCTCGCCGCCCATGGTGAGGCGCACATCCTCGGTTTCGAGGATACGATCGACTTTCTCGCCGAGTTCGTTGAGTTCGTTCCAGCTGTCATCGGAGAAGGGCTTGGTGATGCGCGGATGCTCGGCAACGCGCGAGACCTTCATATCGAAGGCGAATTCGGTTTCGGCCTCGCCGAAATAGCCGCCGGAAATGGGGGCAGCGTTGCGGTAATGCGGCGTCGCTGCAAGCGGGATATGGCTTTCGCCGGTCAGGAGGCCGGAGGTCGGATCGAGGCCGACCCAGCCGGCACCCGGCAGATAGACCTCGGCCCAGGCATGCAGGTCGGTAAAATCGACTTCGGTCCCGGAGGGGCCATCGAGCGCCTTCAGGTCAGGCGTCAGCTGAATGAGGTAGCCGGAGACGAAGCGCGCGGCAAGGCCGAGATGGCGCAGGATCTGGACGAGCAGCCAGCTGGTGTCGCGACAGGAGCCTTTGGCGTTTTCCAACGTCTCTTCCGGCGTCTGCACACCGGCTTCCATGCGGATGACATAGCCGATCTGCCGCTGCAGGCGGGCGTTCAAACCGACGACCATATCGATCGTCGGCTGGCCCGGCGACCAATCGAGCGTCGGCAGCAGTGCCTTGAGACGCGGGCCGGCGGGCTCCGGCGTCATGTAGATCGACAGATCCTCACGGATGGTTTCAGGATAGTCGAACGGCCACTTTGTCGCCTCCTCCTCTACGAAGAAATCGAAGGGATTGTAGACCGTCATGTCGGCGACCAGGTCGACCTCGATCTTGAACTCGGTCACGGGATCGGGGAAGACGTAGCGGGCGAGGTAATTGCCGTAGGGGTCCTGCTGGAGGTTGACGAAGTGGTTGGAGGGCGAGACCTTCAACGAGTGGCTGAGCACCCGCGTCTTCGAATGCGAGGCCGGTTTCAACCGGATGATCTGTGGGCCGAGGCGGACCGGTTTGTCGTAGGTATAATGCGTCAGATGATAGATGCTGGCTTTGATCGACATATTTCTCTTTTTATCCGGCGCGCATCATTGTGCGGCTTGCTGTTCCCGAAGTCAGTGTGTGCAATGCAGCGAAAGAAAGCAAGGGCCGAACGTCGAGGACCCGGCGGCTTTTACGCCGCTTTGGCGAAGGTGACCGCCGCCTTCAGACCCTTGCCGCCCGCGCCCGGTTCCAGCGTCAGGGCGGCGTTGAAAAGATTGGCGATTTCTTCGACGATCGGCAGGCCGAGGCCGGCGCCGGGCGCGCCGGAATCATTGCCGCGCGAAAAGCGCCTGCGGACCGCCTCCAGCTTCTCGCTGGGAATACCGGGACCATTGTCCTCGACTTCGAGGCGAACCGTGTCGGCGGCTGCGATGATGCGGACGGTGACCTCAGCCCCTTTGCCGGCATAGGCGATGGCGTTGCCGGCGAGATTGCGCAGCATCTCGCCGATCAGCAGCGGCTCGGCGCGGATCATGGCCGGGCTTTCGCCTTCGAAGCCGAGATCGATACCGGCGACGGCGGCCGCTGGGATCTGCTCGCCGGTGATTTCCTGAGCGATTGCCGCAAGGTCGATGGCGGAGGCGGTCAGCGCCTCCTTGGCCGTGGCGGCATCGATCTTCGCCATCAGGAGAAGCTGAGTAAGGATGCGCTCGGCATGCGCCACGGCCTGGTCTCCCTTCAGCGCCGCCGCATGGGCTTCATCGAGCGCGCCGGCGCGGGCGGAAAGGGCGAGCTGGGTGCGGATGATCGCTAAGGGCGTGCGCAACTGATGGCTGGCATTGCCGGTGAAATTGCGCAGCGCATCGAGGGCCGACTGCAGGCGGACCATGAAAGAGTTCACCGTATCAACCAGCGGCTCGACTTCGCTCGGCACGGTTTGTTCGATCGGATGCAGATCGTCAGGGCTGCGTTCGCCGATAGCGTCGCCGAGCTTGTAGAGCGGGCGGAGCGCCACCGTGACCGATATCCAGACGATCACCGCCGCGCCTAGGATCATGAAGGCGAGACGCAGCGCTGAACGTACGAGAATCGCCTGCGTCAATTGCCGACGGGCGATGGTGGTTTCGGCGACCGTCACAACGAAGGGCACGGAGCGGATGCCCGTCGAGGCCGAGCGCTCGAGAGTGGCGATGCGGATCGGTTCGCCGCGGAAGCTGTCGTCGGCAAAGGCCGCGGCATTGCCGGGCGTTTTCTTCAGGACCGGCAGGGATTGATAGCCGGTGATGAATTGACCCGGAGGGCCGTCAACACGGTAGAAGACCCGGTCCTGCGCCGCCGAGGTCAGCATTTCAAGAGCGACATAGGGAATGTCGACCTGCAATGTCCCGTCTTCGGCGACGACGACGCGTTCGGCAATTGCCAGAGCAGAGCCGGCGAGCACGCGGTCGGAGACGATATTCGACGTCTGGACCGCTTCGCGATAGGTATCGGCGAGCGCCAGCGTGCCGATGACGGCGGTCGAGATCAGCAGCCAGAAGAGCAGCCGGCGCCTGAGGGAGTAGGCGGCTTTCATGAGGCCCCGGGCAGCTTGTCGAGATAGTATCCGATGCCGCGGGCAGTCTTGACCGTCAGGCCGTGCGGCGAGAGGCGTTTCCTCAGCCGGCTGACGTATTGCTCGATCGCGTTTGCGGAAATATCGTCGTCGAAGGCCGTCAGCGACTGGATGATCGCCTCCTTGGCCACGACCTTGCCGGCCCGCATGAAGAGGATTTCGAGCAAGCCGAGTTCGCGGGCGGGAATATCAAGCGGGGTATCGCCTGATGAAAAGGTGCGGGAATTGAGGTCGAAGGAAATGCCGCCGAAACCGACGGTCGCTGAACGCAGCCCGGCCTGGCGGCGCAGCAGCACGCGTACGCGGGCCTCGAATTCGGTAATATCGAACGGTTTGATCAGATAATCGTCGGCGCCGAGATCGAGACCCTTCACCCGTTCTTCCGGCGTGCCCCGCGCCGTCAGGATCAGGACGGCTGCTTGGTTCTGCCGGGCGCGCATGGCGCGCAGCACGTCGAGCCCGTCCATCTCGGGCAGGTTGAGGTCGAGAATGACAAGATCGAAATTTTCCGCGGCGATAACCGCATTTGCGGATGCGCCGTCATGCACGACGTCGACGGCATGGCCCGTGCCGCGCAAAATCGCCGACAGGCCGTCGGCCAACGCGATATTATCTTCTGTGAGCAGGATGCGCACGGATGTTCCCTCTGTTTTCAAAGGAGATTACAGAGGTGGCTGAGCGATGTCATAGCGATTTTCAAAATTCGGTGAATGGCGGGGGACGAGATTTCAGCTCCCGGTCCTCTCGACCCGTTCACGTTCCGTCATTGCGATCGCCAACAATTTCCGAAAGCGGGGATCCTCGCGGATGTTGTCGAGGTCGGAATCATTGTCGAACCATTTGATATGATAGACGGAGCTGTGCGGCAGCAGCTTCTCGAGCAGGTCGATTGCTCGGTCGGTATCGCCGAGGACGGAATAGACGCAGGCAAGATTGTACTGGGCGACAATGTCGTCGGGATCGATGGCGATCGCCCGGGCGGCCCAGTCGCGCGCCCGCTTCGCATCGCCGAGATGGGCAAGCGCCAGCGCGCCGCGATGGGCCGGGCCGGAGTTTTCGGGATTGAGATTCAGCGCACGTTCGGCGCGCAGCAGGCCGAGTCGTGCCCAGTTTTCCGTATCCACCGGACGGCCGAGGGAGCGGTAGGCCGACATCAGATGGATCGGCGAGACGTAGTCGTCAGGGCGGATTTCGGCGGCGCGGGTGAAATATTGAACGGATTTGGCAAAGTTGCCGCGCATGAAGAAGAACCGGGCGTAATGAAAATTCGCCTCGAAAAGGTTCGGGTCGAGCGTGAGGGCACGTTCGAAGGCAGCCGCCGCACGATCATCGAGACCGCTCTGATGCAGGGCCAAGCCATGCGAGGCGTGGGCCTCGGGAAGATCGGGGTCGAGCTGAAGGGCCCGTGCGCTCATATCGAGAATGCGCCTCAGCGGCACATCGTCGGGCGCCCAGTCGCGGATCGCAGCGTCGCAATCGGCGATGCCGGCATAGGCCCGGGCATAATCGGGGTCAAGTTCTACCGCCTTGCAGAACATGCGCCTTGCGAGCTCGAGGTAGGATTTTGTCCAGGTGTGGGAGAGCTGGCGACCCCTGAGATAATAGGTATAAGCCTCGACATTGGCCGTCGGTTCGTTGGCGATTGCCTTCTTCTCCTCCGGCAGCAGGCGCACCTTCAGCTGACTGACGATCGCCTGTGTGATCTCGTCCTGGATGGCAAAGATGTCGGTAAGGTCGCGGTCGTAAC
Source organism: Rhizobium atlanticum (assembly GCF_030182485.1). Taxonomy (NCBI): domain Bacteria; kingdom Pseudomonadati; phylum Pseudomonadota; class Alphaproteobacteria; order Hyphomicrobiales; family Rhizobiaceae; genus Rhizobium; species Rhizobium atlanticum. Next base: position 146,184 of record NZ_JAQJCJ010000004.1, read on the forward strand.
GTTCGGCCCAGAGATGGTCGCCATTGGCAGTGTCGATCAGCTGGCCGGAGATGCGTACGCGCTTGTCGAAGATCCGTACGCTTCCTTCGAGCACATAGCGCACACCGAGTTCCTGGGCGAGGCGCTTCAACTTCACCGATATGCCCTTGTAGGTAAAGATGGTGTTGCGCGGCACGACGTGCAGGCTCGAGATCTTGGAAAGATCGGTGATGATGTCTTCGGTGATGCCATCGGAAAAATAATCCTGATCGGCGTCACCGCTCATATTTGTGAAGGGCAGCACGGCAATGAAGCAGGTATTGCGGTTCTCAGCCACCAGCCTGGTGGAGGAGGGCGGCGCCAAGGTGACGGTGTAGACCTGAACGGGCTGCCTGATATTCTTCAGCATGTGCTCGCCGATGAACTCGAAGCCGAGATTGAGGCGCGAGCCGACCTGGTCGCGCACGGAGGCCGACACGGCGATGCCGCCCGGTGCTGCGATACGCTCAAGCCTTGCGGCAAGATTGACGCCGTCGCCGAATATGTCGCCGTTCTCGACCACGACATCGCCGAGATTGATGCCGATGCGGAATTCAACGCGCTCGTCCTTCGGCACGTTCTCGTTGCGGGCCGACATGCTGCGCTGTATTTCGGCAGCGCAGGCGACGGCATTCACCACGCTCTGGAATTCGGCAAGGATGCCATCGCCGGTGAGTTTGACGATCCGGCCCTTGTAGTCGGAAATCCGAACGTCAATCAGCTCGCAGCGATGGCGGTTCAGCGCCTGCAAGGTGCCTGACTCATCCATGCCCATCAGTCGGCTGTAGCCGACGACATCCGCAGCGAGAATAGCGCTCAGTCGTCGTTCCATGACCCCTCCCATGGATCTTCCCAGGATAGTCTAGCTTTTTCTAGAGTTTTTGTCGCGTAGAGTCGTCCCCGAAAACAAGTTCGGGCGGCTTCGACGTTTTGACGCGGCAGCGCGACCATATATCGTCGCGGTTCTTCATCAATACTCTAAAGGGGTGAAGCATAGAACTGATCGCTAATCCTTTGTGGTGAAGAGGCCGTTCCCGTTGAGGAAAGCGACATTATTGTCCGGATCGATGTTTCCCGGTCGGCAGCTTCGATCCAGCGTCCTTGCTCCTCTCTGTTCGCTCAGGCATTGTTGCTGCATGAGGAGAATTTGCATTTTGCTGCTGGCGTTCTGGCCGGGTTGCGTCCTGGCGGACCAAGCCTTCTTTCCGGCGAAGTCGGGCGATGCCGCCGCACCGGTGCTGACGGTCTATTCCTCGCTCGACGAGCCGTTGGCGCAGCCGATGATCCGGGGTTTCCAGGAGGCCAATCCTGACGTCGCGGTCAAATACGAGGACATGCTGACCGGCGAAATCTACGACCGAATTGTCGGGGAGACGGATGCCGGCGAGAAGACGGCGGATTTTGCCTTTTCCTCGGCGATGGACCTGCAGGTGAAGCTTTCCAACGACGGCTATGCGCAGGTCAGCAATCTGCCGATGAGTGCGGCCTGGCCGAAATGGGCGAACTGGCGCAACACCGCCTATGCGCTGACCTTCGAGCCGGCGGTATTCGTCTATCACAAGCCGAGCTTTGCGCACGAGCCGGTGCCGAGCTCGCGGGCGGAATTCGTGGACTATCTGAAGCGCAAGGGCAATGCGGTCTATGGCCGGATCAGCACCTACGATATCGAGCGATCGGGCGTCGGCTTTCTTTTCATGGCGCGCGACCAGGAGCAATTCGGCGACATCTGGTCGGTGATCGGCGCGATGGGCGCGGCCGGCGTCAAGCTCTACTCGACGAGCTCGGCGATCCTCGAACGCGTCGCCGACGGGCGCTTCGTGCTCGGCTATAATATTCTCGGTTCCTACGCCGCCGACTGGGCTTCGCGGCACCCCGATGTCGGCATCGTGCTGCCGAAGGACTATACGGTGGTGATGTCGCGCATCGGGCTGGTGCCGCAGGCTGCAGCCGAGCCGGAGCTCGGCCGCCGCTACCTTGCCTTTTTTATGTCGAAGGAGGGCCAGACGATCATGGCGCGCGAGCTGCAGATCCCGGCCGTCAGCCCGGAGGTGGCGGGGGAGAACACTGCCAATACGCTGCAGGAACTGCTCGGCGCCCAACTTCGGCCGGTGCCGGTCAGTCCCGGGCTGATGGTCTATCTCGATCAGGTAAAGCGTGCGCGGCTGATCGCGCACTGGAACGAGGTTCTGCGGGCACAGTGAAGAAGGCCAGCTTTTGGCCCGTTCATGACCTCAATATCTGTTACACCTCGGCGGGCTGCTGGCCCAATTACGGCAAAAAAGCGGCTTCTCCTTCTGGATATCTGGCCGATGTCAGCTAGATGACAGGTTGTTGTGGTGGCTTTGGCTACTTCTTCTCCGTGGAGGCGGAGAATTGAAGTTTGGGAGGCATTCCGCTCGTCATTCAGGACAACTGCGTCCGCTGGCCGGCCACCCCTTCCGATTCACTCGAGAATAACAGGCGGTTCGCTCAACCGCCCACGGAGGACACATCGTGAAGCATACGTTCATCGCAACCATTCTTGCAGCCGCCATCGCGCTGCCGGCCTATGCTGCCGACTACACCATCATCGCGCCGGCCGCTCCCGGCGGCGGCTGGGACCAGACGGCCCGTTCCCTGCAGGCTGCGCTGCAGCAGGAGAAGATCGCCGGCAACGTACAGGTCCAGAACGTCCCCGGCGCTGGCGGTACCATCGGCCTTGCGCAGTTTGCCAGCCAGGCTGCCGGCAATCCGAATTCGCTGATCGTCGGCGGCTATGTCATGGTCGGCGCCATCCTCACCAACAAGTCGCCGGTGACACTTAAGGACGTGACGCCGATCGCCCGTCTGACCGGCGAATATGAAGCCATCGTCGTTCCTGCCTCGTCCGATATCAAGACGATGGCCGATCTGGTCGCGGCGCTGAAGAAGGATCCGGGTTCGGTTTCCTGGGGCGGCGGCTCGGCCGGCGGCACCGACCACATCACCGCTGGCCTGATCGCCAAGGCTTCCGGCGTCGACCCGACGAAGATCAACTATGTCGCCTTCTCCGGCGGCGGTGAAGCGCTCGCAGCCATTCTCGGCAACCAGGTCACAGCAGGCGTTTCGAGCTACAGCGAGTTCGAATCGCAGGTGAAGGCAGGCATGCTGCGTCTCCTCGCCGTCTCCAGCGACAAGCGTATCGACGGCGTCGACGCCCCGACGCTGAAGGAGGCCGGCACCGACGTCAGCATCCAGAACTGGCGCATGGTCGCCGCAGCCCCTGGCCTGTCGGACGACGAAGTTGCCAAGATCACCGCCGATTTCGAGAAGCTGCACAGCTCTGCCACCTGGCAGGAAACGCTGAAGACCAAAGGCTGGGCCGACACCTATCTGTCCGGCGACGCCTTCAAGGCGCAGCTCGAAAAGGACGTCTCCGCCACAGAGGGCATTCTTAAAGAGATCGGACTTGTTCAATGAGCGAGGATAAGACCTCCTCGGCAACCGAGCGTCGCCCTGATCGGGCGGCGTTCATCATTGCCGTTTTTCTCTTCGCCATCGCCGGTGTGATGGCCTGGGATGCAACGCATCTGAAAACGATCGCACAGTACGCCCGCATCGGTCCGGCGACGGTGCCTGAGGTTGTGGCGTTCGGGCTCTTCTGTCTTGGCGTCTGGACTGCCGCCGAAGCTTGGCGCGGCGAGTTTCCGGAACGAGAAAAGCAAGAAGTGGCGCCCGTCATCTGGATCGTCGCGGGTCTTGCCTGCCAGATGCTGCTTCTGCGCGTTGCCGGCTTCTCGATTGCGACCGGTATTCTGTTTGCACTGACCGCACGCGGCTTCGGCAAACGCAAGCTCTGGATCTCGCTGCCGATCGGCATCGTTTTCAGCTTCATCGTCTGGGCGATCTTCTCGCAGCTCCTGCAGCTGACGCTGCCGGCCGGCCCGCTCGAACATCTGTTCTTCTGACAGCGCGGGACGCGCTGTCAGCTCTTTTGATTTTTCGCGGCGACCGATTGCGAATGCACGGACGGGAACGCCGCCTGGGACACCAAGATGAGCACATTCGAATTCCTATGGCAGGGTATCCTGGTTGCGATGCAGCCGATGAACCTGGTTTATGCGCTGGTCGGCGTGACGCTCGGCACGGCCGTCGGCGTGTTGCCCGGCATTGGCCCGGCGCTCACTGTGGCGCTGCTGCTGCCGGCCACCTACAAGCTCGATCCGGGCGGCTCGCTGATCATGTTCGCCGGCATCTATTACGGCGGCATGTATGGCGGTTCGACGACGTCGATCCTGCTCAACACGCCGGGTGAAAGCGCATCGATCGTCACCGCGCTCGAAGGCAACAAGATGGCGCGGGCCGGGCGCGGCGGACCCGCATTGGCGACGGCAGCGATCGGCTCCTTCGTCGCCGGCCTCATCGCCACGCTCGGGCTCGCCTTCATCGCGCCCTACATCGTCAAGCTGGCGCTGGTCTTTGGGCCGCGCGAATATTTCGCGCTGATGGTGCTCGCCTTCGTCACCGTCTCCTCGGCCTTCGGAGATTCGGCGCTTCGAGGCCTGACCGCGCTGTTCATCGGTTTCGCGCTCGCCATGGTCGGCATTGACCAGCAGACGGGGCAGGCCAGGCTTTCCTTCGGCATCCCCGACCTGCTCGACGGCGTCGAAGTGACGACGCTGGCGGTGGCGATGTTCGCGATCGGCGAGACGCTCTATATAGCAGCGCAGGGCAACCGGGTCGCGGAGCAGGTGGAGGCGGTCAAGGGTTCGCTCTGGATGAATGCACAGGACTGGTCGCGCTCCTGGAAGCCCTGGCTTCGCGGCACGCTGATCGGTTTCCCGATCGGCGCGATGCCGGCGGGCGGCGCTGAAATCGGTACGTTCCTGTCCTACTCGACCGAAAAGCGGCTGGCGAAGAACCCGGAAGAATTCGGCCATGGCGCGATCGAAGGCGTGGCCGGACCGGAGGCGGCGAATAATGCGTCAGCCGCCGGCACGCTGGTGCCTCTCCTGACCCTAGGCCTGCCGACGACGGCGACGGCGGCGATCATGCTCGCCGGCTTCCAGCAATACGGGCTGCAGCCGGGGCCGCTCCTGTTTGCCACCAATCCGCAGCTCGTCTGGGGACTGATCGCCAGCCTGCTCATCGCCAATGCGATGCTGCTCGTCCTCAACCTGCCGATGATCGGGCTCTGGGTGCGGCTGCTGACCATTCCGAAGCCATGGCTCTATGCCGGCATCCTGCTGTTTGCGACGCTCGGAACGATCGGCGCCAACCCTTCCGTGTTCGAGCTCGGCATGCTGCTCGCCTTCGGCCTGCTCGGCTATGTGATGCGGCTCTTCGGCTATCCGATCGCACCTGCCGTCGTCGGCCTCATCCTCGGGCCATTGGCCGAGCAGCAGCTGCGCCGCGCGCTGGCGATCAGCCAGGGCGACGTGACGACGCTGGTGATGTCACCGATCGCGGCAGGCCTTCTCATCGTTGCGGCGGCTGCCTTCCTGATCCCGCTGATCCTGCGCATCCGCGGTCGGGGCCAGGTGCTGTCGCAGCTGGCGGCAAACGAAGACTAGAAGAAAAAGACAACCTTACCCTGCCTGGAGGCCGGCCATGGTACCATGCGCCGGCCTCTTCTTTTTGCATGGCTGCGGTGATTTTCCGTGCATTGTAGATGTGACAGCGCACCGCCATCTATGAGTGGTCAATCATAAAGCAAGAGGAACAGGACAATGTCCGCCATCCGCAATTCAGTCCACGCCGGCTTCCTGGGCCGTGCATTTGCTGCACTGAGCGCCGCCAACGCCGTCAGCGCCGCTGTCGAAGCCGGCCGTCGTCCGCGCGCCCACGACCTCAAGGAGCTTGGCATTGATCCGGCTTCGTTCGCTCAGGTCATCCGCTAAGCCGCTCAAGGCATGCAGGAATGAAACAGCCCGCAACCGGATGGTCGCGGGCTTTATTTATGTCGGAGTAGCCGCAACGCTGAGGCGCGTTGCGACCCGTAATTGTCTGCCACGTCAGACGTGCAGTTCCTCCCGCCGGCCGGCGTGATCTTCTGCCCGCTCGCGCCTGTTGTAGCGAATGGACGACCAGAGCGACAGGCCGATCAGTGCCGCGCCGCCGAGACCGGTGATCACTTCGGGAATATGCACCAAGGTTTGCGCATACATGATCACTGCGAGGATTAGGATGGCGTAGAAGGCGCCATGTTCGAGGTAGCGGTATTCGGCAAGCGTACCCTTCTCGACCAGCATGATGGTCATCGAGCGCACATACATGGCGCCGATGCCGAGGCCGATTGCGATGACGAAGAGGTTCTGCGTCAAGGCGAAGGCGCCGATGACGCCGTCGAAGGAGAAGCTGGCATCCAGTACCTCCAGATAGATGAAGGCGCCGAGGCCGCCCTTGGCGGCAGCGCTCATCGTCTGCTGCGACGCATCGAGCAGTTCGCCGACGACCTCGACGGCTAGGAAGGTGAGCAGGCCGTAGATGGCGCAATGGACGAAGATGCTGGCTTCCTCGCCGCCGATCAGCCAGGAGAAGACAAGCATCAGCGCCAGCACGAAAGCGATCTCGATGCCCCTGATTGTGGCCGAGCGCGCCATCACCTTTTCAAGGCCGCGAAGCCAATGGATCGTCTTCTCATGGTCGAAGAAATAGCTGAGGCCGACCATCATCAGGAAGGTGCCGCCGAAGGCTGCGATCGGCAGATGCGCATCGTTCATGATGCGAGCATATTCCTCGGGCTCGCGGGCGGCGAGCACCAGAGCGTCCCAGGGGCCGATCCGTGCCGCGATCGCGACGATCGCCAACGGAAAGACGATGCGCATTCCGAAGACGGCAATGATGATGCCCCAGGTGAGGAATCGTTTCTGCCAGACCGGCGTCATCTCCTTCAGCTTGTTGGCATTGACGATGGCATTATCGAAGGAGAGCGAGATCTCCAGCACCGCAAGCACGGTGCAGATGAAGAAGACGGTCGCCATGCCGCCGGTCGTGCCGGTCGTCTGCCAACCAAGCACGGCGCCGAGAACAAGGCCGAGAGCCGTGACGATGAACGCCCAGCGGAAATAGCCGAGCGAGGATTTAGTGGTCTGGGGCTGGTTCATGGCCGCACCTCGCGGCCGCACAGCTTGTTGGAGAGGGTGGAGATTTTGTCAAAACGCCGCATGCCACAACGGGCATGCTGACGAGGCATGGTGAGCTTTTTCATCGATGAAAAATCCGCCGGCTGAGTTGCAGGCGGTACCGACATCACGAGAGCGCCGTAAAAACTCTCGCCAGAGGGGCCCGGCACCAATGTTTCCCGTAGCCGATGTCTGGAAGGCTGCGGGATGGGCCTTAGGTAATCTACTTCCCAAACCAGTCAAGGCCAAACGCCCCACGGAAAACCGCATAATTTCGGGAACCATCCGCGCCTCCCCTCGTTAAACCCTGGTTGAGCTGAAAAGGACGCCGATGATGCACACTTCGACCCATATTCCCGACAAACGCACAGAGGCATCCGACCGCATGAAGCGGGCAAAGCCGAACCGCATGCAGAAGGCACAGGTGCTGCCGCCGCATCACGTCGATCTGACGCTGACGCCCGGCGTCTATCACGACATTCACGTGCCGGCACATGTGAGCGGTGCGGACCTCTCCAAAGGAGGCCCCGACATCAAAGCTCATACGAGAACGAAGAAATAGCGGCTCCGAGGGCTTTTCGGCGCGCTGACAGTTGATTTGAAACACAGGGTGAGAAGCACATGACAATGAACTTTGTGCCCCGGGATATTGTTATCCGGCACGAAAATGAATGGCAGGCCATCCGCGAGGGGGCGGACAACCGCATCGAGATCGGTAAACGCAAACAGCCGATCGGTTCCCCCATCAGCGGCGCCGCATCGGCCGGAAAAAACGAGTCTTCAGCTCAACGTCCGGACTAGGCGAAAGACAAACCTCTGGAGATAGGCGCCCGGCGATGCCGGGCGTTTTGTCGTCTAGCGCATCGGCCCGCGTCAAAGATAACGGCCCTCGCCAACCTTTCGGAAAGGATTGGGCAGCGATAATCCCGGCCTCACGGGATTCGGAAAGATGGCCAAGACAGCGACACGCGGCCGCCGCAAGGCGCCGGCGAGAGGAAAGAGCAGAGCACGCAGCAGTGGCGGATTGCTGCCCTGGGCGGTGATCGCCATTGCCGCGGTCGGCGGCATCGTGGCTCACGACAATTGGAAGAGCCTTCAGCCGCTGCTTGAACGGCAGTCGACGCCGATCGTACGCGAAATGGCGGAGCCGAGACCTGTCGCCAGGAAGGATGTGCCGCCGAAGCAGGTGGCGCTTGCCGCACCGACGCCGAGAGCCGCGCCGACGACGCTACAGGCGCCGCCGCTGCCGCCGGCCGCAATCCCGACGCCGGCCATCCAGGCGATCAAGGCGGTGCCGGCCCCGGCCTCTCCCGGAGCTCAGCAGACGGCGACGGGCGCCTTCGGCTATTGCGGGCAGGGCGCGCACATCAATTGCGTCGGCGACGGCGGCGTTTTCTGGTACAAGGGCGAAAAGATCGTCATTGCCGATATGGCAAGCCCGGTGGCCGACCAGGCGCGCTGCGATGACGAACGCAGGGTGGCCTTTGCCGCGAAGCTGCGCCTGCTGGCGCTTCTGAACGCCGGCCCGTTCACCATCGATGCGGCCGGAAAGACGGAGTCCCCAGGCGCGCCGCGGATCGTCTCGCGCGACGGACGCTCTTTTGGCGCACAGCTGATCAAGGAAGGGCTGGCGCGCAAGCCGGGGGCTGCCGGCGGCGCGTGGTGTGCCGCCTGACGGCAGCTATTTTCCCTTTTTCACCAGCTTGCCGCCGGTACGGAAGCTGCCGGTGAAGGAGGAGTCCTTGCTTTCGGCGGTACATTCGATCGCGATCGGCTTGCCGGCGTAGGGATTGCCGAAGGTGCAGAAACCGGCGACCTTGACCTGGCCGGTCATCTTGTTGCCGACGCCCGTCGTGACGAGGCTCAGCGGCAGGCGAGCATTGCCGTTGGAGGCCGGCTTGATGCCGCTGCCATCGCCCTGGAAACCGAGCGCCTTTCCATCTGAAGTGAAGATGAAGGTCACCGAGCCGTTGGCCAGGGTGACGCTGGCAAGCTCGTTTTTGCAGCCCTTCGTGGCGTCGAACTTGGCGACAACCAGTTTGGCGCATTTGCCGGAAAGCGTAATGACGCCGGGCGCGCCGGGAAATGTCTCTGGCGGGGAGGCGGGCGCAGCAGCGGCTGGCAAGGCGAGGACCGCGGCAACAAGGCCGGCGGCGACAAGCGCGGATAATTTCATTTCGATCTCAAATCCCATGTCCTGGCGAGGCGAATCACCGCTTCATCCTAGCATGGCTCTGTGTCCGGATTTGGTTCCGCTACCGCTGCAGCACAAAGATAGTACTGGCGGCCGGCCGTGCTTAGAGCATCCTTTTGCGTCCGATAGGACGCACGGCGCTATAATGGCGGCGCTGGTCGAGCGCCTGCCGCTTTGGATGCACGTCTGCTCAAGGGGAATGGGCCCAGGCAGGGAAGTCCAGGCCCATTCTTTCCCGATCGGAGGTCAGTCGGATCAGGAATGAATAGCTGCCGGTCGGACCGGCAGCCTTGATTAGAACGCGCGCTGCAGGCGGAAGTAGCCCGAGGTCACGTCGTCGGCATTGTCCGGATCGAGGTACTGAACAGAAACCTTTGCCGAGAAGTTGTCGACGATCTGGTAATCGATCGTGACGCCGGCCTTCCAGGCGCTGACGTCGTCGTTGAACTCGCCGGCGGTGACGCCGTAGTTGTCGTAATACTGAACAGCCGGGGTGATCTTCAGCTTGTCAGTCGCCTTGATGGCGTATTCGGCAGCGATCGCCCATTCAGCCTTGTTGTAGTAGGCGTTCGGGTTGGATGCGTAGACAACTGCGAGGCCGAGCGTGCCCGGACCAACAGCAACCGTACCCATGGCGCGGACGGCGCCTTCTTCGTTGTCGGTGTCGTAACCGGCAGTGATCTGGTAGCTGAAGATACCGGCCTTGCCGCCGAGACCGACTGCAACGCCGACGTTGTTAGCGGTTTCGCCGTTGTAGAACGGGCTGTCTTCCAGCTCGTCGACGCTGATGCCGGCGTAGAAGGCGTCGGTTTCGTACTGATAGCGGAGCGAGTTGTGCAGCGTGACCGGAGAGCCGATATCGTCGGTTTCGCCGGAGAGGCCGTCGTCCCACCAGCTGTAGAACAGACCAGCGCGGAAGCCGGCGATGTCGATGTAAGCGGAGTCGAGCTGGGCCTTCTGGGCCGAAGCGTTGTCAGCGTTGAACTGCATGACGATGACGCCGGTCAGCGGACCATATTCGGTGTCGCTCTTGGCCGTGAATTGAACCTGGCCTCGCGTACGGGCGTCCCAATCCGAGTCGTTGGCGACAGAACCGCCGCCGCCGGCGCCGATCGAGCTGGCGTTCGGAGCAACGTCCACCTGGAAACGGATGTAACCGTTGATCTTCAGGCAGGTTTCGGTGCCCGGGATAAAGAAGTAGCCGGTGCCGTAAGCGTCGCAGACGCGGACGTATTCAACCGGTTCCGGCTCGGCAGCAACGATAGCGTCGGCGGCCTGAGCGCCGGATACTGCTGCGAGGGCAGCAGCGGAGCCGAGAAGAAGGCTCTTGATGTTCATGAAATAACCTCCAGTTCAGATGCAGAAGGATGAAGACCGTTGCCATCGGCAGTCCCTACATGTCTTCACCCCGTGTGATCGAAGCGGCACCTTTTTGGCAAGGTGTCTGCCTCGCCGCGGAAGTTACATAGGGGTTGTTGCGCTGCAATGTGATTATCGATCATGATAACAGGCTTCACAGCTATGTTGCTGAAATAACACGCTTTTTGTCACAAACTCGTCATCTGTTTGTCACAAAAATCATACTTTTGGATTGCGAACAACGAGTGGCTGAGCACTCAGCAATTGTATGCAATTATTGCTCGAATGAGCGCGTCCTCATATGAGGGCGCGCCGCGGCCGCCATCTGCATGCAGCCCTGTGGGGCAAGGACAGTGGTCAACCATCCATGCTCTGCAAATCACTCCAGAATAGCTTCCTTGCGCGCCACATTGCCGCTCACGTCGATGTCGCTGCCCAACATCGCGCTGCCGGACAGATCAACGCCGTAGTCCAGGAGGTTCTGCCGTGTCAGATGGAGTATTACCCGGCCAGCCTGCTCGACCGGCCTTCCTCGCAGGTGAGATACGACATATTCGGCAGTGACGGGGTAGCGTCCCTGGGGAAGGCTGACACCTTTTGCCAGCGAAATCTTGTCGTTGGACACGACGAGAGTTTTGCGTCGTTTAATGACCTGCGCCACGGTGAGAACTCCTATTGGCAGGTCTATCGAACCTGCGGGCCACTATGCAAAAAAGGCCTCTCGATTTCTCGAAAGGCCTTTGCTTTTCAGCGAATTAGGATGGTGGGCGTGACAGGGATTGAACCTGTGACCCCTACGATGTCAACGTAGTGCTCTCCCGCTGAGCTACACGCCCATCCGATGGCGGCGCATAGATCACAAAACCTTTGGAGCCGTCAATAGGCTTTTTTCAGTTTTGTGACGCGCCGCCCGACAAGCCTTACGCGGCAAGCATTTTATTGACCTCATCGACGAGATCGCGCAGGTGGAAAGGCTTGGAAAGGACCTTGGCATCCTTCGGCGCCTTCGAATCGGGGTTCAGCGCCACGGCGGCAAATCCGGTGATGAACATCACCTTCAGGTCGGGGTCGAGTTCGGTGGCGCGGCGAGCCAGCTCGATGCCATCCATTTCGGGCATGACGATATCGGTCAGGAGCAGAGAGAACGGCTCCTCGCGCAGGCGGTCATAGGCGCTGGCGCCGTTGTCGTAAGAAAGGACCTTGTAGCCGGCCTTTTCCAGCGCTTTCACCAGGAAACGGCGCATGTCATTGTCGTCTTCGGCGAGAAGTATCTTCTGAGTCATCAATCCAGACCGCTAATCAATAGGTTTTGGGTGGGCTGCCAGCCGTTTACACTAGTCTTTGTCCGGTAAACAACCGGTGAATTGCCTATGCGCGACCGCCATCCCTCCTACATAGTATGGACTTGCGGCCGGGCAACTGGCAACATGGGCGAAGCAGTCAGTTCATGACATGGTAAAGAGGGCCAGAAGTGCCGGAAATCCGCGAATACGAGCTTTTTGAGGTTCATGAGCCCGTGTCGCAGACCATCCCTTTCGTCTACAACTCCCCCCATAGTGGCCGCGTTTATCCACCGGAATTCATCGCGCAGTCGAGGCTGGAAGGCATAGCGATCCGCCGTTCCGAGGACCATTACGTCGACGAGCTGTTCGGCTCGGCCGTCGAACTCGGCGCGCCACTGCTCGCCGCCAATTTTCCGCGGGCCTATCTCGACGTCAATCGTGAGCCCTACGAGCTTGATCCAAGGATGTTCGACGGGCTGCTGCCGCCCTATGCCAATGTCAATTCGCTGAGGGTCGCCGGCGGGCTTGGAACCATTCCGCGCATCGTTGCCGAGAACATGGAGATCTATGCACGGCGGCTGCCGGTGCAGGAGGGGCTCGATCGGGTCGAGGCAGTCTACAAGCCTTACCACGCGGCGCTGCGACGGCTGATCGCCCGCACCCATGTGCAGTTCGGCTTCGGCGTTCTGATCGACTGCCACTCGATGCCCGGCAATGTTCGGGTCGCGGGCTGCACCGGGCGGCCCGATTTCATCATCGGCGATCGCTACGGCACCAGCGCTTCGGCCGAACTTTCGCGCGCCGCCATCGCCATCCTCGAGGAAATGGGCTTTGCTGCGATCCGTAACAAGCCTTACGCCGGCGGCTTCATCACCGAACATTACGGCCGTCCCTCGCGCGGTCTGCACGCGCTGCAGATCGAAGTGAACCGGGCGATCTATGTCGACGAGGTGACGCTGGAGAAGCGCGAGGATTTCGCCGCGGTGGCCGACGCCGTCGCGGCCTTCATGCGGCAGATGGCGGATCATGTCGAAAAATTCGCCGGCGATCGGGCGTTGGCCGCCGAGTAAACCTGCAATTTCCTGATCTCGGCTTGCCTCCCCAGGCCAAAAAAAACCGCGCTTGTCAGCGCGGCTAAGTCTAGGGAGGAAACACCCAAGGAGGGTATTTACAGTCAGAAGACTGTAATGACGACGCTACTATTGCGTTGCACAAATGTCAAGCAATATATTGCGCTGCGATATCTTTGGGCAATCCGCCCGAAGTTGCCCTCGTCGTTTGCATTCCCGCTCGTTTTCGCTATGAAAGCGCATTCCCGCCAGCCAAACGGTGTCACCATGCTTCCTGACCGTTCATTCTTCAATCGTCTGGCGGAGGTCGCCCGCGCCGAGACGCTGCCGCGCTTCCGCTCCGGCCTCGATGTCACGAACAAGCTTTCTTCCGGCTTCGATCCGGTGACGGAAGGCGATCGGGCGGCCGAGCTCGCAATCCGGGCGCTGATCGAGGAGAATTTCCCCGACCACGGCATTCTCGGCGAGGAGCATGGCGATGTCGGGCTCGACCGGGACTATGTCTGGGTGATCGATCCGATCGACGGCACGCGCGCCTTCATATCGGGCGTGCCGGTCTGGGGAACGCTGATCGGTCTGCAGAGGCAAGGCCGGGCGATCATGGGCATGATCGAGCAGCCCTTTACCGGCGAACGTTATTTTGCCGACGAGAACGGCTCGATCTATATCGGGCCAGAGGGTGAGCGACGGCTGGTGACCCGCCAGTGCGAGGCACTTTCGAGCGCCATCCTGTTCACGACCTCGCCACATCTCTTCACCGGCGGCGAGATGGAGAAATACCGGGAGATCGAGGCGCAGGTGCGGCTCTTCCGCTATGGATGCGACTGTTATGCCTATGCGCTGCTTGCCGCCGGTCATATCGATCTCGTCATCGAAAACGGGCTGAAGCCCTATGACGTCGGCGGCATTATTCCGGTCATCGAGGGGGCGGGCGGCATCATCACCACCTGGGACGGCGGACGGCCGGAAAATGGCGGCTCGATCATCGCCGCGGGCAGCCGCGCGGTCTATGAGCAGGCAATCGCCATCCTGCAGCGCTGAAGCCGGGCTCGGCAAAGCCGATGCCCCGGGTCGGAAAGGCCGATGCCAGTCAGCTAGGTTGCCCCGGCTTATGTGCCGAGGGCGGCGACATCACGGTTTTCTTCGGCATCGCTGCCGGGAATGAAGGCGTGGAAGGCGGCCAGCGCCGCGGCGCGATAGATATCCCGTTCCTGGAAGATCTCATGGCGGGCGCCGTTGATCGGCACCAGCTGGCCGGCGCGGAAATAACGCGAGAGCCGCTCCTGCGCCGTGTAGGGCACGACGCCGTCTCGTGTCGGGGCGATGACGATGGTCGGAATGGTGATCGAGAAGAGATGGTTGGGCGAGGTGACCCGGTCCATGGTCCGGAAGGCTTCGGTCAGCCAGCGGGCCGTCGGCGGCCCGAGCGTCAGTTCCGGATGAGCCTTCATCATCGCAACATTGCGCTCGAAGCGTGTTTCGTCCGAGGTCAACGGATTGTCGCGGAAATCGGGCTCCTTCAGCTTCGAGGTCAGCGGCATGAAGCCGAGGCCGCTGGCGGTCAGCGCGCCGGCGAGGGCGCGGATGACGCGGGGCGAGGCCGACTGGCCGGTCAGGCCGATAAAGGGAGCCGATAGCACCATGCGATCGATGCGGGTGGTGAGATAGGGGGCGGCCGATAGCGCGATCAGTCCGCCGGTGGAATGACCGAGCAGGTAGAAGGGCAGGCGGGTATCCGGCAGCACTATCTTTTCGAGGAAGGTGTCGAGGTCGCGCTCGTAATCGGAAAAGCGGCGGATATGGCCGTGATTGCGGCGCGTCAGGAGCCGCGACGAACCACCCTGGCCACGAAGGTCGAAGGTCGCGACCCAGAGGCCCTTGCCTGTCAGGTCGCGGATCGTCTCGAAATATTTTTCGATATATTCGTTGCGGCCATGGATGATGACGACCGTGCCCTTGGCGACCTGGCCACCGGAGCGGAAAACGGCGTAACGCAACCGGTGGCCGTCATGGGTTTCAAAGAACCCTTCGGTGCGGTTTTCCGGGGCGGGATTATCGGGCGTCGAATAGAGAACCTGATCCATGACTTACCAATGCGCCGCTGCTGAATGCTTCCCTATCACGGATAGCGCATGGCGCCCGGCTTGGAAAGCAGGGGAAAAGGGCCGGCGGGAGCGCGAGGGCGCTCGCGGCCGGCCCAAGTTTAGACTGAAGAAGAAGGGACGATGCACTTCAGCCATCGGGGCCAGTGTCACCCGACATCGTCATTTCTACACAGGCATGTCTGAACGCCTTCCGAACCGGCCGTTCACGCGGGGTTCACGGCTGGTCGAGGTGATTTCGAAAAGGTCTTGAACTCCTCGAATCGCATCACCATCTCCATTCTGCGGGTGCCAAAAGGGCCCGCGCAACCGTCCCGAGACTGCCAAGATGGGGTTTCAGGGGCATTTACCGCAACACGTCGCTTCCCTAGGAGGACATCATGCGTCACGTAGACTTCTCTCCCCTCTATCGTTCGACAGTCGGTTTCGACCGGCTCTTCACCATGCTCGACAGCCTTGCTCAGCCGGAGCAGGCGCAGACCTATCCGCCCTATAATATCGAGCGCACCGGTGAAAACACCTATCGCATCACCATGGCGGTCGCCGGTTTCGACGAGACCGAGCTTTCGATCGAAGCTCATGCCCATGTGCTGTCCGTGAAGGGTGAAAAGAACGAGGAAACCGCCGAAGGCGGCGAATTCCTCTATCGCGGCATTGCCAAGCGCGCCTTCGAGCGCCGCTTCCAGCTCGCCGATCATGTCGAGGTGTCAGCCGCTTCGCTGAAGAACGGCCTGCTTCACATCGACCTTCTGCGCAACATTCCCGAGGCCATGAAGCCCCGCAAGATCGCGATTGCCGCCGAGCCGGTCGAGGCTCCGAAGGCGATCGAGGCGCAGGTCATTAACGGTTAACAGCTGTCCCTCTGGGACACCGGACGGCGCCCCGATCGGGGCGCCTTTTTTGTTGCCGTTCATCTTATTGTTCAGGCCGGGCTTGCGGCATCCTTCATCTGCTGTTCCGTTACGCGCCGGGCTGCTGCGGCGGCATATTTCTGGGCGATGACGGCGCAGACCATCAGCTGGATCTGGTGGAAGAGCATCAAGGGAAGCACGATCGCGCCAATCGACTGGCCGGCGAAGATGACGTTTGCCATCGGCACGCCGCTTGCCAGGCTCTTCTTCGAGCCGCAGAAGGTGATGGTGATCTCGTCGGCCTTGTCGAAGCCCAGCCAGCGGCTACCGAACATCGTCAAAACAAGGACAAAGGCCAGAAGCACGACGTCGGCGACGACGACGACGGCGATGTCGGCAATCGAGAAAGTGTGCCACAGTCCTTCGACGACCGCCGTCGAGAAGGCAAGATAGACCACCATCAGGATCGAGCCGCGGTCGACCGGCATCAGGATCTTCTTCTTGGCGCGAATCCAATCGCCGATCCAGGGCTGCAGGATCTGGCCAGCGATAAAGGGGGCAAGCAACTGCAGCAGGATCTGCTGAAGCGCATCGAAGGAGAAGCCGCCATGGCCGCCGACGGAAAAGAGCAGGCCGACCAGCAGCGGCGTCAGGAACATGCCAAAAATGTTCGAGGCCGAGGCCGAGCAGATCGCGGCGGGCACGTTGCCGCCCGCCATCGAGGTGAAGGCGATCGACGACTGCACCGTCGACGGTAGCACGCAGAGGAAGAGAATGCCGAGATAAAGCGGCCGTGGCAGGATCGTGTCGGGGATGAAGCCGAGCCCAAGCCCGAGCAGTGGGAAGATGCCGAAGGTCGTCAGCAGGATGATCAGATGCAGCCGCCAGTGCAGCAGACCAGCGATGACGACGTCACGGGAAAGGCGCGCGCCGTGCAGGAAAAACAGCGCCGCGATGGCAAGATCGGTGGCGATGCCGAAATAATCCGCAAAACTGCCGCTCGCCGGAAAAAGGGAGGCGAGGATGACGGCGCAGACGAGCAGGATCGTGAATGTATCGGGCAGAAAGCGGCGCATCGCGGTCTCGCAGCAATAAAGTAACCATTGTTCTGTCCTCCATTATGATCCAGGATGCAAGAAATAACAGTTATTGAGATTCTGGATTTCCTATGCTCGACCTCTCGCAGTTGCGCAGTTTCGTCGCCGTCGAACAGATGGGCAGCTTCACCCTTGCCGCGGAAAGGCTGGGCCTCGGGCAATCGACGGTCAGCCAGCATATCCAGCGGCTGGAGGCGGCACTCGGACGCAAGCTGCTCGCGCGCGACACGCACAAGGTGATGCTCACCGGTGATGGCGAGGCGCTGCTTTCGCGTGCGCGCGCCATGCTTTCGATCGAGGGGCAAGTGCAGGCGCTGTTCAAGAGCACCAGCCTGCGCGGCAGCCTCCGGCTGGGCGTGTCGGAGGATTTCGTCACCAGCCAGCTACCTGCGGTGCTGGAGGATTTCGTTCGGTTGCATCCGTCTGTGGACCTGGAGCTGACCGTGGCGCTCTCCGGCGTTCTTTACGAAATGCAGGACAATGGCGAAATCGATCTGGTGCTTGCCAAGCGCCGACTTGGCGATGGGCGCGGAAAGCTGGTCTATCGCGAGCCGCTCGTCTGGCTGGCGCGCGATCCTGAACGAGTACTCGCCTCCGGCCCGCTGCCGCTGATCGCATTTCCGCCACCGAGCGTCACGCGGGCGATCGCCCTGGAAGCGCTCGGGCGCAATGGCGTGCCGTGGCGAATCGTCTGCACTTGCGGCAGCCTGAGCGGGCTGACGGCAGCAGCGCGGGCGGGAATGGGTGTGCTGGTGCAGCCGCGCAGTATGGCTCCCGCCGGACTGAAAGAGATCGCCGCGGGGAAACTGCCGGTGCTCGAGGACGTGGAATTCGTCTTGGTGCCGCGCAAGGGCGCGGATCAGGTGCTGGTCGCGGCGCTGTCCGACGATATTCTGCAAAAAGTAAGGGGGCTGAGGTCCGCATGACCCGTCGCCGTCACCGGTCGGCAAGCCCTACCGATCGGCGCTCAGGCAGCCAGACACCTCAGGAAACCATCCACGTCGGCTTCTGTGGTTGCGAAGCTGGTGACAAGGCGGATCAGGGTTTCGCTTTCGGAAACGAGTTCCGAGGTTGCCGCAGGCACAGGCCATTCGTAGAATTTCGCGCCTTTTTCCTCTGCGGTTCTTGCAGCACTCTTGCTGATGACGGCAAAGACCTCGTTGGAAGCGGTCGGCCAGGCGAGGCGCCCGGCGCTGCTGGCGGCAATTCCGGCGCGCAACCGGTCGGCAGCGGCGTTCGAATGGCGGGCGAGATCGAGCCAGAGACCGTTTTCGAAATAGGCGTCGAACTGGGCAGCAATGAAACGCGACTTGGAGAAAAGCTGGGCGGCGCGCTTGCGAATGAAGGGCATTTCCTTTGCCTGATCCGGATTGAAGAAGATGATCGCTTCCGCGCACCAGCAGCCGTTCTTGGTACCGCCGAAGGACAGCATGTCGACGCCGCGTTTCCAGGTCATCTCCGCCGGCGCGGCGCCGAGCGCGATCAGCGCATTGGCGAAGCGGGCGCCATCCATGTGGAGCGGCAGGTTGCGCTTCCTCGATATTGCGGCAATCTCGCCGATCTCCGGCAGGGAATAGACGGTGCCGATCTCGGTCGCCTGGGTAATGGTCACAGCACTGGCCCGGCCCTGACGGAGGGCGTCCTCGGGGAAGTGGGCGATCTTTGCCGAAAGCTTCGCCGGATCAATCTTGCCGGCTTCACCGTCGACGGCCACGAGGCGGGCGGAGCCGGAGAAGAATTCCGGCGCGCCGCATTCATCCTCGATCACGTGCGCTTCCGAATGGCAGAAGGTAATCCCGCCGGGACGCTGAACGCTCGCCAGCGCCAGGGAGTTGGCGGCCGTGCCGGTGGCGACGAAGAAAACGGAAACCTCACGTTCGAAGATCTGGGAGAAACGAGCCTCGACCTTTTTGTCGAGGTCGCCGGCGCCATAGGCCGGAGCAAATCCGGCCGATTCCCTCAGCAGGCGTTCGGCAATGGATCGGTGGGCGCCGGCCCAATTATCGGAAGCAAAGAACATAGCGGAGACCTGGGGAGTGGAAGGAGCTGGGAGGTTCGCAGCGGACCTTACGCCAAAGCTTCACGGGATCAAGGTTGGCGGCGCTGACACATCACGAAAATTGAAGTACGCAATTAATAAAAATAATCAGGCTTCGTAGCGTAATTTTATTTCGCTGCTTGGGTTTTTCTGGCAATCTTCCGTCTCAAAATGACGATTTTTGGCGCGACGCTCTTGCGGACGGAGAAGGTTTCTGGCATAGAGCTGATGAATTAGGACAGTGTTGCTGTCCTATTCTGGCCTTAGTGGCCGAAGAGGCGCCGAAAACCCTGGCAGCGACGGGCTTTCACGCTATAGTTCTTCCGAGCGTCAGCCCTCCGGCTGGCGCACGGGGGCGAATGGCAGGCGCGGAACGCGACGGTTTGCTTTCCTCAAGAAGCAGATGTCTGCGGCCGATCTTCACCATGCAACAGCGCTGTCATGCGACGGACCTACTTTCAGGTTGCGACGCAAGACGAAAGCCGCCCGCGGCCCCGCGGGCTTCGACAGGAGGAAAGACGATGACGAAGACGCCATCCATGGAATTTGACCGGTTTGCCGCTGCAGAGGCGCGCGCGACGGCCAAGACGTCCAAATCCGCTTCCGGCCTGCCGAAGAAGCAGGGGCTTTACGATCCTGCCAACGAGCATGACGCTTGCGGCGTTGGCTTTGTCGCGCATCTGAAGGGCGAAAAGTCGCACCAGATCGTCAAGGACGGCCTCTTCATTCTCGAGAACCTGACGCATCGCGGCGCCGTCGGCGCCGACCCGCTGATGGGCGACGGCGCCGGCATCCTGGTGCAGATTCCCGATCGCTTCTTCCGCGAGGAGATGGCGGCGCAGGGCATCACCCTGCCGCCAGTTGGCGAATATGGCGTCGGCCATATCTTCATGCCGCGCGACGAAAAGCAGATCGAGCACTTCAAGAAGGTGATCAGGGACGTCATCGTCGAGGAAGGCCAGGTCTTCATCGGCTTCCGCGACGTGCCGGTCGACAATTCGTCGCTTTCCAAGGCGCCTGATATCGCCGCGACCGAGCCGCATCACGTGCAGGTCTTCATCGGCGCCGGTGAAGACGCCGAAAACAACGACGAGTTCGAGCGTCGGCTGTTCACCCTTCGCAAGGTCATCTCAAACCGCATCTACGACGAGTTCGACGGCGAGGAGAGCAACTTCTATCCAGTGTCGCTGTCATCGGCGACAGTAGTCTACAAAGGCATGTTCCTGGCCTATCAGGTCGGTGCCTATTATAAGGACCTGTCGGCCCCGCGTTTCGAAAGCGCGGTCGCTCTCGTGCACCAGCGCTTTTCGACCAATACCTTCCCGTCGTGGAAGCTCGCGCATCCCTACCGCATGGTCGCCCATAACGGCGAGATCAACACGCTGCGCGGCAACGTCAACTGGATGGCGGCGCGCCAGGCGTCGGTCTCCTCACCGCTGTTCGGCGAGGACATCTCCAAGCTGTGGCCGATTTCATACGAGGGGCAGTCGGACACGGCCTGTTTCGACAATGCACTGGAATTCCTGGTCCGCGGCGGTTACTCGCTGGCACATGCGGTGATGATGCTGATCCCGGAAGCCTGGGCCGGCAACCAGTCGATGGCGGCCGAACGCAAGGCCTTCTACGAATATCACGCCGCGCTGATGGAGCCGTGGGACGGACCGGCTGCCGTCGCCTTCACCGACGGCAAGCAGATCGGCGCCACGCTCGACCGCAACGGCCTCAGGCCGGCGCGTTATCTCGTGACCGAAGACGACCGCGTCATCATGGCATCCGAGGCCGGCGTCCTGCCGGTTCCTGAGGAGAAAATCATCCAGAAGTGGCGCCTGCAGCCGGGCAAGATGCTGCTGATCGACATGGAAGAAGGCCGCATCATCTCGGACGACGAGGTGAAGTCGAAGCTTGCAACGGCGCATCCCTATCGCAACTGGCTCGACCGCACCCAGCTCATCCTCGAAGACCTGAAGCCGGTGGAGCCGAGGGCGCTGCGCCGCGACGTGTCGCTGCTCGACCGCCAACAGGCCTTCGGCTACACGACCGAGGATACCAAGATCCTGATGTCGCCGATGGCGACGACGGGTCAGGAAGCGATCGGCTCGATGGGCACGGACACGCCGATCTCGGCAATGTCAGAAAAGCCGAAGCTGCTTTATACCTATTTCAAGCAGAACTTCGCGCAGGTGACGAACCCGCCGATCGATCCGATCCGGGAGGAGCTCGTCATGAGCCTGGTCTCCTTCATCGGCCCGCGCCCGAACATTCTCGACCACGAGGGCATGGCGAACGCCAAGCGCCTCGAAGTGCGCCAGCCGATCCTGACCAATGGCGATCTCGAAAAGATCCGCTCGATCGGCCATACGGAAGACCGCTTCGACACCAAGACGCTCGATTTCACCTATGATATCGAGCGCGGCGCGGCTGGCATGCCCGAAATGCTCGACCGGCTCTGCGAGCGCGCGGAGGCGGCCGTCAAGGGCGGCTACAACATCATCGTGCTCTCCGACCGCCAGATCGGTCCCGACAGAATCGCCATTCCGGCGCTGCTGGCGACGGCTGCCGTGCACCATCACCTGATCCGCAAGGGGCTTCGCACCTCCGTCGGCCTCGTCGTCGAGACGGGGGAGCCGCGCGAAGTGCATCACTTCTGCCTGCTCGCCGGCTACGGCGCAGAGGCGATCAACCCTTATCTCGCCTTCGACACGCTGCTCGACATGCATGCCAAGGGCGAGTTTCCGAAGGAAGTCGATGCATCCGAAATCGTCTACCGCTACATAAAGGCGGTCGGCAAAGGCATCCTCAAGGTGATGTCGAAGATGGGCATCTCGACCTACCAGTCCTATTGCGGCGCGCAGATCTTCGATGCGATCGGCCTGTCGTCGGAACTGGTCGATAAGTATTTCTTCGGAACCGCGACGATGATCGAAGGCATCGGCCTCGAGGCGATCGCTGAAGAGACCGTTGCCCGCCACACCGCAGCCTTCGGCAAGGATCCGCTGCTGGCGACAACGCTCGATATTGGCGGCGAATATGCCTACCGCATGCGCGGCGAAAGCCATGCCTGGACCCCGGACGCGGTTGCAGCCCTTCAGCATGCCGTGCGCGGCAATGCCGAGGATCGTTACCGCGAATTCTCCGAAATGGTGAACAACTCGGCGCTGCGGATGAACACGATCCGCGGGCTCTTCAACATCAAGAGCGCCGAGGCGCTCGGACGTAAGCCGGTATCGATCGACGAGGTCGAGCCGGCCGCCGATATCGTCAAACGTTTCTCGACCGGGGCGATGTCCTTCGGCTCGATCTCCAGAGAGGCGCATACGACGCTGGCGATCGCCATGAACCGGATCGGCGGCAAGTCGAACACCGGCGAAGGCGGCGAGGAATCCGACCGCTACATGCCGCTCTCCGATGGTTCGATGAACCCGGAACGCTCGGCGATCAAGCAGATCGCATCGGGCCGCTTCGGCGTCACCACCGAATATCTGGTCAATGCCGACGTGCTGCAGATCAAGGTGGCGCAGGGCGCCAAGCCCGGCGAAGGCGGCCAGCTTCCGGGTCATAAAGTCGACGCGACCGTTGCCAAGACCCGCCACTCGACGCCGGGTGTCGGCCTGATCTCGCCGCCGCCGCACCACGACATCTATTCAATCGAGGATCTGGCACAGCTGATCTATGATCTGAAGAACGTCAACCCGACCTCCGACGTCTCGGTCAAACTCGTCTCCGAAGTCGGCGTCGGTACCGTCGCCGCCGGTGTCGCCAAGGCGCGGGCCGACCATATCACGGTCGCCGGCTTCGACGGCGGCACGGGTGCCTCGCCGCTGACCTCGCTCAAGCATGCCGGCAGCCCCTGGGAGATCGGCCTTGCCGAAACCCAGCAGACGCTGGTGCTGAACGGCCTGCGTTCGCGAGTCGCGCTGCAGGTGGACGGCGGCCTCAAGACTGGCCGCGATGTCATCATCGGGGCGCTGCTGGGCGCCGACGAGTTTGGCTTTGCCACCGCGCCGCTGATCGCGGCCGGCTGCATCATGATGCGGAAGTGCCATCTCAACACCTGTCCGGTGGGAGTGGCGACGCAGGACCCGGTGCTGCGCAAGCGCTTCAAGGGCACGCCGGAGCACGTCATCAACTACTTCTTCTTCGTCGCCAACGAAGTGCGCGAGATCCTCGCCTCGCTCGGGTTCACCCGGCTCGACGACATTATCGGCGCTTCGGAGCTCCTGGAGAAGGACGAGATGCTAGCGCACTGGAAGGCGAAAGGCCTCGATTTCAGCCGCATCTTCCACAAGGTCGAGGCTGCCAAGGAGGAGACTTTCTGGACGAGCCGGCAGCAGCACCCGATCGAGGATATTCTCGATCGCAAGCTGATCGAGCTCGCACAGCCGGCGCTGACCGACAAGACGCCCGTCGCCTTCGAGGTCGGCATCAAGAACGTCGATCGTTCGGCGGGCGCAATGCTTTCCGGGGAAGTCGCTAAGCGCTTCCGCCATCGTGGGCTGAAGGAAGACACGATCAACGTGACGCTTCGCGGCACTGCGGGGCAGAGCTTCGGCGCATTCCTGGCGCGCGGCGTTACCTTCAACCTGATCGGCGACGGCAACGACTATGTCGGCAAGGGGCTTTCGGGAGGCAAGATCATCATCCGGCCGCCGGAGAATTCGCGGATCGTCGCCGAAAACTCGATCATCGTCGGCAACACCGTGCTTTACGGTGCGACCGAGGGCGAATGCTATTTCCGCGGCGTTGCGGGTGAACGTTTCGCCGTTCGCAATTCGGGTGCGATCGCCGTAGTCGAAGGTGTCGGCGACCATGGTTGCGAATACATGACCGGCGGCGTCGTCGTCGTGCTCGGCGGCACTGGCCGCAACTTCGCGGCCGGCATGTCCGGCGGCGTCGCTTACGTGCTCGATGAAACAGGCGATTTCGCCAGCCGCTGCAACATGGCGATGGTCGAACTCGAGCCGGTGCCGGAGGAGGACGACATGCTGGAGAAGCTGCATCATCACGGCGGCGATCTCATGCACAAGGGACGCGTCGACGTCTCGGGCGACATGACGCGTCATGACGAGGAGCGTCTCTACCAGCTGATCTCCAACCATCTGCACTATACGGGCTCCGCCCGCGCCAAGCAGATCCTCGACAATTGGGCCGACTACCGTCCGAAGTTCCGCAAGGTCATGCCTGTGGAATACCGCCGTGCGCTCGAGGAAATGGAGCGTAGCCGGATGGGTATAGCCGCGGAGTGATTTGCGCCGGATATCGGCCGCCTGCCGAGCGCAGATGGCCGATGTCGGAAACGTCTCGATGACCCGTGACGATCATGCCGGTGTAGGCCGCCTGGATCGCGCGGATGTTTCAGGGGATATGTTCCAATGACGGTCAAGAGAAGCAACCCGCCCGGGATACCGGGACTGACGACAGAAACTGGCCGCGGGTGAGGCGGTCATGAGGGTAAGGGACGAAGAAATGGGTAAGGTAACAGGATTTCTGGAAATCGACCGGCAGGTGGCGAAGTACCAGCCGGCGTCGGATCGCATCCGTCATTTCCGCGAGTTCACGATCCCGATGTCGGACCCGGAAGTGCAGAAACAGGCGGCGCGCTGCATGGACTGTGGCATCCCCTATTGCCACGGCCCCACAGGCTGCCCGGTTCACAACCAGATTCCCGATTGGAACGACCTCGTTTACAACAACAACTGGGAAGCGGCGATCCAGAACCTGCATTCCACCAACAACTTCCCGGAGTTCACCGGCCGCGTTTGCCCCGCCCCCTGCGAGGAAGCCTGCACTTTGAATCTCGAGGATGCGCCGGTCGCCATCAAAACAGTCGAGCAGGCGATTGCCGACAAGGCTTATGAACTCGGTTTCATCCGGCCGCAGCCGGCGACGGTCCATACCGGCAAAAAGGTCGCCGTCATCGGTTCCGGCCCCGCCGGTATGGCTGCCGCCCAGCAGCTCGGTCGCGCCGGCCACGACGTGCATGTCTACGAGCGTGAGACCAAGCCGGGCGGTTTGCTGCGCTACGGCATTCCCGACTTCAAGATGGAGAAGAACTTCATCGACCGTCGCGTCGAGCAGATGAAGGGCGAGGGCGTGACCTTCCATTGCGGCGTCAATGTCGGCGTCGACGTCAAGGTCGAACAATTGCTGGCCGAACACGACGCCGTCCTTTACTGCGGCGGCTCCGAGACGCCGCGCGAGGCGGGCATTCCGGGCACCGACCTTGCGGGGGTGCATGATGCGATGCCCTATCTGGTGCAGCAGAACCGCCGCGTCGGGCGCGAAAACATCGACAGCGTCGGCTGGCCGTCGGACCCAATCCTTGCCGGCGCCAAACATGTCGTCGTCGTCGGTGGCGGCGATACGGCTTCGGACTGCGTCGGCACGGCCTTCCGCCAAGGCGCCGTCAAGGTCACCCAGCTCGACATCCGGCCGCAGCCGCCTGAGAAGGAAGACAAGCTTGCTGTGTGGCCCTTCTGGGCGACGAAGATGCGCACGTCCTCCTCGCAGGCTGAGGGCGCAGTGCGCGAATTTCAGGTTGCGACGCTCGAATTCATCGGCGAGGACGGCGTGCTGACCGGCGTCAAGTGCTGCGAGGTGGACGAGCGCCGGCGGCCGGTCGCCGGTACGGAATTCGTCATTCGCGCCGATCTCGCCTTCATCGCCATCGGTTTCCGCGGCCCGTTCACGACAAGCGTGCTGAAGGAGCTCGAAGGCAAGCTGACGCTCAACACCGACAAGCGCGGCTCGACCAACGTCGTCGCAAACGACCGCGACTACAAGACTTCGGTCGACAAGTTTTGGACGGCGGGCGATGTGCGCCGCGGCCAGTCGCTGGTGGTCTGGGCGATCCGCGAAGGCCGCCAAGCAGCGCGCGCCATCGACGAGGCGTTGATGGGCTCGACCGTCCTGCCGAACTGATCGCACCTCATATAGGCTGACGAAGACACGAACTCCGCCTTTCCGGCGGAGTTTTTTATTGTGCGCGGCGCATCCGGCGGGACCTCTTTTCGCCGGTGCGACCGCTTGACGCGCCGGGCTGAGGCGCAAGCTTGAAGCAATGCCGGAGGGTGAGGCTTATGCCTGACGCGGGCTCAGGAGGAGCCGCCGCGAATGATCGACAAGGATTATTCAAATGGTTTCTGCACTCGATAATACCAGGATGGTTTCGGCCCAATACGCATTGAAGAATCTTCGTAGCTCCGATGAAAGCTCAGAGGATACGCAGAGTTCGTCGGCGGCGAGCATTCTGAGCAGCTATGGACTCGATTCGAGCTCGGCGTCGCTTCTTTCCAATCAGGCGCTGTCGGGGCTGCTCGGCGCGCTTTCGTCCAAGGACGACACCTCAGATGAGACTGACACGACTGGCGACAGCGCCGATGTGACCAGCGCCTCCTTCATATCGATGCTGAAGCAGCAGCTGCAGGAAGCAGCTGCGGCCGAAGGCGAAAGCGGCAAGGCTCACGATATGCTGGCTGCGCTCGAAGCAGGCACGCTCACCATCTCCGATCCGACGCAGGGCGTGTCGGTCCCTACCTGGGACATCGATGATCCGGACGAGGCCGACACCGAAAGCAAGGCCGGCGAGGCGATCGATGTCAGCGGTTGGAGCGACTTCCTCGATGCGCATCTGGAGCGCGGCAGCGACGGGGCCTTCGTCAAGGAGAACGGCAGCTATGTCGACCAGACGAATGCCAGCCATGCCTTCTTCGGGCTGATCGGCTCGAATTACTATTATCTGAGCTGGCCGCAGGCAGCATAAGAAGGCCGCCTCGCCTAGTTTCTATTTCACCGAGACTTCGGCCGGCGTCTTGGCCGCCGGCATGCGATAGTCGTCGACGCGACCGACAGGTGCCGGCGTCATCTCGCCCTGCTCGATCAGGAGATCGCGCGGCGATTTCGTCAGCGTCACTGGTGGCGGCCTTGCTCCCAGGAGCTCGGCGCCGCCATCAAGATTGGGATCGGAGAGGCTGATCGGCACGGTATGCTCGACCGGATTGGTGGCAAGGCCGAGGCCCGGCAGGTTGCTTTCATCGAGGCGCACCAGATCGGGGCTTGCCTGGGTTCCGAGAATCCGGCGGGCGGGCTTTTCCACATAGAAGGCAAGCTTACGCCGGCCGGCCTGCGTAAGGTTGATGCCGTCGGAGGTGCGCAGGCGCACCTGCTGGCCGTTCACGTCGGAACCGGTGACGATGAAGGTGCCGTTTTCGTCGACGAAGCCATCCCAGATGTCGACGAATTCGCCGCCGATGCTCTCGACCTGGTTACGATAGAGCTGGTTCATCTGGACAGCATCGGCCGTCATCTGATCGGATTCGAAGGCAGGAAGACCGACCCAGAGCAGCGGTATCTTGCGGCTGGTGACTTCCTTTCCGAAAGAAAGGACACGACGGCGATATTCGGCAAGCCAGCCGTCGGTGCGGAACTTCTCCTTCGCGCTGTCGGTTACCATCTGCTGGCGGTCATTGGCGCCGATCATGACGACGACCATTGCCGGCTTCAGCTCGTCGATCATCTTCGGTAACTGTTCCGGCCAGTCGTAATAGTCGTCGCGGACAAGGCCTGAGGAAATGTTGCCGCGGGCTTCGACGACGACGCCCGGTGAAGTCTCGAAGGCGGCGGTGAGCCCGTCGCCGAGGCCGCTGGCAAGGAAATCGCCGACGATCAGGATTTTCCGGGCGTCGCCAAGCTTCTGCACGACCGGCTCTTCCTGCACGGGCGGGCGCACAGGCGATGCGGTGCGGGTATTGATCACGGCTTTCTGGGCTGGCGGCGGGCGCTTGCGCTGCTGGCGTCTCGGCTGCGGCACATCAGGAGCCTGCGGGCTGTCGTCGAGATAGCGCCTGCCGAGGAAGAAATCCAAGATCGATCGGCGCTGATAGCGCTGCTCTTGGGCTTGCGCGACAGTCACCGGCGCAACAGCGCCGAGACAAAGCGAAGCCGCCATCGATGCGAGCATGAGCCAGCGGATTTTAGGGGTCCGGTCAGTTTTCTTCATCATGGGCAGTTCCGCAGAGGGCAAGCCAGCTTCTACCCCCGCTATGTAGGTCACGGTTGGGCCGCTTCTAGCGGCGAAGCGCGTTCAGAAGCGGCAACGAGGGCTCGCCGTCCGGCTGCATGCCGATTCGCTCCTGCACGGCCGATATCGCCGCTTTCGAACCTGAGCCGAAATTGCCGTCGACCTCGCCATTGTAATATCCGAGCGTCTTGAGACGAGTCTGCAGCTCGAATTTCTCGGTGATGTCGAGCGCGCCGTCGGGACGCGGCCAGCGCTGCTGCATGCCGCCATAGCCGGCGATCTGGTCGGCCAGCAGGCCGACGGCAAGCGCATAGCTGTCCGACGCATTATAGTTCTTGATGGTGAAGAAGTTTGCCGTCATCAGAAAGCCGGGGCCGCCGGCTCCGGCCGGCATTTTCAATACGGCTTTGGTGCCGCCGTCGCGGAAGGCCTTGCCATTCGGCCGTTTCAGGCCGAGCTCCGCCCATTGGGCGAGCGTATGGGTCTTGCCGATCTGCTTGGCGGCTGCCGCGGGGACGACGACCTCGTAGCCCCAGGTCTTGCCAGTATCCCAGCCGTTCTTCATCAGGAGATTGGCCGAGGTCGCCAGCGCGTCCGGCACCGAATTCCAGATATCGCGATGGCCATTGCCGTCGGCATCGACAGCGTAGAGCAAATAGCTTGTCGGGATGAACTGAGTGTGGCCCATGGCGCCGGCCCAGGAGCCGGTCATCTGACGTGCCGGCACATCGCCGTTCTGGAGGATCTTCAGCGCGGCAACCAGCTGCTTCTTGGCGAATTTGGCGCGGCTCGGATCGGCATAGGCAAGGGTTGCCAGTGCGCGCGGCACATAGTGCAGCCGGTCGTCCTTGTCGAGAATCGCGCCGTAATTCGATTCCATCGACCAGATCGCGAGCAGAATGGTCTTGTCGACGCCGAAGCGCTGCTCGATCGCGTTGAGCGTCCGCGCATGCTTGACGGCCATCTCGCGGCCGATCCTGACGGTGTAGGGGTTAACGCGGGAATCAACGTAATCCCAGATCTTCGAGGTAAATTCCGGTTGATAGGCCGCCTTTTCGAGCACGGTCGGGTCGGGTTCGCTCACCCCGGAAAAGGCCTTTTGATAAGTTGCCTTACTGATGCCACTCTCAGCGGCTGTTTGGTAAAAGTCCGCGATCCATTTCTGGAACCGGGAATCGGCTTTCGCGTTGTCGGGGGCCAGCCCCACCTGGGCGGCGACAACGAGGGCGAGAGCAAGGCCACGAAGGGAGTTTTTGTGATTCTGGATCATCGACAGTCGTATCCGTCATCTTCAGTTTTCGGTGCAGCAGGGGGCATCATGTCCGCCCAGACCCGAGACTACAGGAACGGAGTCAACAAATTCTTTACCATGGCGGCCCGCGGCGGTCACCATTGCAAAACAGTAGCAATTCTATACTAGTCAGACATGAACGGCTTTATTTAAAAGGCGATTTAGTCAAAGCAGGAGGCCTGTGTGGCGCATCACAATAAAGTTCGTAAGGCAGTTTTTCCGGTGGCAGGGTTGGGAACGCGGTTCCTGCCGGCAACGAAGGCTGTTCCAAAGGAAATGTTGACCGTTGTCGACAAGCCTATCATTCAATATGTCGTCGATGAGGCGCTCGAAGCCGGAATCGAGCATCTGGTCTTCGTTACCGGACGCAACAAGCACATTATCGAAGACTACTTCGACATCCATTTCGAGCTGGAACAGACGCTGCGCGAGCGCGCCAAGGAAGCGGAAATTACCCTTCTTGCCGAGCAACTGCCGAAGGCAGGAACGGTAAGCTTCACCCGTCAGCAGGAACCGCTCGGCCTCGGTCACGCCGTCTGGTGCGCCCGCGAAATCGTCGGCGACGAACCTTTTGCGCTGCTGCTGCCGGACATGATCATGAAGGGCGACAAGGGCTGCATGAAGGGGATGATCGACCTCTACAGCCAGAGCGGCGGCAATATCATCGCCGTCGAGGAATGTGCACCCGATCAGGCTCATAAATACGGCATCGTCGGCGTCGGCGAAGCGATCGGCGAAGGCTTCCGCATCACCGGCATGGTGGAAAAGCCTGCCAAGGGAACGGCGCCGTCCAACTTCTTCATCAACGGCCGCTACATCCTGCAACCGGAGATCTTTAAGATCCTCGAAACTCAGGAACGTGGCGCCGGCAACGAGATCCAGCTCACCGACGGCATGCTGAAGCTACTGAAGGAACAGGATTTCGCCGGCTACCATTTCCGCGGCACGACCTACGACTGCGGCGCCAAGGACGGCTTCATCCTGGCCAACGTCGCCTACGCCCTCGAACGTGCTGATATCCGTCCGTCTGTCGAAGGCGGCTTCAAGGAACTGCTCGCAGGGCTGAAGTAAGGCTTCACTCAGACTTGTCATTGATAACCGCCGCGCCTTCCATCGAAGCGCGGCGTTTATCTTTTCAGCTTGAGGCCGACCCCCGCGCGCCATTGCCGCGAGTCGTCGCCGTCCTTGCGCGTCGTCAGTTCGTAGCCAAGCGTGCTGGTGAGATCGAGATAGCGGTTGATGTTCCAGGTCAGGCCGGTCGCCGCAGTATAGACGAGCTCGTCGCTAATTGTGCTGTCGGTGGGATAGTCGCGCCATATGACGCCGCCGATCATGGTTCCGACCAGATTGTCGCGCAGCTGGTGGGTGACCGTCGTCGTCAGCGCATGCGAGACGTAGCCGCTCTCGCCAGCGGTGGTCGAGGGCTGGATGCTCGTCTGCAGGTCGAGATTGACGTCGGTGCCGCGGATCGGTGACCAGAGCAGGCTCGCATCGAGCGTGGCCGTATCGATCGAGGTCAGCCGGCTGTCTTCGAAATCCGCCCTTTCGTAGCCGACGCCGACTTCACCCTTCAGCTTTTCGCCGAGGTCGACCTCGACGCCGGCTTTGGCGCCATAACTATGGCTTGAGCGCTCGTAACCGGCGGAATCGCGCGTCTCGTCGTAGATCGTACGGCCGATCGTGGCCTCGATGAATGGGATGAGCGCCGGCGACAGCTCGTAGCCGACGCGACCGCGCAGCGTGCCGGTCGTCTGGTTGCGATCGCTCAACGCCACGGTCGTGCCGTTCGCAAGCGTGGCGTCGGAATAGATCGAACGGTTCAGGGCGAGCGCCGTCGTGCCGCGCAAGATGCCGAAATCGCGCTGGACGGAGGCGCCGGCGGTGAACTCCTGCACGTCGGACTGCTGTGTGGCATCGGCGATGGCGTCGGGATCGTCCGTATCCTCGCGGTAGAAATTATAGCCGGCCGTGAGATGCGCGACCGTGTCGTCGGGAAGGTCCAGCCGGAGATCGCCGTTGACCTTGAATGACGGCTGCTCCTCGCCTTCACCGCTGATATTCCTCTGCCAGGCGCCTTCCGAGGTCACGGTCAGCTGGTGCCGTCCCCAGTCGGAGGTGAGCGTCGCGGCTGCGTCCGTTTCGAGGAAAGCGCGCCGCTGCCTGGTATTGCCGTCCTTGGTGGTCTCGGTATTGATGCTTTGGGTCACGCTCGGGCGGAGCACGAAAGTGCCGATCGGAATACCGGGTGTTTCTGCCGTCGAGGCATTTTCGCCAGCCCTGCGGATCGGCGGCGTCTCGTCGATCCGCGCTTCACGGGTGTTCAGTCGGCGCATGTCCTCATCGAGAATGGAGCCGGTAATGTCGTCACCGGATTGCGCGTCCGGTATGGCGGGCCTCTGTTGGGTATCGTCCGGATCTCCCGCCGCACCCGTTGCCACAGGAGTGGCAGAAACGCTGATTTCGTCATCGAAACCGGCTGCGGCATTGTTCGTAGTGCGATTGTCCGGGCTGGCGGAGCGGCTAGCGACAGGCTGCTGTGAGGCGGACTGCGCGAGTGCTGCAGTCTGGCCGAACAG
This sequence comes from Rhizobium atlanticum, assembly GCF_030182485.1. Classification (NCBI taxonomy): domain Bacteria; kingdom Pseudomonadati; phylum Pseudomonadota; class Alphaproteobacteria; order Hyphomicrobiales; family Rhizobiaceae; genus Rhizobium; species Rhizobium atlanticum. The sequence goes on from NZ_JAQJCJ010000004.1 coordinate 178,161, forward strand.
CAGTGTGCCGAACGCAGTAAAGCAGACGACACGCCTCATCGCGCGGAGCGGCGTCACACTGCTCGTCTGTTTTGGCTGACCCATTCACTCGCCTGACATGCTTTCGGTTCTTACTCAAAGGTAAAGCCTTGTGGTTAATCATTCGTTGCCACGGGCGGGCGCTGTTCACAGTTCGGAAATGGTGCGGGGTGGACTTGGAAAGTGAAAAGGTCTAACGCATCTCCATGAACAGAAGAGCGATCAAACTCGTTGAAAACAGCGTGCTCGAGTCGGCAAAACGCACGATAGAGACCGAAAAACGCGGTCTTGAAGCGCTCGAACGGGCCTTTGACAACGGACTGGCCGGTTCTTTCACCCGCGCCGTCGAGATCATCGGCGACATCTCCGGCCGCGTCATCGTCACTGGTGTCGGCAAGAGCGGCCATATCGGTGCCAAACTCGCGGCGACATTCGCCTCGACCGGCACCCCCGCCTTTTTCGTGCATGCGGCCGAAGCCAATCATGGCGATCTCGGCATGATTGCGCGCGACGACGTGGTCTTGGCGATTTCCAAAGGCGGCGAAAGCGCCGAACTCAAGAGCATCATTTCCTTCACGAGGCGCTTCTCGATCCCCTTGATCGCGATCACTTGCAGCGAAGCGTCCTCGCTGGCGACGGCCGCGGACATCGTGCTTCTGGTGCCGAACGAACAGGAAGCCTGCCCCAACGGGCTGGCGCCGACGACCTCGACGCTGATGCAGCTTGCACTCGGCGATGCCTTGGCGGTCGCACTCCTGGAGGCGCGGGGCTTTACCGCCACCGACTTCCACGTTTTTCATCCCGGCGGCAAGCTGGGTGCGAGCCTGATGCATGTCGCCGATATCATGCATACCGGCGAGAAGCTGCCGCTCGTTTCCAAGGGCACGCCGATGCCGGAGGCGATTACGGTGCTATCGCGCAAACATTTCGGCTGCGTCGGCGTGCTCGACGAGGACGGGCGGCTCTGCGGCATCGTCACCGAAGGCGACATGGCTCGGAACCTGAGCCGCAATCTTGCTGAGCTTGCCGTCGACGACATCATGACGACGACGCCGAAGACGGTGAAACCGACGGTGCTGGCGACGGCGGCTCTGGCGCTGCTCAACCAGCACCACATCGGTGCCCTGATCGTTATCGACGAGGATATCAGGCCGATCGGGCTGGTGCACTTCCACGACCTGCTGCGGATCGGCGTCGCCTGATCAGACCGGTTCGACTCGCAGGTCGCGGCCATGACACGAGATGACCTTAACCTGTGTTCCCACGGGCAAATCGGGCCCCATTACCTGCCATAGCGTATCGTCGAGGCGGATGCGGCCGCGGCCCTCTCGGATCGGCTCCTGCAGCGTGGCGGTGCGTCCGACAAGACTTGCGCCGCGCTGATTGAGGAAGGGCTCGTCGGTCTCGGCGCTGCGCAGGATCAGCCGGCGGCCGGCAAAGGTCGTGGCGACGGCCAGAACCGCAAAAAGGATCGCTTGCAGTTCCCAGACCCAAAAGGCGCTGTCCCAGAAGAGCAGCGACAGTGCGCCGACGATCAAGGCCGCGAGGCCGATCCAGACGAGGAAGAAACCGGGCACGACCATTTCGGCGGCGAGCAGCACGAGGCCCGCAACCCACCAGTTCCATGGACCGAGTTCGGCGATGATCTTCGCCAGCATGGCTTATCGCTCCTGATCCGGATTGAAGGGATTGGGGGCAGGCGGATTGATCGGCGGCGTAGAGCGGATCGGCGCGGGACGCGGACGCGGCGGGGGAGGCGGCGGCGGATTGCCGGCATCACCGAAGACTTCGCGGGCGATGGCGCCGATGCCGCCGAGCGAACTCAGGATGGAAGAGGCTTCCATCGGCATCAGCACGATCTTGGAATTGGGCGCCGAGCCGACCGAGGCGAGCGCTTCGGTGTATTTCTGAGCGACGAAATAGTTGATCGCCTGAACGTCACCGGCGGCAATCGCTTCGGAGACCATTTTCGTCGCCTTGGCTTCCGCCTCGGCCAGTCGCTCGCGGGCTTCGGCGTTGCGGAAGGCGGCTTCACGCTGGCCTTCGGCCTGGAGGATCGCGGATTGCTTGGCGCCTTCGGCCCTGAGGATCTGCGCGTTGCGGGCGCCTTCGGCTTCCAGCACCTGGGCGCGCTTCTCGCGCTCGGCCTTCATCTGGCGGGCCATCGCATCGACGAGGTCGCGCGGCGGCTGGATGTCCTTGATTTCGACGCGGGTGACCTTGATGCCCCAAGGCTGCACCGCCTCATCGACGACGCGCAGCAGCCGGTCATTGATCGCGTCGCGGTTGGAAAGCAGTTCGTCGAGATCCATGGAGCCCATGACCGAGCGGATGTTGGTCATGGTGAGATTGAGGATGGCATTTTCGAGATGGGAAACCTGGTATGCGGCCTGGGCAGCATTCAGAACCTGAAAGAAGGCGACGGCATCGGCCGAAACCGAGGCATTGTCTTTGGTAATCACTTCCTGGGTCGGCACGTTCAGCACCTGCTCCATCACGTTCATCCGCGCCCCGACGCGTTCGATGAAGGGAGTAATGAGGTTAAGGCCTGGCTCCAGCGTGCGGGTATAACGGCCGAAGCGCTCGATGGTGTAGCGATAGCCCTGCGGCACGGTCTTGATCCCGGCAAAGAGCACCAGAATGACGAAGATGACGAGCACGATCACGACGATGTCGAAGCCGCCGAACAGCATGAAAAATTCCTCCCATCGGCGCATGCGCAAGCGCCTCACAACTCATGTGGTGAATTAGCATGTTCTTTGCGAGGAAGAAATGACACGCGCAGCACCACCTCCAGGTGAAAAGGAGGTTCTAGGCAAGGTCTCTAGCGTGTTCTCAGACCCAGCCCTGCAACTCGCGGCGGACCACCTTTTCCAGCACCCTCATGCCGTCTTCGCTGTCGTTGAGGCAGGGGATATGGGTGAACTTGTCGCCGCCGTTCTCATGGAACGAGTGGGCCGCCTGTTCGGCGATCTCCTCAAGAGTTTCCAGACAGTCGGAGACGAAGCCGGGATTGATGACGGCTATGCGCTTGACGCCGTCCTGGGCGAGCTTTTCCACCGTCTTGTCGGTATAGGGTTGCAGCCATTCTTCCGGCCCGAAGCGGGACTGAAAGGTGACCATGAAGTTTTCCTGAGTCAGTCCGAGCCGTTCGCGCAGCAGCCGGCCGGTCTTTTGGCATTGACAGTAATAGGGGTCGCCCTGCTTGAAATAGGACATCGGAATGCCGTGGAAGGAGGCAAGCAGCATGTCCGGCTTCCAGTCGAGCGTCGAAAGATGTCTTTCGACGGACTGGGCAAGCGCCTCGATATAGGTCTCGTCGTCGTGATAGTCGGGCACCGTGCGCAACGCCGGCTGCCAGCGCATCGAGAGCAGCTTTTGGAAGGCCTTGTCATTGACCGTGGCGGTCGTTGCCGCCGCATATTGCGGGTAGAGCGGGAAGAGCACGATCCGGTCGCAGCCGTCTTGCTTCAGCGCGTCGATGCGCGAAGCGATCGACGGCGTGCCGTAGCGCATTGCCCAGTCGACCTTGACGTTTTCGAGATCGCGCAGGCGCTCGGCCATCAGTTCCGACTGGTTGCGGGTGTAGGTGCGGAGATAACTTTCGTTCTTCTCCTTGTTCCAGATCAGCTCATAGGCCTTTCCGACCTTCTGCGGGCGTCTGTTGAGCACGACACCGAACAGGATCGGATACCATTTCCAGCGCGACCATTCGATGACGCGGCGATCGGTGAGGAATTCCCTGAGATAGCGGCGCATCGACATATAATCGGTGCCGTCGGGCGTACCGAGATTGACCAGCAGCACACCGATCTTACCAGATTTTACGGCCGGATGGTCGACTGGACGGAGTGAAGTATCTGCTGTCATTCTGGCCCCAACGCTCTTTGTCCTGTCGGCTCATACGCAGCCGCTGGATCATGGTTCACCCTATAGAAAGAAAAGCCGGCCCGGGAAACCCCGGACCGGCCGATGGCGTCGAGACAAATCGTCTTACTTTGCCGGAACCTGGATTTCCTTGCCGACCATCAGGTGATGCGGGTTCGGCTTGCCGTTGGCATCCGAAAGCTTCCGCCACAGCGTGCCGTCGCCATAGAAGGCCACGGCGAGATCCCAGAAGGTATCGCCCGCGGCGATGACGTGGGTGGCGGGCGTCGTTGCGGCCGGCGCGGAGGCTGCCGGAGCCGGAGCCGGTTCCGTCGCAGGCGCGGGAGCTGCCGGCGCTGGCGCGGCAGGGGCAGGCTCAGTGGCTGGTGCGGGGGCGGCCGGTGTCGCAGGTGCAGGCTCGGCAGCCGGAGCAGGTGCAGCCGGAGCAGGGGCGGGCTCAGTTGCCGGCGCAGGTGCTGCCGGTGCTGGAGCAGGAGCCGCCGGTTCGGCAGCGGGCGCCTGCGCTACAGTCGCACCGAGTTCAGTGACGCGGCCGTCGGTAAAGGGCTTGTAAGGCGAATGAGCGGCCAGATATGCGGCGGTCACATCGGCGAGATCCGGGCCGTAATCATAGGCGTTCTTGCCTTCCTTGAAGATAGAATAGCCATCGCCGCCGGCCCGCATGAAGTTGTTGGTGGCGACCTTGTAGGTCTTGGCCGGATCGATCGGCGCGAAGTTGTCGCCATCCTTTACCTGGACATCGCTGACGCGGCTGCCGACAGGCTTCGACTGGTCGAACGAGAACTTCAGGCCGGCGACCTGCGGGAAGCGGCCGGCGCCCTGATCGATCTGGCTGACGCCGTTCTCGAGCGCCTTGACGACGTCCGCACCGGTCGCTTCAAACGTGGCGAGCGTGTTCTGGAAGGGCAGGACGGTGATGACTTCGCCCTGGGTGACATCGCCGCCGTCGATCGAGGCGCGCAGGCCGCCGCCGTTCTGGAAGGCGATGGTGACGCCCTGGTTCTTGGTGCGGTCGAGCATGGCGTCGGCGACCAGATTGCCCATCGAGCATTCCTTGACGCGGCAGACCTTGCGGTCGCCCTCGATAGGACCTTCGGAAGAGCCAATCACCTTTTTGCGCAGTTCCTCGATCGGTTTTGCCAGTTCGGCGACGCGGGTGACGACGGCCGGATCGGGCGTGAAGGCCGAGTCGATCAGGATCGGGTCGCCCTTGGCATCCTTGACGACGCCGTTATCGTCGAAATTGACGACGACGTCGCCGAGATATTTGCTGTAAGAGGCGGCCTGGACGACCGGCACCTTATAGCCACCGGGGTTGTCGACCATCGTCGGATACGGGCCTTCAGCCTTTGGGTCGGTATTGGAGAGCAGGCTATGGGAGTGGCCGCCGACCACGACATCAACGTCCGGGATCTTGGCGATGAACGCCAGGTCGCGGGGATAGCCGACATGGGTCAGCGCGATGATCTTGTTGACCCCCTTGCTTTTCAAGTCCTGCACGGCTGATGTGATCGTCTGAACGTCATCTTCGATCGTGACATTCGGGCCGGGGGAGGACAGTTCGGGTGTATCATTGGTGACGGCGCCGACGATGCCGATCTTCTGGCCGCCGACATCGAGCACCAGCGAAGGCTTGATGCGGTCGCCGAGCTTTGAGGCGGCGCTCGCCTTGACGTTCGCGGTCACGACGGGGAATTGCACCTTGTCGAGGAAGGTCGCGAGCCCGTCCTCGCTGTCGTCGAATTCATGGTTGCCGACGGTCATGGCGTCGAACTTCATTAGGTTCAAAAATTCGGCTTCGGCCGCGCCCTTATAGGTGGTGTAGAAGAGCGAGCCCTGAAAATTGTCGCCGGCATTCAGGAGAAGAACATTCTTGCCTGACAGCGCCTGACGGCGCTGGTCGATCGCGGTCTTCAGGCGGGCGGCGCCGCCGAAGCATTCCTTCTTGCCTTCCTCCTCGGCCGAGCAGGTAGAATCGAATTTGTTGATGGACTCAATGCGTGAATGGAAATCGTTGATGTGAAGAATATTGAGTTCGTAATCGGCAAAGGCGGCGCCCGCGCTCAGCGCCAGCATGGACGCGGTCAAAAGACCGAAGCTGAAAGACTTCGTCATCCCTGTTCTCCTGATTGAGGCGAAAGATCCCCCTGATCCACGCCAATCCCTTCCAAAGTCCGCCGGGTCGGTTTCCCGGCGAGCAGATGTTCCATCAGACGATTCACCACCGCAAGGGAAAGCTGGATCAGAAGGGATTCTTTCCAAGAGGACCGGCACAAAAAAGCGGCCTCTTAAGCGGGCGTCATCGCCTTCGAGATGAGACCAGCATCAGCAGGACAAGGTGACCAGAAAGAGATTCGCACGGTAACCAGCACAAGACCGTCAGCGCATCCGCTCTTTTCAGCCGCGGCGGGAAAGTGTGAATTGTGCACCGGAATCCGAAGTGCAGTTGAGCTGGGTAGGATTGACGAGGGCGCAATTAACCTTGGACTGTGTCTTGCGCACCAGCGAGGTCATGTTGATCTCGACCAGTGTCGGCGAGGTATTGATATAGGTGCCGGAAGCAAGAAGCTGGTTGCTATCGGTCGTGCGGGTGGTGAAGGTACCGCCCTGGAACGTGGAGACGATGCCGTTCGGATCGCTCCAGCTGCCTTCAACGCCGTTGGCGGCGGGCGTGGCTGCAACCGGCAATGGCCGTGGCTCCGGCGAAACGCAGGAGGCAAGAGCGGCCGCTGCACCGACAAGAACGAGACCAGTTCTGATTTTCATAAGGCTTCTCCCGGCGAATCGGCGTGGCGGTCACCCGCCAAGTTTGGGCAAAACATGGCGTGCGTCTGCCATGATGGCAAGGCTTGGAGCAGTGGGGACGGCATTTATACAGCCAGCGTTACAAAAATGCCCGCCTCGCGGCGGGCATCTTCAAAGTTGCACTGACAATGTCAGCGAACGAGGATGTTCCTGAACTGCCAGGGATCCTTGGTGTCGATATCCTCAGGAAACAGACCGGGACGGCCGTCTAGTGGCGTCCAGTCGGTATAGTGGCCTTCGACCGGGCCGAGATAGGGCATCTGCACGTCGAGGCAGCGCTTGTAATCGATCTCGTCGGCTTCGACAATGCCGGCCTTCGGGTTTTCCAGCGCCCAGACCATGCCAGCGAGAACGGCGGAGGTCACCTGCAGGCCGGTGGCGTTCTGGTAAGGCGCGATGCGGCGGGTTTCTTCCAGCGACAGGCGCGAACCATACCAGTAGGCATTCTTCTCATGACCGTAGAGGAGGACGCCGAGTTCGTCGATGCCGTCCTCGAGCTCGTCCTCGTCGAGAACGTGGTGGACCGGCTGCGGGGTGCCGCCGTTGCCGAACATCTCATGCAGCGAGAGCACGGCGTCGTTGGCGGGATGGTAGGCATAATGGCAGGTCGGACGGAAGGTGACTTCGCCGTCCTTGTCGCGGACCGTGAAGTAATCGGCGATCGAGATCGATTCGTTGTGGGTGACGAGGAAGCCGTATTGCGGGCCGGGGGTCGGGCACCAGGTGCGCACGCGGGTGTTGGCGCCCGGCTGCTCCAGGTAGATCGCCGCCTTGTTGCCCTTCTTGTGCTTCTTGGCGTTCTTCGGCATCCACTGCTCGTGCGTGCCCCAGCCGAGTTCGGCCGGCTGCATGCCTTCGGAGATGAAGCCTTCGACGGACCAGGTGTTCCAGAAGACGTTGAGCGGCTTCGGATGTTTGGTGCGCTGGGTGTCGCGCTCGGCGATGTGGACGCCCTTGACGCCGACTTTCTTCATCAGTTTGGCCCAGCCTTCGCGATCGTGCTGGTCCGGTTCCTCGAATTTAACACCGGTATCATTGGCGAGGTTGACGAGCGCCTGCTTGACGAACCAGGAGACCATGCCCGGATTGGCGCCGCAGGTGGAGACGGCGGTGGCGCCGCCGGGGTTTTTCGCCTTTTCCTTGCGCACCGTCTCGCGCAGCGCATAGTTGGTGCGGTCGGCATTGCTCATGCCCTTGTCGAAATAGAAGCCAAGCCAGGGCTCGACGACCGTATCGATATAAAGAACATCGAGCTTGCGGCAGAGCTTGATGATGTCGAGCGAGGAGGTGTCGACCGAGAGGTTGACGCAGAAGCCCTGGCCTTCGCCTTTCGTCAGCAGGGGCTTCAGCAGTTCCTTGTAATTGTCCTTGGTAACATATTCCTTGATGTGGCGAACGCCGTGCTTCTTCAGGATCTCCATATCGGAGGGCTCTTCACGCGGGTCGATGACGACCATCCGGCTCTTGTCGAATTTGAAGTGGCGCTCGATCAGGGGCAGGGTGCCGCGGCCGATGGAGCCAAAGCCGATCATCACGATCGGACCGGTAATTTCGGCATATACCGGATAGTTCTGTTCCGTCATTCTTTTCTCCTGTGGAAGGGGACGAAGGCGCTCAGCCTGAAGAATTCTTGTGAGATTGCCGCAGAAATTGCGAAGTGACCGGCTCTAACCACAAAACGCCGTCACAATAAAGAGCGTTGACGGGGAAAGGCCAAATATCGGCGCGACAAGATGCCCTGACCGAAAATCACCGCTTCAGGATTTCCAATCCTTCGACCGTCGTCGTTACCGCAAGTTCGGTGATTTCGTATTCGGCGACGCCGTGGACGGTGAAGGGGTCGGCGGCGACATAGGCTTCGATTGCGGCACGGTCGCCGATAGCGAGGATCGCGCCGCCGGTGCGCGGCACCTTACGGCCGGACGCGAGGAACCAGCCCTTGGCGTAACCGTCCTTCACCCAGGCCATGTGCGGCTCCATGTGCCTGTCGGCTTCGTCGCTGGATTTAACGTAGGTGAGGGAGAGAATGAACATGGTCAATTCCTGAGGAGGTTTGCGCGGATCAGGCCGCGCAGCGAGTTGCCGACATAAAGCGTGCCGGCTTCGAGATCAGCAAGGCTCAAGCGACCGACGCGGGCCTTGCGCGCGCAGATGAGTTCCGTGCGCAGCACGCCGGCGAGCAGGCCGCAGGAGATCGGCGGAGTGCGTAAAATACCGCTTCCGTCGTCGAGAAAGATGGAGGTGATGGTTCCCTCGCAGACCTCGTCGCGTTCGTTCAACAGGATGACTTCGTCGGCTTCCGCCTGAGCATATTCGGAGCGCGCGGTTTCGTAGACGGCGCGTCGCGTGGTTTTGACCCGCAGCAGCCGGTCGTAGGAATCGAGGCGCGTTGCGGCGAGGCGGGCGGTCCAGACTGTATCAGGCGCCAACGGGACGAAGGGCGCGCTCGTCACCTCGATGCGGCCTTGTGCGTTGAAGGTCATGCGGATGCGCCGCGGGCCCTTTGCCTCACTGACGGCTTTATCGAGCTTCGCCTCCGCGCCGAGCGGCTGCGGAAAGCCGAGGCGGCGGGCGGAGCGTGAAAGCCGGGCGAGATGCAGGCGCAGGCGGATGAAGCCGTCGCCGGGCTGCCAGCGCAGTGTCTCGATCAGCGAGAAATCGGTCATCGCGCGATCCACTGGTCGCCAACGGCGAAGCGGGCCTTGAGCAGGCATTCCTCATATTCCGCCTCGGCGGTGGAATCGAAGACGATGCCGCCGCCGACATTGAAGACCGCCCTGCCGCCGCCAAAAAGCGTGACGGTGCGGATGGCGACGGAAAAACGCATGGCGCCGGTCGGCGAGATCATGCCGATCGCACCGCAATAGGCGTCGCGGGGACTATCTTCGAGCGCGTGGAGGATTTCCATCGCCCGTATCTTCGGCGCTCCGGTGATCGATCCGCAGGGGAAGAGGGCGGCAAAAATATCGCGGATCGAAAGGCCGGGGCGAAGTCTTGCCTGCACATGGCTGACCATCTGGTGGACGGTCGGATAGGTCTCCACGTCGAAGAGCTTCGGTACATCGAGCGTGCCGACCTCGGTGATGCGGGAGATGTCGTTGCGCAGGAGATCGACGATCATGCGGTTTTCGGCCTGCGTCTTGATATCTGCCCGCATGGCCGCGATGATTTCGGCATCTTCGGCGGCGGTAGCGCCGCGTTTTGCCGTGCCTTTCATCGGATGGGTTTCGATCCAACCTTGCTCATCGGTGCGGAAGAAGAGTTCGGGTGAACGCGACAGGATGATCGGGCCGCCGAGATTGATCAGTGCACCGTATTTCACAGGCTGGCGTTCGATCAGCGACCAGAAGGCGGCACGAGGATCGCCGCTCCAGCGGGCTTTGACCGGCATGGTGAGGTTTGCCTGATAGGCGTCGCCGAGCCTCAGGTGCTGGTGAAGGCGGTTGAAATGCTCTTTATATATAGGGAAATCCCAGCCGGCCTTCGGTGCGGTGAGGAATTCCTCGTTTTCGAGACGCTGTTTCGGCTGGGCGAGCGGGTGTGTGTCCGGCTGCGGAGCATCGAATACGCCGAAACAGAGGAGCGGCGTTTCGCGACCTTCTCCGGCGAAGGCAGCGAGTTTTTCTTCGAAGAGATATCCGGCCTCGTAGGCCATGTAGCCCGCAAGCCATTTGCCCTCGGCCTTGGCCTCTTCCATGCGGACAAGGCCCGCGAAGAATTCGCTGCGCGTCCGAGCGACGATGATCTCAGCCGGCTTGGCGAAAAGCATCACCTCGTCGGTCGTGTCGTCGCGAAAAAGGATATAGGGTTGGTCGGCCACGCGACACTTTCAATTTGTTCTGCTCTCCATTGCTCGAGGTGAGATGGGGAGGGTGAGATACTTCCCTCTTCTCCCCATGGGGGAGAAGATACCCGAAGGGCAGATGAGGGGGCGGAGCGACGTCCTGAGCAGATGCGAAGGACAGCTTCTGCTATGTCGCCCCCTCATCCGCCTGCCGGCACCTTCTCCCCCGAGGGGAGAAGAGACTCATTGCTGCCTCTCCGCTCCTGGCGACGAGAATTCACCCCTTGTCTAACGCTTCCAACTCATCAATCAGCCCTTCGATCATCGACAGGCCCTGGCTCCAGAACGACGGATCGGTGGCGTCGAGGCCGAAAGGCTTCAAGAGTTCAGAATGATGCTTGGTGCCGCCGGCCTTCAGCAGTTCGAAATACTTTTCCTGGAAGCCCTTCTCGGCCTTCTGGTAAACGGCGTAGAGCGAATTGACCAGGCAATCGCCGAAAGCATAGGCGTAGACATAGAAGGGCGAATGGATGAAGTGGGGGATATAGGCCCAATAGGTCTCGTAGCCCTCTGAAATATTGATCGCCGGCCCGAGGCTTTCCGACTGGACGGAGAGCCAGAGTTCGCCGATGTCGTCGGCGGTGAGTTCGCCTGCCTTGCGGGCGGTGTGCAGCTTGCGCTCGAATTCGTAGAAGGCGATCTGGCGCACGACCGTGTTGATCATGTCCTCGACCTTCTGGGCAAGCATCGCCTTGCGCTCGCGCCTGTCGGTCGTCTTTTCCAGGAGCGCGCGGAAGGTCAGCATCTCGCCGAAGACCGACGCGGTTTCGGCCAGCGTCAGCGGCGTCTGGCACATCAACGCGCCTTGCGCGCCGGCGAGAACCTGATGGACACCGTGGCCGAGTTCATGGGCAAGCGTCATGACGTCGCGCGGCTTGCCCATATAATTGACGAGCACGTAAGGGTGGGCCGAGGGAACCGTCGGATGAGCGAAGGCGCCAGGCGCCTTGCCGGGGCGAACCGGGGCATCGATCCATTGCTCGTCGAAGAAGCGCCTGGCGATATCGGCCATCTCGGGGGCGAAATTGCCGTAGGCCGATAGCACCGTGTCCTTCGCGTCGGACCAGGAGATCACGGCGCTCGACGTTTCCGGAAGGGGCGCGTTGCGGTCCCAGAAATTCATCTGCTCCATGCCGAGCCATTTCGCCTTCATTCTATAATAGCGGTGCGAAAGGCGGGGATAGGCTTCGCGGACGGCTGCGGCCAAGGCGTCGACAACCTCTCGCTCGACGCGGTTTGCCAAATGCCTGGAGTCGGCGATATCCTCGAAGCCGCGCCAGCGGTCGGAGATATCCTTGTCCTTGGCAAGCGTATTGGTGATCAGCGTGAAGATGCGGATATTCGCGTTGAAGGTTTCGGCGAGCGCCATGGCCGCCTTGCGGCGCACTTCCGGATCCTTCTCCTGCAGCATGTTCAGCGCCACCTCGAGCGGCACTTTCTCGCCATCGATCTCATAGCGAAGCTCCGCCATGGTTTCATCGAAGAGGCGATTGAAGGCGGAGGCCGATGTCATCGACTTCTCGAGGAAGAGCTGCTCCAGCCTGTCATCGAGCTGATAGGGCTTATCTTTGCGCAGGTCGATCAGCCAGGGGCGATAATGGCCGGCATCGGGGTCATTGGCCATGCAGGCGTCGATCACGGCGTCGTCGATCCGGTTCAGCTCGAGCGCGAAGAACAGGAGATGGCCCGAGAATTCGGTAATCTTGGCCTGGACGTCGCCGTAGAGCTTGCCGTTTGCCGGATTGGTGGTGTCGGAAAAATAAGTGAGGCCGGCAAAGGAGCCGAGGCGGCCCATGATGTCGTCAAGCGCCTCATATTCCTTCAGCGCCGCGCCGATGCCTTCGGTGCCGGTCTTCGCCGCTGCTTCGGCGAGTTTGCCCTTCCACTTTTCTTCGAAAGCGACCGCGGCCTTGCCGGCCTTTTCCATGTCGGCGACGAAGGCGGTGGACGTGGCGGAGGGATAAAGATCCTGCAGCTTCCAAACCGGCAGGTCGCCGAGCGCCGGATCGGCCGCTGCCCCGGCTGGCGTTGCTGGCGAGAAAGAAAACCCGGCGTGCAGGGGCTCGATTTTCATGGGCGCAATTCCTCTCCACTTTATGACAGGTCTGCTTGAATAAGCGCGAGAAGGCCCCGCATCAAGGGTCTTTCGGCGCATAAAAGGCCTCGCTTCGGCACGAAATCGGGCCTTCGCAATCGTTAAAATGCAATTATTTCTCAAAACTGGATGTTCAAGCCTTTCTGCCAGAGTGCGCTTCATGGTTTCGCATGAAGTGGAGCGACAATGACCGGTTACAATGAGCTCAAGGGAGCAGGGCAAATCCTCGTGGTCGAGGACGACCCGGTGCAACGCCGTCTGCTCAAGAACGCAATCGAGCGTCACGGCCATGTCGTGCACCAGGCCGAAAACGGCCGCATCGGCCTGGAAATGGTCAAACGCGACAGCGGCCTTTTCAATGTCATCGTGCTCGATCTGATGATGCCCGAGATGACCGGCCTCGAGTTTCTCGATGCGCTTCACGAATTCGGCACGCAGATCCCGGTCATCGTCCAGACGGGCCAAGGCGGCATCGAGACCGTGGTGCAGGCGATGCGTGCCGGCGCCTTCGATTTCGTCGTCAAGCCGGTGTCGCCCGAACGCATCGCCACCTCGATCTCCAACGCGATGAAGCTAGACCAGCGCGAGGTGAAGGCGCGGGCCGGACGCCGGTCCCGCTCGGGCTCCGTCGGCTTCGACGACATTGTTTCGGCCAGCCCGGCGATGATCCGCGTCATCGATCTGGCCCAGCGGGCGGCGCAATCGAACATCCCGGTCGTGCTCGAAGGCGAATCCGGCGTCGGCAAGGAGTTGGTGGCCCGCGCTATCCAGTCCGGCGGCGACCGCTCGAACAAGCCTTTCGTCACCGTCAATTGCGGGGCGATCCCGCACAACCTCGTCGAAAGCATCCTCTTCGGCCACGAGAAGGGCGCGTTTACCGGCGCGACCGAACGTCACATCGGCAAATTCATGGAAGCCGATGGCGGCACCATCTTCCTCGACGAGATCGGCGACCTGCCGCTCGAGGTGCAGGTGAAACTCCTGCGGGCCGTGCAGCAGGGCGAGATCGAGACGGTCGGCGCGCGCACCGCGCACAAGGTCAATGTCCGGCTGATCTCCGCCACCAACAAGGATCTGATCGAAGAGGTCAAGAGCGGGCATTTCCGCGAGGACCTCTATTATCGCCTCAACGTCTTCCCGATTACCATTCCGGCTCTGCGCAAGCGCAAGGAAGACATCCCGCATCTGGTGCGCGTCTTTACCGACCGCTTCTCCAGCGAGCAGAAGAGCGGCCGCCGCATGACCGTGAATTCAGGCGCGTTGGCACTGCTGACCGCCTATGATTGGCCGGGCAACATCCGCCAGCTCGAAAATGCGATCTTCCGTGCGGTCGTTCTCGCCGAAGGGCCGGAGCTGACGGAGGCGGATTTCCCGCAAATCGCCGCCCAGCTTCCGGAATATGAAGTGGTTGACCACCTGGCGCTCGTTGCCGACAATACCGGCCTCGACCCGGATGAAGCCTATGGCGAGGAATACCGGGCGCCGATGCCAAGTGAGGTGCATCACCGCCTGTCGGAGACTTCCGAAAACGCCATTGCCAGTGTCAATCCCTCCGGAGATGTACGCAAACTTGCCGACGTTGAGGAGGAGCTCATCCGATTCGCGCTCAAATTCTATCGTGGGCAGATGAGTCAAGTGGCGCGCAAACTTGGCATCGGCCGGTCCACACTTTATCGCAAGCTCAAAGATTACGGCATAGATCCCGATAATCCCCAGAAAGATGCGGCTTAGGCCTTATTTATTAAGACTCGGGCAACCACGATTTGTTACTGATCATAAACCACTTGTTAGTGGCTCGTTCACTATGTAAAGAAAAGGTTGATCATGTGTGGCATTTTTGCCATCGTGTGACCGCATTTGACAGTCATCTGGGACAGTACGGGACATTGTCTGTCTGACGGGGATCGAGTTGCCGAATCTGAATGGGAATTCCAAGCCTTCGCGCTTGAGCTGGCGTTCTTTGTGCGCCGACATTTGCGGAAAGGCAGTGAGGACGGCGGCGGCCGCCCTTCTTGCGCTTGCGGTTTCCTCGCCGGTATTGGTCGGTACGCCTTCCCAAGCAGCGGGCGAAACCCGCAGCCTCAAGCTTTATTTCATCCATACCGGCGAAAAAGCCGTCATTACCTACAAGCGTAACGGCAAGTTCGACCCAAAGGGTCTGGAGCAGCTGAACCGGTTCCTGCGTGACTGGCGCAAGAACCAGCCGACCAAGATGGATCCGCGCCTGTTCGACCTGATCTGGGAAGTCTACCGCCAGAGCGGTTCGCGGGACTACATCAACGTCGTCTGCGGTTTCCGTTCGCCGGCAACCAACGAGATGCTGCGCGGCCGCTCGCGCAATTCCGGCGTCGCCGAAAAAAGCCAGCACATGCTCGGCAAGGCGATGGACTTCTTCATTCCCGACGTCAAGCTTGCGACGCTCAGGGCCATCGGCATGAAGATGCAGATCGGCGGCGTCGGCTTTTATCCGAAATCCGGTTCGCCCTTCGTGCACATGGATGTCGGCGGCGTTCGCGCCTGGCCGCGTATGAGCCGCGACGAGCTTGTCCGGCTTTTCCCGAACGGCAACACTATTCATATTCCGGCCGACGGCAAGCCGCTGCCCGGTTATCAGCAAGCGATGGCCGACTACAAGCGCCGCGTCAGCGGCACGCAGATCGAGATCGCCAGTGCTTCCGAATCGGCGCCGAAGCATAAGACGCTGTTTGAGGCGCTGTTTGGCGGCGGGGCTGACGAACAGGAAGATGATTCCGACGATTCGGCTCCCGTTGCTGTCGCCAAGGCGACGCCGCCGAAGACGGAGCCTGCTCCTGCCGAGCCGCAGCAGACCGAAGTCGCAGCCCTGAACGCGCCGGTGCCGCAGGTTCGCCCGGCTTTCAGCAACCAGCCGGCCGGCAGTGAAATGGCCAGCGCACTGGTGGCGCCCTCTTCGGGTAACGCCGCGCAGCAGGCCCTCGTCGCGGCGCTTCCGGCCGATCAGGCCCAGCCACAGCAATTCGCCGATCTCAGCGCCTACAGCATTCCCGTTCCCTCGCTTCTCGGTCAGCGCCGCGCGCCGGGTGACGCCGAGGTCGCGTCGATCGATCCGAACATGCAGAACGGAATGCCAGTTCCCACTCCGGTCGAGCGCCCTGCCGTTGCTGAAAATCTGCTTGCTGCGGCGGATGCCGATCCCGAAGCGGAGGCAGACGAGGCCGATCAGGATGGCGGCCTGTCTCCTGCCATCGCCGCCGCGCTCGAGCAGCAGAACAAGGATACGCAAAGCCAGGTCGCCTCGCATGAGCCTCAAATGAGCGTGGAGCAGGCAATCGCCGCCGCGATGCCGCAAAAGGCGCCCGCCGAAAAGCCGTCATTGCAGCTCGCTTCCTTGGCGCCGGCGACGAAGTCGGCAAGCTTCGGCGATGCTTTCGACGCCCCGGCTGCCGAGAGCCCCGCGCCGCAGCCCCTCCCGGTCAAGGGCCGCCGTCCGACGCAGAAGGAAGCCGCCGCAGCCGATGCCAGCCGCGCGACTGTGCGTACCGAGCCGAAGCTGACGCAGAAGATGATCTCACAGTGGGCGCTGACCAATGCCCGTCTCGAAATGGCGTCCAAACAGGTCAAGGCGCCGCGCTTCGTCAGCCAGACGATGCGCGCCCAACCGACCGCTGTCTATGCCGAGGGCTTCAACGTCAAGACCGCCTCAGTTGACCCGGCCCGTTTCAGCGGCAACGCCGTCAACTTCATGGAAGTGCGTAAGTTCAATACGAACTGAGCTTGCTGATCGCGTCAGACCGAAAACCGCCGGAGCGATCCGGCGGTTTTCTTGTGACTATTCGATTGGCTGGACAGTTGGTTTGCCAGCAAGATCCGGCGCAAAAGAAAAGCCGCCGGAAGGTCCGACGGCTTTTATCGAAGCAGCGACGTCGGCGAATCATCCTTCCGGCGGCGCTTCGATCATGCCGAGCGCGTGCAGATAGGTGTCGAGGATGGCTTCCTCCTCGATGCGCTCCTGCTCGTCCTTCTTGCGCAGCGCCACGACCTTCTTCAGGATCTTGGTATCGAAGCCCATTCCCTTCGCTTCGCCATAGACGTCCTTGATGTCGTCGGCGATGGTCTTCTTTTCTTCTTCCAGCCGTTCAATGCGCTCGATGAAAGCGCGAAGCTGATCGCGGGCGACGCCATGAGCATCAGACATCGTGTTCTCCTGATTTTTCGGTGATCAATTCGGGATGCACGTGACTGCCGCGAAGCGGCGTCACGGTCAAGCCTGTTAAAGGCCAAGCGGACTATTTGTGTGGCTTGTTCAGCTCAAATGCCGCCTTTTGCACAGGCGAGGCCTCCCTCTGGTGGAGGTTCTTCCAGTCCTCGTAGGGCATGCCGTAGATCATCTCACGCGATTCGTCCCGGCTGACCGGAACACCTTCGGCCTCGGCGGCTTCGCGATACCAGTTCGACAGGCAGTTGCGGCAGAAGCCGGCTAGGTTCATCAGATCGATGTTCTGGACGTCGCTGCGGTCACGAAGATGCGCGATCAGACGACGGAAGGCGGCGGCTTCGAATTCGGTCTGTTGTTCCTTGCTGAGCGCAGTCATCTCGCTCTCCTTTCATTCCGTGGGCCTCAATAGGGGCCGGTGCGCGACGGATGGACGTCGTATTCGTGCATGGCCGGATCCGCATTCATCGCTGCAAAAATCGGCGCCAGGCGCTCGGCCCATGCCGATATGCCGGCTTCATCCGCGATCAAATCCTGACGCACTTCGAGCAGGGCATGTGGGATTCCTGTCACCATACAATGGCGGTACATGGTATCGCCCTTCAAAGCGCCGTCATAGGGTTCGTTGTCGCCGACTACGAGATCGGGATCGGCGCGCAGCATGTCGAGCAGCGGGCCGACCGCGCGCCGGTCGCTGTCCCAAAGAACGGCGGCGTGCCAGGGTCGGGGAATGCTCTTCCATGCCGGCGTGAAAGAGTGCAGCGATAGCACCAGCGGTGCCTTGCCGGTGCTATTCGCCACCGCGTCGATCGTGCCTGCCACGGCCTCGTGGTAGGGGCGATGAAAGGCTTCGATCCGATAAATCCACTCCTGCGGCGTGATCGGGTGATTGCCTGGTATGACGGCGCCGTCCGAGATCTTCATGATCAGGGTCGGGTCGTCCTCCCCTCTATTCGGGTCGATCAGCAGCCGCGAGAAACCGCCGAGCACTGCCGGTATGCCGAGCCTCGCTGAAAGCTGGCGCGTCAGGCGCTCGATGCCGATGTCATAGGCGATGTGGCGGGCGAAGGCAGACTCCGGCAGGCCGAGCCTTTCATACCGGGCGGGAAGGCGGTTCATCGCGTGATCGGCGAGGATCACCATGCCTTTGTCATGTTTTCCGGGTAGAATTTCGAAGGATTGGAAGTCGTCCATGAAGGAATTGCCGTTGCTCATTGCCAGTCGCGCCCAGTGATTGCATGAGCCCGCGACCGGTTCAAGCGCGACGGGCGGCGACAGCGGATATGAACCTTTGCGGACCGTTATGAAAGGGAATATAATCGATTAGCATTGCGTTGACTTTCGGATGGCGGCGGCGCAAGAAGGCACGGATATGAATAACCGTGGAGCTATTTGGGAGCCGTGTTGATTCAAGCCGCGCCAAGTTTCCTCACGCGGTCCGGACCGCTGGTCCGACTCGCCCTGTTTGCTCTTGCAGCCGCCATGCCGTTCTTCATCGCAGATGCCGCACGCGCCGACTTTCGCGTGTGCAACGGAACGCAAAATCTGGTTGGGGTAGCGATCGGATACAGAGCCAAAGACGGCTGGATCACGGAGGGCTGGTGGCAGGTGCCGGCAACAACTTGCGCCACGCTGATCGAGGGAGAATTGCAGTCGCGTTATTATTACCTCTACGCAGAGGACGCCGCCCGGGGAGGACGGTGGACGGGGGACGTGCAGATGTGCGTGGCGGAAAACGAATTCAAGATCTCGGGCGTGCAGGATTGTTATGCCCGGGGCTACCAGAAGATGGGATTCAAGGAATATGACACGGGCCGCCAGGGCAGCTGGATGGTTCAACTCTCCGACACCCCAGGGACGCAAGAAAGTCAGAATTGATGAAGCGTAATCGCAAAGTTAAAATCCTCGCCACCCTCGGGCCCGCCTCCGCCGAGGAATCGATGATCGAGAAGCTGCACCAGGCTGGTGCCGATGTCTTCCGCATCAATATGAGCCATGCGAGCCACGACCTGATGCGAACGCTCATCCAGCGCATCCGCTCGGTCGAGGCGCGTTCAGGCCGGCCGATCGGCATTCTCGCCGACCTGCAGGGACCGAAGCTGCGCGTCGGCAAGTTTACCGACAGCAAGGTCGATCTGAAACCCGGCCAGACCTTCACGCTCGACAACAATGAAGCGCTCGGCGATGCCACACGCGTCTACCTGCCGCATCCCGAGATCCTGGAATCGGTACAACCTGGCCACCGTCTGCTGATCGATGACGGCAAGCTCTGCCTGCGCGCCGACAAGTGCGACGGCAAGAGCATCGTCACGACGGTGGTGTCCGGCACGCGCATTTCCGACCGCAAGGGTGTCAGCCTTCCCGACACGTTGCTCGGCGTCGGTGCGCTGACCGACAAGGACCGGTCCGATCTCGACGCTGTGCTCGCCACCGACGATGTCGACTGGGTGGCGCTTTCCTTCGTCCAGCGTCCAGACGACCTTGCCGAAGTGCGCAAGATCGCCCGCGGCCGCGTCGGCCTGATGTCGAAGATCGAAAAACCGCAGGCTCTCGAGCGCATCGAGGAGATCATCGAGCTTTCCGACGCTCTGATGGTCGCCCGCGGCGATCTCGGCGTCGAAATGCCGCTCGAATCGGTTCCAGGCATTCAGAAGCAGCTGATCCGTGCCTGCCGCCGTTCGGGCAAGCCGGTTGTCGTCGCCACGCAGATGCTGGAATCGATGATTTCAGCGCCGGTGCCGACACGCGCCGAAGTATCAGACGTCGCGACCGCCGTCTTCGAAGGCGCCGATGCCGTCATGCTCTCGGCCGAATCGGCCTCGGGCGACTATCCGGTCGAAGCCGTCTCGACCATGGCCTCGATTGCCACGGCCATCGAGCGCGAGCCGCATTATCCCGGCATCATCTATGCTCAGCGCGCCCAGCCGGAAGCAACCGGCGCCGATGCGATCTCGCTTGCCGCCCGTCAAATCGCCGAAACGCTGAAGCTGTCGGCGATCGTCTGCTACACCTCGTCGGGCACGACGGGTCTCCGCGCCTCGCGCGAGCGCCCGCAGGTGCCGATCCTGGCATTGTCGCCGATCATCAAGACGGCGCGCCGGCTTGCCATCGTCTGGGGCCTTCATTGCGTCGTCACCCATGACGCGACCGATCTCGACGACATGGTCAACCGCGCCTGCCGCATCGTCGCCGACGAAGGTTTCGGCAAGCCGGGCGATCGCATCATCATCTCGGCCGGCGTGCCGCTCGGCACGCCGGGCGCCACCAACATGCTGCGCATCGCCTATATCGGTTCGGACGGCCAGAGCGGCGTCTGATCCGATCGCATCTGTGATGAAGCCTGCTGCCTAAAAGGGCGGCAGGCTTTTTTCGTTCATGTGACCAGGCATTGCCAAGGGATGCGGCGCATGCAAGTCTCGATCCTCGGGTTTGGAGGGATCATCATGGATATCGTCACTCTTTTGGCTTTCGCGGCCGTTTCCTTCGTCGGTATCGCCACACCAGGACCGACAGTGCTGCTGGCGTTGACAAATGGTTCTCGGCATGGGCTGCGCCGCGCGGTCGCCGGCATGGTCGGCGCGGTTCTTTCGGATTTCGTCCTGATCGGCGCTGTGGCTGTCGGACTCGGCGCGCTGCTTGCGGCATCGGAATTCTGGTTCTCGATGCTGAAATGGGCGGGTGCCGCCTATCTCGCCTTTCTCGGCATCATGCTCTTGCGCTCGAAGGGCACGATCGACGCGGCGCTGAAGTCCGATGAGGCGGCCGCGAGATCGACCTTTTCGATCGGGCTGAAGAGTTTCATGGTCGCGGTGACCAACCCGAAGGGATATCTCTTCTTCTCCGCCTTTCTGCCGCAGTTCATCGAGCCCACCCAGCCGCAGACGGCGCAGTATTTGCTGCTCGCCCTTGTCTTCGCTGTGCTCGATTTCATCATCATGTTCGGTTACGCTTTCTTCGGCTCGCAGGCGGTCCGTTTCCTGAAAACGTCAGGCGCCTTATGGCTGGAACGCGCATGCGGCGGCGCGCTGCTCGCCCTTGCGGGATCGCTTGCCTTTTACCGTCGGGCCACCGCCTAAACTCATCGGGCCAAGGACATATGGCCGACGCGGTAGGTCTGCGCGTCATCGCCGATCTCGGGAGGCTCCCGCCACAAGCTGAAGCGTATGCGGGTCCATGTCGTCGGTTCGAAGCCGGAGACGGAGGCGAGTGCGCCTGCCGCCAGATCGGCTTCGGCCTCTGCGATTTCGGCCCGCCGGAGATCGGCAAGCGGTGCATGGGCTTCAGTCTGCAGGATATTGCGGGTTGCGAACGCGGCAGCGGCGATATCGGGCGAGATTTGCGCCTTCCATACGATCCAGGTCTTTACCTGCGGCCAGCCGAAGGAACTGGTGAGCGCCTGGAAACCCGTGCCGCAGAGGAAGTCGCCTGCCCGTTCCGGCCTCCGCCAGAGGTAGAAGGGCGCATACAGGTTGTCGCGGCTGCCGAATTCGCCGATGCGGGCGCTGAGATAGGCTTTGAAACCGAGATTGGGGAAGCCGTCGAGCAACCGCCCCTTGTCGCGGATGCGGCGATCGATGATCGACATGTCGTAATCGGCCGGCAGGGTAAAGCTGTATTGCATAGCGATCATGGCCGTGCCTCCACTGGATCCAGCCATTCGACAAAGCTGCCATTTTCCGCCGGCTGGATGCTGATATAGGTGAGCGGGCTGTCAGCGGCGGCGCCATGCCAGTGGCGTTCGCCGGGCGCAAACCAGACCGCATCGCCGGCACGCAATTCCTCAACCAAGCCGCCCTCGTTCTGTGCCAGGCCCTGTCCCGCAAGGACATAGAGCAACTGCCCCTTGGGATGGGTGTGCCAGCGGGTGATGGTGCCCGGATCGAGCGTGGCACGCATCGCGGTATTTTCGCCGTCGGTGCCTTCGAGCAGCATCTCAACCCAGAAGGGCGCGGTTGCCACGCCTTCGGGCGAGCGGGCCACCTTACCAGGTCGCCTGACGGTCATCGATTTCGGGTTCGCAGCGCTCATTGCCGGCCTCCGGCTATCTGCAGCCGCCAGTCTGGATCGGTCATTTGGGCGATTCCGTTGCCGAAGGACCAGTCCTTAGGCGCGCTGGTGCTGACGACGATCATCAGGTCTTCCGGCCGAAGGCCCGGCGATTGGGTCAGCAGCTCGGCGAGCCGCCGATACAGCGCTGCTTTCATCTCCCCCGTTCGCGGCCGGCCGATCGTGACTGAGATATAGACGAAATCGTCCGAGCGAGGGCCGGCAAGATAGCTGCGGTCGAAGATCAGTTCATTCTCATCATGCTGATGGATGGCCTGGAAGCGGTCGTTTTCGGGCACGTCGAAGGTCTCGACCAGTGCGCGCTGGACGTTGTCGGCAAGCGCTGCGAGATATTCCTGTGACTTGCCTTTGCGAAGAGAGATGCGAACGAAGGGCATTGGGATCTCCATGGTTCGGGCCGTCGGGCGGCCTTGACAACAGCATCATCGCAGCACAGGATGATGCTGAAAATCAAAATTTTATGGATCAAATATCCCAAAATTTGGAACAATACGATGCGGCGAACGATCTTCGATCTCGATGTGCTGCGGACCTTTTCGACCGGCATGGAGCTCGGCAATTTCGCCAAGGCGGCGGAAAAGCTTGGGCGTTCGACGTCAGCGGTCAGCGCGCAGCTGAAGAAGCTGGAGGAACAGGCGGGCACCCCAATCTTCCGCAAGGCGGGTCGCGGGCTGGCGCTGACCGATGCCGGCGAAACGATGCTCGGTTATGCCAGACGGTTGCTGGAGCTCAATGACGAGGCGGCGGCGGCC
The DNA here is from genome assembly GCF_030182485.1 of Rhizobium atlanticum. Lineage (NCBI taxonomy): Bacteria > Pseudomonadati > Pseudomonadota > Alphaproteobacteria > Hyphomicrobiales > Rhizobiaceae > Rhizobium > Rhizobium atlanticum. The sequence goes on from NZ_JAQJCJ010000004.1 coordinate 200,822, forward strand.
GTGCACAGCATCGAGCTGGAAGGCTGGGTGCGACTGGGTCTGCAGGAGGATTTCGGCGAGAGCTTGTTGCCTGAGGTGCTCGGCCGTTTCGCGCGGGCCCACCCGAAAGTCCGCATCGAGGCGCGGGTGGTGCGCAATGCCGAACTTCTCGAGCGGGTCACCTCAGGCAAGCTCGATTTGGCACTCGCCTGGAGCGACGGGAAATTGACGGCGCATTGCGAGCGCATCGGCGAAGTGCCGATGTGCTGGATCGGGCCTGCCGAGGGACAGCCCGGCTGGCATGCGGCAAGCGGCGAGCCGATGCCGCTTTCCTCGCTGGAGGCGCCGTGCCTGTTGCGCAGTGCGGCGACCAAGGCGCTCGACGCAGCGGGAATCTCCTGGCGGCTCGCATTCGTCAGCCCCAGTCTCGGCGGCCTCTGGGCAGCGACGGCGGCGGGTCTCGGTTTGACCATCCGCACACCGATCGGCCTGCCGGCGAAGGTCCGGGCGCTCGCGCCAGAGGCAATCGGCCTGCCTGAGCTGCCGAAGCTCGGCCTGGTGCTGCATAGAGCCGAAGCTGAGCTGCAACCAGCTGCGGCGCGGCTTGGCGAACTGGTTCTACAGTCCGTGCATGGCGCGCTGCACGGGACGGCAGGCTGATCTCTCGATTGCCTCTGCGAGCGCAGGCCCCGATCAATGAATCCGCCCTGTTATTCAGCCGAAGCGTTCCAAAGCCATAGCGAAGATGTCGGTATCGACATTGCCGCCGGAGGTGACGGCGACCACGGTATCGCTTTCCAGCGCCTCGCCGTGGAAGAGGGCGGCAGCCAGCGCCACGGCGCCGCCCGGCTCGACGACAATCTTCAATCTAACGAAGGCCAGCGCCATGGCGCGCAGCGCTTCGTCGTCGGTGACGACGATGCCGGCGCCGGCGAGGCGCTGCAAGATCGGGAAGGTGATCTTGCCCGGCTCCGGTGTGATGATCGCATCGCAGATCGAACCCGACATGGAGGCGTTGCGTTCGATCCTGCCGGAGGCGAGCGAGCGGGTGGTATCGTCGAAGTCCCTAGGCTCGCAGGGACGGACGCGAAAGCCGGGGGCGCTGGCTTCGAGGGCGAGCGCGATGCCTGACGTCAGTCCGCCGCCGCCGCAGGGAACGAGCACCTCGGCTTCAGTTATACCTTCTTCTGCCGCCTGTTCGGATATTTCGAGACCAGTCGTGCCCTGACCGGCGATGACAAGCGGTTCGTCGAAAGGTTTGATCAGCGTCAGGCCGCGCTCGGCGGAGAGCCGGGCGCCGATTTCGTCGCGATCCTCGTTGGCGCGGTCGTAGAGTACGACCTCGGCGCCGAAGGCGCGGGTATTGGCGATCTTCAGCTTCGGCGCATTGCTCGGCATGATGATGACCGCGGGCACGCCGTGCAGCTTGGCGGCAAGCGCGACACCCTGCGCATGATTACCCGAGGAGAAGGCGATGACGCCGCGTGCGCGTACTGCCGGGTCGAGCCCGGAGACGGCAGACCAGCCGCCGCGAAACTTGAAGGAACCCGAATGCTGCAGACATTCCGCCTTCACGAACAGGCGCCGGCCGGCGATCTCGTCCAGGAAGGGGGAGGAGAGAAGCGGCGTGCGGCGCGCGAGACCGCGCAGTCGAGCGCGGGCGGCAACAATCATTTCAATGCTGACCATTCGAGAATCGTCCTGCTTGCGGCGTCGCTCATGCATAGGACGGGGCAAACGCTTTGTGAACGGTGACTTTGTCACCGTGACATGAATGACCATGCGCAATGCCCGGCGGCTCGCCGACCGTCAATAGCCGCCCGCCGAGCCTTCTGTCGCGCGGGCGTCCATGGCGCCGTTGTAACGAGCGCCGCCGCCCTTTTCGATGGCGGCAAGGTTTTTGCCGCCGACGAGGATGCCAGCGGCCTGGCCCCAGAGCGGCGCGCCGTTGCCGCCGTCGAAGCTATAGCCCATTGCCGCAAGCGTCTTTTCCGTATCCGGCGAGAGCGCATAGGGCTCGAGATAGACCTTGTCGGGCTGCCATTGGTGATGAAACCGCGGTGCGTTGACCGCCTGGCTGATATCCATGCCAAAATCGACGACATTCAAAATCGCCTCCAGCGTGATGGTTATGATGCGCGAACCGCCGGGGCTGCCGATCACCATGAAGGGCTTGCCGTCGCGGGTGACGATCGTCGGGCTCATCGAGGAGAGCGGCGTCTTCTTCGGAGCGATGGCGTTGGCTTCGCCCTGAACGAGGCCATAAAGGTTCGGCACACCCGGCTTGGAGGTGAAATCGTCCATCTCGTTGTTGAGCAGAATGCCGGTGCCGGGTGCCACGACCGCTGCGCCGAAGGAGCCGTTCAGTGTATAGGTGACGGCAACCGCATTGCCCTCGTCGTCAATGATCGAATAGTGGGTCGTCTCGTTGCTTTCCTTGCCGCCGAGCGGTTCCAGGTTGGCCGAAGTTCCGGCCTTGTAGGGATCGATCTTTGCTGCGATCTCCTTGGCGTAGCTCTTGTCGAGCAGTTTTTCGACCGGATTGTTGACGAAATCGGGATCGCCGAGGGCCGCGTTGCGGTCGACATAGGCGTAGCGCATCGCCTCGACCATCACATGCACGGTTTCAGCCGAGGCGTAGCCGAGATAGGAGAGCGGATAACCTTCGAGGACGTTGAGGATCTCGCATATGATCACGCCGCCGGAAGAGGGTGGCGGCGAGGAGATGATGTCGTAGCCGCGGTAATTGCACTCGATCGGCTTCAGCTCGCGCACGGCATACTGCTCGAAGTCCTCCTTGGCGAGGATGCCGCCCTTGGCCTGGCTCGCTTTTACGATCGCCTCGGCGGGGGAAGCCTTATAGAAGGCGTCCGGTCCTTTTTCCGAAATGGCCGCCAGGACTGCAGCGAGATCCGGCTGCGCAAGCTTTTCGCCGGAGCCATAGGGCTTGCCGTCCGATTTCAGGAAAATCTTCGCCGCCGTCTCGTCCTTGGCAAGGCGCTTGGCGCTGCCGGCAAGGATCGCCGCGTCACCCTGTTCCAGCGTGTAGCCCTCCTTGGCGAAGCGGAGCGCCGGCCCGATCAGATCCTGGCGTGAGCGGGTGCCGTATTTCTCGCGAGCCGTCTCGAAACCCATGACGGAGCCCGGAACGCCGACGGCGAGATAGCCATCAAGGCTGGCCCGCGGCACGATATCGCCCTTAGCATCGAGATACATTGTCTTTGTCGCGGCGAGCGGCGCGCGTTCGCGGAAATCGAGGAAGGTCTTGGTGCCGTCTTTCAGGCGGATGGTCATGAAGCCGCCGCCGCCGAGATTGCCGGCCGAGGGATAGACGACCGCCAGTGCATAACCGACGGCGACCGCTGCATCGACGGCGTTGCCGCCGCTCTTCAGCACCTCGACGCCGACATCGGTCGCCAGATGCTGGGCGGTGACGACCATCCCGTGTTCGGCTTCGACCGGTGCGGGCGAGGCCGCGAAGGCCGTCGTCAGAGTTAGCGACAATGCCGATATGACGGAGATCGTCCCGATATGCAGGCGGCCCATGATTTCCCCTCCTATGGACAACAACGGAAAGACATATGGGGCTGCTGCGGTCCGCGGCAATGCGAGGGGCAGGCTTTATGCCGGATCCAGATCCAGCAGTTTGGCGAGTTTGCTGTTGGTATCGTCGTCATCGAGCGGCGTGTAGACGATGAGCTTCATCTCGGGCCGGTTCGTCAGCGCCAGGCCGGTGTGTTCGAAGGACATGCGGCCCATGACCGGATGATCGATGCGCTTGATGCCGGATAGCGGGCTGATCACCTCGTGGCGCTGCCACCAACTGCGGAACTCGTCACTTGCCTGCATGAGCAGTGCAATCAGCCGCTCGAAATCCGGATCGCCGGCATAACGAGCACTGTCGGCCCGGAACATCGCGAGGGAGACGCGGGCAACCGATTCCCAATCAACGAGCAGCCGGCGATGTGCAGGGTCGACGAAGAGACGATGCATGATGTTGCGCTCGTCGCGCTCAAGCGTGTCATAGCCACCGAAGAGCACATCGGTTGCGCGGTTCCAGGCGAGCACATCCCATCGCCGGCCGAGCACATAGGCCGGTTGATGGGTCAGATTGGCGAGCACGCGCTGCAGCGACTCGTCGACGTGTTCGGGTGTTGTCGACATCGCCTGTACCGCCTGGCGATTATTGAGGGTGAAGAGGTGCCGGCGCTCGGCATCGTCGAGGCGGAGGGCATCGGCAAGGGCGTTTAGCACCTGTGGGGAGGGGCGGACGTTGCGGGCCTGCTCCAGCCATGTGTACCAGGTGGTGCCGACGCCTGCGAGCATGGCGAGTTCCTCGCGCCTCAGGCCTGGAGTGCGTCGGCGGATGCCTTCCGGTAAGCCGACGTCAGATGGCGCCAGCCGCTCGCGGCGTGAACGCAGGAAGGCCGCGAATTCGCGGCGGCGGGCTTCGAAGACGTCGGTTTTCTGATCCATGGGTCCGATCATATCAGTATCGATACCAGGATAAAATTGGAACTGTTTGCCGTTTTCATTGGGCGCATGGTGCCAAAGTCGCAGGTGATCCCCGCCTGCGGATCAATGAGTTCAAGGAGCAGCATCATGACTTTGCAGCATGTGGTCATCATCGGCGGTTCATCCGGCATCGGCCTTGCCACAGCAAACTTACTTTTGAAACAGGGATACGCGGTCACCATCGCAAGCCGCGACGGCGAAAAACTCGCGGCCGCACAAGCTTCGCTAGTCGGCGATCTGCGCACCGTCGTGCTCGATGCGACGGAGTTTTCAAGCCTAGCAAGAGTTTTTGCCGGCATCGGCACCTTCGGCCATCTCGTGCTGGCGATGGGCAGCGGCCATGGCGCAGGTCCCTTCGCAACGCTCGATATGGCGGATCTGCTCGCCGGATTTCAGACCAAACTCATTCCGCATGCGGCGGCGGCACAGGCGGCACTACCCTTCCTTCAACCGGGCGGCAGCATCACCTTCGTCTCAGCGGTCAGCGCCCAAGCGGCGATGCCCGGCACGGCAGGGCTTGCCGCCATCAATGCCGGAATTGAGGCGATGGTACCGGTACTAGCCGTCGAGCTGAAGCCGCTGCGCGTCAACGGAGTCTCACCCGGGGTCATCGATACGCCCTGGTGGCATTTCCTGCCATTCGAGCAGCGCAGCAGCGTCTTCACGGATTTCGCCGGCCGCACGCCGGTCGGCCGTGTCGGCAGGCCGGAGGATATCGCGCAGGCGATCGCATTCCTGATCGAAAGCGGCTTCATGAGCGGTCATGTCGTCACCTGCGACGGCGGTGTGCGGCTCGGCACCTGAGGGAGGTTGCGATCGCCCCGCCGAACATCTTGCCAGCGGGACGTTCGAGTCCCGAGATGTCACGCACCATCCCGGGCGCCTGATCAGAGACCACGGAGTTTCGGCCGCTCGGTCGCGTGATGGGGCGGCGAGCCTCTCTTCGGCTCTGCGGGCGGCCGACTGGAGGTCGCGCGGCTTGCCGGCGATCTTTTCCATGGCGGCGATGGCGACGTCGGTGGCGAGATAATCCGGCTTATGACCGACGCCGCGGACCGTGACGAGTTCGGAGCCTGCTATATCGCGGGCAAGGCCACGCGAATGCAGGTGTTCCCAGACGATCTCGTCGCGGTCGCCTGTGATGATGACGGTCGGCGCGGTGATCTGCGGATAGAGCGGCGACTGCTCCTTCACATAGGCGAGCAGTCTTTTGAAATCGGCCGCATTGTTGTGGAATGTGCGCGGCCGCAGCACCAGCGACGGGCCGGTTTTTTCGATGTAGTCGGCAGGGCGTGGATTGGGACGGAAGACATTCAGCGTGCCGCGCTCCAGCCGGCTCAGTCCAAGCGGAACGACGACGGCGTGGTTGAAGAGCCAACCGATGATCGGCACGGTCGCCACATGATAATACCAGTCGATGCCGCCGGGCCACGGATGGGTGGCCGGCGCGAGGAAGAGCAGGCCGGCGGTCTTATCCGGGTGGCGCAGGCCGAAGGCGGCGGTGATCGCGCCGCCGAAGGAATGGCCGACGATGATCGCCTTCTCGATGCCGCGCTTTTCCATCAGTCGGGCGATTGCATCGGCCTGGCCCGAGGGTAGGGCGTTCTCAGGTCCGCCGCGTTCCGAATAGCCGTGACCGGGACGATCAACGAACAGCATTTCCGCCCGGCCTTCGAGCAGTGCGCGAAAAGCGACGATCTGATCGAGCAGATTGCCGCTGGCGCCGTGAATGAAGACGAGCGCCGGCAGGTCTGCATTTTCGGGACGCTCGACATGGACGGCGTTCATGCGGTAGCCGCCGACATCCGTTAACTCGCCGATATTCGGATAGGTCTGTTCGAATTGCCGCGCCTTATAAGAGGAGTAGCCGATGATGGCGGCGAGCGGGGCGAGAAGAGCGGAAACTTCGGCAAGCATGATCTTAACGGCGACGATCGATGGATTTTGCGGGGGACGATCGTGTCAAATTCCCTCGACAGTTCTAAAATTGCGCGCTCTGGGCGCAGGTCAAGCTCGGCGATCCTGCTTCAGGTTCGATTGCCGGCCAGTTTTTCCGCAAGCATGTTGACCTGCTCCTGCGCGGTGCGATCGGCGGGATAGATATCGAGGAACCGTTCCCAGGCCTTCAGGGTCAATTGATCATTGCCGGAATTGTTGAGGATCGCGGCCATGCCGGAGAGCGCGCCGAAATGGCGTGGCTCGATATCCAGCACATGCTCGATGTCGGACATCGACTTGCGGTAATTGCCCATGATGAAATTCAGCGTGGCGCGGCGATTCCAGCTCTCGGCGTAATCGGGCTTGAGGGCAATCGCCTCGTCGAGGAAATCGAGGGCGGCGGGATTGCGTTTTTCCTCGATCGCCTTGTCGGCCCATTGCATCAGCAGGTTCACGGTCGCACTGCCGGAATCATTCCACTCCAGGCGAATTTCATTGGCGATGCTGCTGGCCTTATCAGGATCACGCTCGCGTTTCAGCTGACTGAAGAGCTGATCGAGACGCTGCTTCGGCGAACTAGTGGCATCCCTCCGCTCGACAATGACGTTCTTTTCCGCCGCGGCGACCGGAAACGGGGAGGTGGAGAGGATGAAGGCGAGCGGCAGCACCGCTGACGTCAAAGCAAAAAAGCGCATGGCGGACATATTAGTCCGCCAGCGCCGAAGATCAAACAAATTAGCCGTGATCACCGCAGCGACCCCCGGATGTCCGTTGCCGCACTCTGAGCGGCGCACGATCCGGATTCGCGCAATCAGCCCTGACGAGCCTTGTAGCGCGGGTTCAGCTTGTTGATGATGTAAATGCGGCCCTTGCGACGAACCAGACGGTTGTCACGGTGACGTGCCTTGAGCGACTTGAGCGAATTCTTGATCTTCATTTTTCTGATCCGCGATCTCTATGGGGGAATTCACATTCGCCCGTAACTTTAACAATCAAAAGCGCGCCGTCGGGGCGCGCTCTTTAGGTGGGGGTGCAGATACCTCGTCACCTCCAGCGTGTCAACCACGTGACGGTGTTTTTCCCAAGCCGCACGGCCGTTTTCTCATCCCGAAACCGGCAATTTCGGCGCCAATGTCGTGACATGACCCATCTTGCGGCCGAGGCGCCACTCGCTCTTGCCATAGAGGTGAACCAGCGTGTCGGGACGCTGCAGCCAGTCGCGGACGGCAAGGATATCGTCACCGACCAAATTCTGCATGACGCAGTCGGAGTGCCGCTCGCCATTGCCGAGCGGCAGGCCAGCGACAGCGCGGATATGCTGCTCGAACTGGCTGACCACGCAGGCGGCTTCCGTCCAATGACCGGAATTGTGGACGCGCGGCGCCATCTCGTTGGCGACCAGGCTGTCATCGGCGAGCACGAAGAATTCGATGCCGATCACGCCGACATAGTTCAACGCGGCGAGAATCTTTTCCGCCGATTGACGAGCGACCTCCGAAGTCGTCGCCGAGATTGCGGCCGGAACGGTCGAGGTGTGGAGGATGCCGTTGCGGTGGACATTCTCGGCGGGATCGAAGCAGACGACCGTCCCATCCGCGGCACGCGCGGCGATGATCGAGACCTCTCGCTCGAAGGCGACGAAGCTTTCGAGGATGAGCGGCACTGCCCCGAGCGCGGCATAGGCGCCGTCAGGATTGTCGGCGGGCGAGCGGAAAACCTTCTGCCCCTTGCCGTCATAACCGAGACGGCGGGTCTTCAGCACGCCTTGGCCGCCGAAATCTTTCAGTGCGGTTTCGAGATCGGCCTGGCTGTCGACTGCATGAAAGCGAGCGGTTGATATGCCGCAGCCGTTGAGGAAGCGTTTTTCGACGAGCCGATCCTGGGCGGCCTCGAGCGCCTTGGCAGGCGGATAGACGGCGATGCTTGCCGAGAGCGCTTCGGCGGCTGCGACGGGCACATTCTCGAATTCGTAGGTGACGACGTCGCAGGCGTCTGCCAGCTCGGCCAGCGCCGCCGGATCGTCATAGGCGGCGACGATCTGCCGGTTCGCCAGTTGGGCGGCGGGGCAGTCGAGCTGCGGCTCGAGGATGACAGTGCGGAAATTCAATCTGGCGGCGGCGATGGCCAGCATGCGGCCGAGCTGGCCGCCGCCGACAATGCCGATCGTTCCTATGGTCATTGGTCGTCCATTGGATATTCGGCGACGGCAGCACTCTGGCGCTCGCGCCATTCGTCGAGCCTGTCGGCAATCTCTTCGTCGGAAAGGGCCAGCACGGCGGCCGCGAGAAGAGCGGCGTTGACCGCACCCGCCTTGCCGATGGCGAGGGTCCCAACCGGAATGCCGGCCGGCATCTGCACGATGGAAAGAAGGCTGTCCTGGCCGGACATGGTCTTCGACTGAACCGGGACGCCGAAGACCGGCAGCGGCGTCATCGATGCGGTCATGCCCGGCAGATGCGCCGCACCACCGGCGCCGGCGATGATGACCTTGAAACCTTCCGCACGTGCGCCCTTGGCGAAATTCATCATTCGCTCGGGCGTACGGTGCGCTGAGATGATGCGCGCATCATAAGCGATTTCCAGCGCTTCCAGCGTGTCAGCCGCGTTCTTCATGGTCTCCCAATCGGACTGGCTGCCCATGATGATGGCGACGAGTGGTCTATCTGTCATCCTGCGACCGTTCCTTTCAGGCAATGATATCGGGAACGATCTGGTCTTCCAGCTTGGAGAGCTTGTCCTTGATGACGAGCTTCTTCTTCTTCATGCGCTGGATTCGCAGAGCGTCGCATCCGGTCTCGATCATGGCGTTTATCGCAGCGTCGAAATCCTCATGCTCCTGGCGCAGACGCGCCACCATGAGCCTGATTTCCGCCTGTTCCTGATCGGCCATATGCATTCCCCGTTATCGTCCTCGGACCTTGTCCGATCTGCCGATGATTTCCGCAAGCTCCTATCACCAAATACGGGTAACGGCTAGTTAGTCTTGATCATGAATTTGCCATCTCTTCTTCATCTTTTGGCCTTCGACAAGCCGTCAAAAATATGTCACAGTCCGCCCCGTTGACACCTTGATCCCCGACGATGATGGTCGGGGAGGGTAAGAGGAAGGAAGGGTCAAATGACAGTTGAAGCTCATCTTGAATCACTCCAGAAAAAGCACGTAGCACTCGAGGAGGAGTTGCACGCGCTCAGAACAGCTCCCTCTATCTCCGATACCGAAATTGCCGAATGCAAGCGCCGCAAGCTGCGCATCAAGGACGAGATTCAGCGTCTCAAGTCATCCGTCCATTAATCCTCCCAGGAGATCGCCGGTCGATCATCTTGCGTTAGAAGAGGTAAATCCATCCATTCCGCCTAAAATCAGCAAGATCCGGTGATCTCATACCAGATTTGCGCCAGTCCGATGCTTGAGGCATTGCGGCTGGCGCTTTCACGAGGGCATATTCGAGTGGTTTCATGTGATCGCAGCGTGTCCCACGGCGGGGACGCGCATCAGGCCCAGAACTGATCCAGCCATAAATTGAGCTTGTCGAAGCCTCGGATGTTGACCGTGTAAATGCGCTTCGTGCCTTCCGAGGTCACCGAGACCAGATTGCTGTCGAGCAGCGCCTTTAGGTGTTGCGAGACCGCCGGGCGGCTGATCGGCAGCCCTTCGGCGAGCTCGTTGACCGTCCTTGGAGCGCGACGCAATTCCTCCAGCAGAAACCGCCGGTTCGGATCAGCAATCGCCGAGAAAGGGTCCGTGTTCGACATGCTGGAAAAGCTACGTCAAACCGGCCCTTCCGGCAAGGAAATTGTGCATTGCAGCGTAGCGTGGCCTTTGTCAGCCGCTAAGGCCCTCGCGCGCGATCAGAAAGGCGGCGATCAGGGCCATGGCATACATGAAAGGATAGAATATCTCCGGCTTCATGCGCCGCACGCACCAGGCGCCGGCAAGGGTAGCGAGTGGCGCGAAAGGCAGCAGCGTCGCCGAAGTCGCAAGATTCTGCGTGTCAAGCTGGCCGAGCGCGAAATAGGGGACCAGCTTGATGGCATTGAGGATCGCGAAGAAACGCACGCTGGTGCCGGTATATTCGCGTGGCTGAAGTTTGAGCGGCAAAGCATAGATCTGGAAGGGGGCGCCGCCTGCATGGGCGACGAAGCTGCCGTAGCCGGAGAAGGCGCCCCAGAGGCCGGCGGCCACCGGCCGCTGGCCACGCGGCGGAACCACCTTGCCGGCACCCGGGCCGAAATTGTTCCAGAAATAGCGGAGGCAGAAGAGGATCGTCACCGCGCCGATGACGACGCGAAGGACGTTGCCGGGAACGAGCGCCGAGGTCGCCCAGCCGAGGGCAATGCCGAAAATTGCGCCCGGCAGCATGATCCTCAGCGTCGCCCAATCGCCATGCCTGCGCCAGATGACGAGCGAGATCATGTCCATGAAGACCAGGATCGGCAGCAGGATCGCCGCGGCTTCGAGCGGCGAGACGACCAGGGCGAGAAATGGCAGGCCGATCAGCGACAAAGCGTCGCCCATGCCGCCTTTTGCTAGGCCGACAAGCAGAACCGCGGGCACGGCGGCGTAGTAGAATGACAAGTCCTGCGGCATGCTTTCGACGTCCTCCTCTTGCAAGCCTCCTCTAACGGAACTACTCACACAAAACGAGTGCGGATCCGTCCTTTCGAGAAGGAATTCGCAGGAAACGGAAAGACCTCATGACCGAAGCCGAAAACCGCTGCCGCCTGGTGCTCATCGTCCCCGATATCGCCGACGCCGATGAACAGGCAAAGATCGTCGCCGAAGCGCTGAAGGGCGGCGATGTCGCCTCCGTCATCGTGCCGCAATACGGGCTCGACGACGGCGCCTTCCAGAAACATGCCGAAAAGCTGGTGCCGGTGATCCAGGATGCGGGGGCCGCCGCGCTGATTGCAGGCGACAGCCGCGTGGCGGGACGGGCGAAGGCGGATGGCCTGCATATTACCGACAACGCCCAGGCACTGTCGGAGGCGATCGACAAACACGCTCCGAAGCTGATCGTCGGCGGCGGCAATGCCAGCGACCGGCACAATGCGCTGGAGATCGGCGAAGTCAGGCCGGATTATATCTTCTTCGGCAAGCTCGACGGGGATATCAAGCCGGAGGCGCATCCCAAGAACCTTGCGCTCGGCGAATGGTGGGCGTCAATGATCGAAATCCCCTGCATCGTCATGGGCGGCACCGATCCGGCGTCGGCTCTTGCCGTCGCTGAGACCGGAGCAGAGTTCGTGGCGCTGCGGCTGGCGGTATTCGGGGAGCCCGGCCGAGCGCCGTCCATCGTTGCCGAGATCAATGCTCTGCTTGACGAAAAAGCGCCACGGTTTGAGGATTGAAATCCCGCTCATGCCGATCCTGCCCGCCCGCCCTTTGAAATATCTGCTTGCCAGCATAGTCGCCCTCACTGCGGGCGGGTCTGATATCGCCGTGGCGCAGGCACCGGACAGCGTCATCAGCCAGCCAGGCACCGCGCCGGCGTCAAGCTTTCGCACCGACCGGCTCCCCAACGGGGATGTGAAGCCCTCGGATGGCGTCGGCGTTTTCGACCGCATGGGCGCGAAGCTGCCCGACCTTCCGCCGGAGAAGGACTACAAAGGGCCGATTGACGAGGCGTACGGCGCCTTTCAGCGCGGTTACTATCTGACCGCGATGGACAAGGCGCTGCCGCGCGCCCAGCTCGGCGATCCGGCGGCGCAGACGCTGATTGGCGAAATCCTCTCGCAGGGTCTCGGCGTCAAGAAGGACGTGAAGAACGCCGCCTTCTGGTATGGCAAGGCGGCCGAAGGCGGCGATCCTGCGGCGATGTTCAAATATGCCCTGATGCTGATGGAAGGCCAGGGTGTGCCGCGCGACAAGGCCAAAGCCGACGACTATATGCGCAAGGCCGCCGAAGCCGGCAATCCTTCAGCCGAATTCAACTGGGCGCAGATCCTCGTCGCCGACAATCCCGGCGAAAAGGGGCTGAAGCTCGCGCTGCCGTTCTACGAGAAATCAGCCGAGCAGGGCATTGCCGATTCGCAATATGCCGTGGCGCAGATCTATGGAACGCTGAAGGACCTGCCGCAGGAAAAGAAGCAGCTCGCCCGCGAGTGGATGGCGCGCGCAGCGCGTGCCGGCTTCGACACGGCCCAGCTCGATCTCGGCATCTGGCTCGTCAACGGCGTTGGTGGCCCGAAGGATTACGTCAAGGGTTTCGAATGGCTGAAACTTGCCGCCAATGGCGGCAATGTCGTTGCGCAGAACAAGCTCGCCCATCTCTACATCAACGCCATCGGCACGCCGCCGAACCCGATCGAGGCGGCGAAATGGTATGTGCTGTCGCGCCGTGCGGGGCTTGCCGATCCGGCCCTGGAGGATTTTTATCTCGGCATCGAGGACGATCAGCAGAAGGCGGCTATAGATGCCGCCAACAAATTCCGGCGGCGATAGCCGCCGCGGTTTTATGCTCTAGAAAAGCGCGTCGGCGAAAAGATCCTCGTCGTTTTCGGCTTTAGCGGTCTCGGCAAGCGCTGAAATACTCTCCTCGCTTGCCGGGATGATGTCGCGATGAATGTTGCGCTCCTGGACCATCGTATAGAGCTTGAAAATCTTGCGGTCGAGCGGTGCGATGACCTCCGCGAGATCGGAGATATCGGCGACATCGGTGCCGGCGACGCCTTCGAGCGCATCGGCGCAGCGGGCAAGGACATCGCCGAGTTCGTGCTGGAAGTCGAGCTTGCCGATCAGCAGGCCGATCTTGGCGGCGACCTCGCGGCCGTTCTCGGCGAGCACCTTCAGCTCGTTTTCCATGACATTGGCCGCGGAACGGATGTTGCCGACGGCCGAGGTCAGGCTCTCGCCCAGTCCGCCGGCGGTGGCCGTGGTGGGAGCCACGCGCCCGGCGGCGGCTTCGAGCGCCGGCAGCCCGTTGACGATGGCGTCGGCGGATTCATCGAGTTTGCCGGCGAAGATGCGCAGCTCGGCGGTGACGACGTTGATCGATTTGCCTTCCTCGCCAAGCCGGCTGCAGCGCAGATTGGTGTTCAAGGCCATGTAATGGATGTCGGTCCTGACGACGCGAATGTTGACGATGGCTTCGGAAAGCTTGGCGGCCGTGCCGATTGTCGTATGGCTTACCTGGTCAGCCTGCCGGCTTGCCGTGTCGACCTGCTTGACGATCTCGTGGGCGGCAGAAACGCTGGATTCCAGTGCGCGCATGAAATTGCCGCCGGCTTCGCCGCTTTCGGTGCCCATTTGATCGCGCAGCTTGAGGATTTCCCGCATGTCGTGGTCGAAACTCGCAATCGTCTTGACGACGTTCTCCGAATCCCGCTGGAAATTGACGCACATGTCGCTCATCTGCGCCGCTGTCAGATGGTGAACGACATTCTGGAGACGCTGGCGCGCACCGGCGTCGAGCCCGGCGCCATCTTCGCCGGCGAAGAAATCTTCAAGCAGCGAAAAGGTTGCCTGTACATGTTCGATACGCTGACGGGTGATATCGCCGATTTGCAGGGCTGATAGAGTCGAGCTGACCTTGCTCTGGACGCCGCGTGCGATCGCGCCGACCTCGCGGGCGAGGATGCCGAGATTTTTGCGGTGTTCGGCGATCTTGGCGGCATCGTCGCGCAGGGCTCCGGCGACGGCCGGAACGGTATCGGCGTAGCTCCTGGAGACGTTAGCCCCGAAGGAAGCGGCGAGTTTGACCTCTTTCTCGAGGCTGTCGAGATGGGCGGCGAAGCGATTCACCTCATCGGTGCCCGAATAGATACGTTCCAAAATCTCCTGCGCAAAGCCGGCGAATTCGGCAAGGCCGGCGCCGGTGATCTTTACAGTCACGGCAAAGGTTCTGAGATAACGCATCGTCTCCTGCATATCGGCGACGTGCTTGCGCAGTTCCCTGCCGGTTTGCGCCAGCGAGATGAGCGCCTGCTGGCGATTTTCTTCGGTGACCGGCAATGCAGTCAGGCTTTCCACCGTGGCGCGGAGATCGGCGCTGGTATCGCTCGCCTCGTTGTCATCAAGTGCCTTGGCGACACTTTCGAGCGAATTCAGCAGGCGGTTGAGGACATCCATCACCGACAGCAGCACCGACCCGCCCTCGAGAAAACGCTCCTCGACTTGGCTGCGGGCGGATTCCAGGATCTGACTGATCTCCCGCCCCGATGTGTAGGCTGCAGCGTTGGATGTTACCAGAGCGTGTGCCACATTTATACCTTTTCTTAAAACGCAGGCCATTTTGACTCTATTTCTACGGGCAGGATGGAAATGTCCGGTAAACGCGCCAGACTCGCCTGCGTTGTGATTAATGAAAGGTGTGAGACAAGGCATTCGGTGCGGCGCATGGCAAGTGAGATCATTTAAGGTTTTGTTCTTATTCTATTATTTCCGAGCTTAGAGAGAAGGATACAACTTATTCTCGATAAGAATTAGGAGTCGCGGAATGCGCTTCACGTCGGTTTTCTACAACCTCTGTTTACGCTGCATTAACGCTGTCGTGAGAGTCCTCTTAGGGTCGAAAGTATTTCTCGGGCCTAGGAGGCTGCATTGGATACTCAGAGTCAATATTGTGAATCTATAACTTTGCCAGACGTGCTAAACATTCGGCACGCGGCTGAATTACACACCAAGATCAATGACGCATTTGGTAGTAAAGATACCATCCTCTTTAGCATTCCTGCTGATGCTGAAGCTGATCTGAGTTTCATCCAACTTATGGAAGCGGCCCGCCGTCAGGCAAAAGCCGCCGGAAAGACGCTCAACCTTTCTTCTCCCGCCAGCGGCTCCGTGTTGAACGTACTTGAGCGTTCCGGTTTCATCGAATCCTTCGATCATGAAGACTTAAAGTTTTGGTTGCATAAAGAGGTGACATTATGAGTGCCAACATCCTGACGGTAGACGATTCCGCCAGCATCCGCCTGACCACAAAGGTCACGCTGACCAATGCCGGCTACAGCGTCACCGAAGCGGTCAACGGGGCGGAAGGCCTCATTGCGGCCAAGGGCAGCAGCTTCGATCTGATCGTGACGGATCTCAACATGCCTGTCATGGACGGGCTGACGATGATCGAGGAACTGCGCAAGCTGCCGGCGCAGGCCGGTGTTCCGATTATCTTTCTAACGACGGAATCTGACGCCGACCTCAAGGCACGTGCCAAGGCTGCCGGCGCGACCGGCTGGCTGACCAAGCCGTTCGATCCGGAAAATCTCGTTAAGATCGTGAAGAAGGTTCTCGGAAGATGAGTACGCTCGACCCCGTCGCCGTATTCCGCACGGAGGCTGCCGAATGCCTCGAAGCGATCGAGACCGGCCTTCTCGACCTCACGCACCAACTCGACAATAGGGATCTCGTCGACGCGGTATTCCGCGGGCTTCACACGCTCAAGGGATCGGGCGCGATGTTCGGTTTCGAGGCGCTGGCCGCCTTCACCCATCATTGCGAAACGGCCTTCGACCGCGTTCGAAAGGGCGAGGTCGCGGCCACCAGCGAACTCGTCGCCGCCGTTCTCGCCGCCCAGGACCATATGCGTGCCCTCGTCGATCAGCCCGACGGCGATCATGGCGACACCGGGCACAAGCTTCTGGCACAGCTGCAGGCCGCCGTCGGCGCAAAGGCTGCGGCGCCAGCCACCGTCGCAGCGCCCGTGCAGGAGGCGTCGACGAAAAAGACGAGGAACAGCTGGCGCATCCGTTTCAGCCTGCCGGCCAATTCGATGGCCAACGGCACCAATCCGCTCGGCCTGCTGGACGAACTGCGCGATCTCGGCGAATGCACCGTGCGCGCCGACACTTCGGCCATTCCGCCCCTCGATGAGCTCACGCCGACGGAACTCTATATTTCCTGGGATGTGACGCTGATTAGCGAGCAGGACCGTTCAGCGATCGACGACGTCTTCATCTTCGTGCTCGACGACATGGAACTCAGCGTCGAGGAGATCGACGGCACGGTAGCGGCAACGGCCGCTCCGGCTGAAACAATGCTGGTGCCTGCCGCTGCCGCCTCAGCACCACCACCGCCTGTCCCGGCGGCCGCCGTGCCGGAATTTCGTCCCGTCGAAGCGGTTCCCGTCAAGCGTGAGGCACCCGCCGCCAGCCAGGCGAAGGCTGCCGAGAACGTGCGCGTTCCGGCAGAGCGCCTGGACGAACTGATGGACCGCGTCGGTGAGCTCGTGATCGCGCAATCGCGCCTCAGCCAGCTCGCGAGCGCCAGCATCGATATCGCACTGCGCTCCGTCTCGGAAGAAATCGAACGTCTGTCCGGCGAATTGCGCGACACGATGATGGTGCTGCGCATGGTGCCGGTTGCGACCCTCTTTTCCCGTTTCCGCCGCCTCGTCCACGATCTTGCCCGCGAGACCGGCAAGGTGATCGAGTTGGTGACGGAAGGCGAGAGCACCGAGGTCGATAAAACGGTGATCGAACGGCTGGCCGATCCGCTGGTGCACCTGGTGCGCAACTCGATCGATCACGGCCTCGAAGTGCCCGCCGACCGCCTTGCCGCCGGCAAGGCCAAGGCCGGCACGGTAACACTTTCGGCCCGTCAGGCCGGTGGCGAGGTGATTATCTCGATCAAGGACGACGGCCGCGGCATCAACCGTGAACGGGTCCGCGCCAAGGCGGAATCCTCCGGCCTCATCCATCCGGGCCAGCCGCTTTCGGACCCCGAGCTCTTGCAACTGATCTTTGCTCCCGGGTTTTCGACGGCGGCGGCGATCACCAATCTGTCCGGCCGCGGCGTCGGCATGGACGTGGTCAAGAAGACGGTCGAAGAGCTTCGCGGCGCGATCGATATCGTCAGTGTGCCCGGACAGGGTTCGGAAGTGTCGCTGCGCATTCCGCTGACGCTTGCCATTATCGACGGTCTGTTGGTGCGTGTCGGTACCGGCCGTTACGTCATCCCGCTTTCGGCCGTCGAGGAATGCCTCGAACTGTCGCTCGAGGAGGATCTGCGCTCGCGCGGCCGCAGCTTCATCTCGCTACGCGACAGCCTGGTGCCGTTCCTGCGCCTGCGGGATCTTTTCCGCACCGGCACGAAGCCCGACGTGCACCAGAAGGTCGTCGTCATCTCGACCGGCACGGAGCGCGTGGGCCTCGTCGTCGACCAGATCATCGGCGACCATCAGACTGTCATCAAGTCGATGTCGAAACTGCACAACGACGTGGCGACTTTTTCAGGCGCCACCATTCTAGGCGACGGCAGCGTCGCCCTCATTCTCGACGTCGGGCACCTGGTTGCCGCGGGTCAGCAACAGGAGGCGCAATTGCGGGTAGCAGGATGAGTGCAGCAGCAACAGCCGAACGTTTCGACAATCATTGGAGCTATGCCGAGGAAGTCGAGGTCCTGACCTTCGATCTCAACGGCGAGACTTTTGCGCTGGAGGCGGTCATCGTCCAGGAAATCCTGGATCTGCTTCCGGAGACGGCGGTGCCGGGCAGCCAGCCCTTCGTCGCCAGCGTCATCAACTTCCGCGGCAAGGTCATTCCGCTCGCCGACCTGCGTCTCGCTTTCGGGATGGAGGCGACGGAGGCGACGATCGACAGCCGCTTCATCGTCATTGAGATCGATCTGCAGGGCGAGCCGACGCTCGTCGGCCTCAGAACCGATAAGGTGAACGAGGTGACGACGCTCGCAAAGATCGCGAGCGAGGCGCCACCGAGCGTCGGCATGCGCTGGCGGGCCGACTACATCAACTGCCTGGTGAAGAGGGGTGGAGAGTTCATCATTCTCCCGAATCTGCAGGCGATTTTTTCATCGCGACATGACGCAGCTGGGGCCGTCAGTTGACGGCACGTAATCCAAGAGGGGTTGGGACGATGAGACTGACAATCAAGACGAAACTGGTGACGGCGTTCACCTTTATTATTCTCATGTTATTGGGCACTGCCGCTTACGGCATTTTCAGCCTTGGATCACTGAACGATACCATCGGAAATCTTCTTGCCGGCCCGGCAGCCCGCCTCGACCTTGCGCAGCAGATCAACATCGCGCAGCTCGAAGCCATCCGCCAACAGAAGAACCTGCTCACCGCCCGTACTTCCGAAGAAAGTGCCCGTGCGACCGACAAGGGCAACGCGGCTCGTAAGGATTTCAGCGATGCCTTCAACCAGGTTCTGGCGCTTGCCACGGAAGAAGGCAAGGCGCGTTGGGCGCGTATTGCCGAGCTTTCCAAGGCCTTCAACGCAGCCGACGACCAGATCCGCGACTATCTGAAGGCCGGCAATGCGGACGGTGCCAACACTATCTCCATCACGACGGCGCGTGCCGCCGCCAACGATATTGACTCGACACTCGCCGAAATTCTTGCGCTTGAGAAGCAGCGCATGAAGACCGCCGACGCCGATGCCGACGCGCAGTATGCGACCACACGCATGACGATGATTGCCGTCGCTGTCGTTGCACTGCTGGTTGCCGCGATCACGGCCTTGTGGATCGCCAGCACGATCAGCAAAGGCCTCGGCCGCGCCAACACCGTGGTTCGCGAAGTGTCCGAAGGCGACCTGACGAAAATGGCCGATATCACCAGCCATGACGAAATCGGCGAGCTTCTGGGCAATGTCAACATCATGATCGAACGCCTGCGGGGCGTCGTCGCCGATGCGCTGTCGGCCGCGGAGAACGTCTCGTCCGGCAGCCAGCAGCTTTCGGCGAGCTCCGAACAGGTGTCGCAGGGCGCCACGGAGCAGGCCGCGTCCGCCGAGGAGGCCTCCGCTTCGATGGAGCAGATGGCCGCCAACATCAAGCAGAATGCCGACAACGCCGCCCAGACCGAAAAGATCGCCCGCCAGTCGGCCAGGGACGCCGAAGCCAGCGGCGAAGCGGTAACGCGCGCTGTCGACGCCATGCGCACGATCGCCCAGAAGATCGGCATCGTGCAGGAGATCGCCCGTCAGACCGATCTGCTGGCCCTCAATGCCGCAGTCGAAGCCGCACGCGCCGGCGAACACGGTAAAGGTTTTGCCGTGGTCGCCTCGGAAGTGCGCAAGCTTGCCGAACGCAGCCAGTCGGCGGCGGCCGAAATCAGCTCGATGTCCGGTGATACCGTCAAGGCCGCTGCTGATGCCGGTGAGATGCTCGGCCGCCTGGTGCCCGACATCCGCAAGACGGCGGAACTCGTTTCCGAGATCAGCGCCGCCTGCCGTGAGCAGGATATCGGTGCCTCGCAGATCAACGAAGCGATCCAGCAGCTCGACAAGGTGACGCAGCAGAACGCCGGCGCCTCAGAGCAGATGTCGGCAACCTCCGAGGAGCTCGCTTCCCAGGCGGAAGAACTGCAGACGTCGATCGCCTTCTTCAAGGTCGATACGACGGGCAGCGCGCTGTCCGGCGCCCAGAAGATGCCGGCGAACGGCTCAGCCAAGGTGGTGAAGGCCCCGGCCCGCAAGGCTCCGGCGCAGGTCCAAAGCCAGGGCCGCCGTCAGACGGTTTCGGCTCAGCAGCAGCGTCTCAAGGGCTTTGCTCTCGATATGTCGATGGGCGGTCCGGACGCCAGTGACGACGATTTTCGGGAAAGCGCGTAGGCGCTTCCCGGGGCGCGCATAGCGTTCCGCCGGCGAGGCAGCTGAGCCGCCTCCGCCCTCATCGGAAATCTCGGGCCGCTCCGGTGGCCCGAGGCGGAATGTCCCCAACGCGTGTAGGCGTTGGCGCTGCGACGATAGATGTCCGGCTGCCGGGAAGTGAATGCAGTCGCTTTCCCTCTTTCAGACACGTCACTCTGAAGTTCGGCGTTCCCGGATCGGAACGTCTCTCTATTCAATCGTTTTGGCGCATAAAATGGGGTATCACATGCGTTTCACTATCAAACTGAAATTAGGTCTCGCTTTCGGGATCATGACGCTGCTGCTGATCGGCATTGCGGTTTATGGAAGCTTCAGCCTCGGCACATTGAACGAGGCGAGCAGCAACATGATCAACGGCCCGATGCGCCGGCTGGAACTGGCGCTGAATGCAAACATCGCCGAAGTTAACGCCATTCGGGCTCAGAAGAACGCGCTGCTTTCCACCGATCCGGACGCGGCCGCCGGTTTCTACAAAGAGGCCGATCAGAATCTGCAGGCCATGTTCGACGCTGTCGACGCCGGCTTGGCCATCGCCTCTCCGGAAGGGAAGCCGCATTGGGAGAAGCTGCGGAGCGTTGGCGGGAAATTCCGCGAGAAGTCCGCCGAGCTGCAGCAACTCGATGTCAGGGGTGACAAGGCAGGCGCCCTGGCGCTTTCACTTGGCGATCTCCGGGCGATGACCGGCGACATGGGCGATGCGATCGCAGCCCTCACCGAGATCCAGCGTAAAGGCATGCAAGCGACCGATCAGTCGAACAGCGATCTTTACAATTCCACCAAGCTCATCCTCACCACAGCATCCGGGCTCGCCGTGCTTGTGGCGCTCGGCGCCGCATTATGGATCACGCTCGGCATCAACAATGGTCTGAGAAAGATCACGAGCGTCGCAAACGCCGTGGCAATCGGCGATCTCAATCAGAAAGTCGATGTCAGGACCAATGACGAGATCAAGGACCTCATCGAGACGGTCAACACCATGACCGCCAATCTGCGCGCGACCGCCGCCCTTGCCGACCAGATCGCCACGGGCGATCTGACCACCGATGCCAAGCCTCTCTCGGACAAGGACTCGCTCGGGATTGCGATGCAGAGCATGATCGCCAATCTGAGGACCACGGCGGGGATTGCCAACCAGATCGCCAATGGCGATCTCACCGTGTCTCCGAAGCCGCTTTCCGACAAGGATGCGCTGGGCCTTGCGCTGGAGCAGATGGTCGAGCGGTTGCGCGGTGTGGTCGCGGACGCGATTTCGGCCGCCGAGAACGTCTCCTCTGGCAGCCAGCAGCTCTCATCGAGTTCCGAGCAGGTGTCGCAGGGCGCTACCGAGCAGGCGGCTTCGGCCGAAGAAGCTTCCGCCTCGATGGAGGAGATGGCCTCCAACATCAAGCAGAATGCCGACAATGCCGCCCAGACCGAGAAAATCGCCCGGCAGTCGGCCAAGGACGCGGAAGCCAGCGGCGAAGCCGTCGCCCGAGCGGTTGATGCCATGCGCACGATCGCACAGAAGATCGGCATCGTGCAGGAGATCGCCCGTCAGACCGACCTCTTGGCTCTCAACGCTGCCGTCGAAGCCGCACGCGCCGGCGAGCATGGTAAAGGTTTTGCCGTAGTGGCCTCGGAAGTGCGCAAGCTTGCCGAACGCAGCCAGTCGGCCGCTGCCGAAATCAGCGCCATGTCAGGCGACACAGTGACAGCCGCCCAGGAAGCCGGCGAAATGCTGGGGCGCCTGGTGCCTGATATCCGCAAGACGGCGGAACTCGTTTCCGAGATCAGTGCTGCCTGCCGTGAGCAGGATATCGGTGCAGCCCAGATCAATGAGGCGATCCAGCAGCTCGACAAGGTGACGCAGCAGAACGCCGGCGCCTCCGAACAGATGTCGGCGACGTCCGAAGAGCTCGCTTCGCAGGCGGAAGAACTGCAGACCTCGATCGCCTTCTTCAAGGTCGATATAGCGGGTGGGCGCCGCGATCGCACACAGGGCGCCAAGATGACGGTTCGTAGCCCGGCCCCTGCCGCTCGCAGGCCGGCGGCCAAGAAGCCGGCAACCGACAGCGTTGCAGGCCAGCAGGCCCGCGTGAAGGGCTTTGCCCTTGACCTGTCGATGGGCGGCCCTGACGCCGGCGACGACGATTTCAGGGAGAGCGCATGACGCTTCCCAGAGAATAGGCGGCTTTCCCTTGCAACTGTCGTGGGCCAGCCAGCACGGCCCGCGACGCAATTCCGGCGCCCCGGGGGCGTCGCCACGGAAGTCCGCCAATTCTTCTTACCTGTCTTCGCCTGCCGGACTTTCTTTGCTGCATGACGCCGCGCGCCCGGTCCACATCATTCCTTCGCTCTCAGAGAGGAATATTGAGATGCGTATCACGATCAAACTCAAACTCGCAGCCGCATTTGGTGTCGTCATACTATTGCTGGTGGGTAGCGCGATTTATGGCATCATCAGTCTCAGTTCGCTGAACGACGCTGTCGGCAGCCTTATCTCCGGTCCTGCAAAAAGCCTCGAACTGGCTCTGGAGGCCAAGACGGCCGAGCTCAATGCGGTTCGCTGGCAGAAGAATGCCCTTCTGGAAATGAATCCCGAAACAGCGGTCAAGAACTATCAGAACTCGGCAAAGAGCGCGGATGATATGCTCGCCTTCGCTACCAGCGGTCAACAGCTCGCAACCACCGAGGGCAAACCCAACTGGGATAGGCTGATCGAGCTGGCCAAGCGCTTCAGCGAAGGTTCCGCCAGAGTTGCCGCAAGCCAAGAAAGCGGTGACAGGGCAGGGGCCGCAGCGCTTTCGTCAGGAGAGGTTCGCGCTGTCGTCGTGGAACTGGAAGAGGTGTTCGAGGCGCTTGTATCGCTGCAGCAAAAGGCCATGATACAGGCTGATGACGACACTGAAGTCCTCTATGGCTCTACCAAGAACATGCTGATCGTCATTGCGGTTGGTGCGTCAGTTATCGCTTTCGCGGCTGCACTGTGGATAGGCCTCGGCGTCAACAGCGGCCTGCGCAAGATCATGGACGTTGCCAATGCCGTCGCCATCGGCGACCTAAACCAGAAGGTGGAGATCAAGAGTAATGACGAGATCAGGGATCTCGTGAATACAATCAATGTCATGACCGATAATCTTCGAGCCACCGCCGACATCGCTACGCAAATCGCCGGCGGCGACCTGAGGGTCTCGCCGAAGCCGCTATCGGAGAAGGATACACTGGGCATCGCGCTGGAACAGATGGTCGAACGGCTGCGCGGCGTCGTCGCCGATGCGATCTCGGCCGCCGAGAACGTCTCGGCCGGCAGCCAGGAACTTTCGGCAAGCTCCGAACAGGTGTCACAGGGTGCCAGCGAACAGGCAGCCTCCGCCGAAGAGGCTTCCGCCTCAATGGAGGAGATGGCCGCCAATATCAAGCAGAATGCCGACAATGCCGCCCAGACAGAAAAGATCGCTCGCCAGTCGGCCAAGGATGCGGAAATGAGCGGCGAAGCCGTTTCGCGCGCGGTGCAGGCGATGCGGACCATCGCCGACAAGATCAGCATCGTCCAGGAAATCGCCCGCCAGACCGACCTGCTGGCGCTGAACGCCGCCGTCGAAGCGGCGCGCGCCGGCGAACATGGCAAGGGCTTTGCGGTCGTCGCCTCCGAGGTGCGCAAGCTTGCTGAGCGCAGCCAGTCGGCGGCGGCCGAAATCAGCTCTATGTCGGGCGATACCGTTAAGGCTGCCCAGGAAGCCGGCGACATGCTCGGCCGCCTGGTGCCCGACATTCGTAAGACGGCCGAACTCGTGGCCGAGATCAGCGCCGCCTGCCGCGAGCAGGACGTCGGTGCGGCCCAGATCAATGAAGCGATCCAGCAGCTCGACAAGGTGACGCAGCAGAATGCCGGTGCCTCCGAGCAGATGTCTGCGACCTCAGAGGAACTTGCCTCCCAGGCCGAGGAACTGCAGGCCTCGATCGCCTTCTTCAACGTCGATGCGGCCGGCAACCGCCAGTCCCGCACGCCGGCCGCCAGAATGACGGTCCGCAGTCCGGCTCAGGGCTCCGCCCGCAAGCCTGCCGCCAAGAAACCGGCCAACAGCGTTGCCGGTCAACAGGCGCGGGTGAAAGGTTTCGCTCTCGATCTCTCCATGGGCGGCCCCGATGATGGGGACGCTGAATTCAAGGAAAGCGCATGATCATGGCTACCACATCTCTGGAAGCGCAATTCGTGACCTTCAGCCTCGGCGACGAGATTTTCGCCGTGCCGGTTGAGGTCGTACGTGAAATCCTCGACTATGCGGAAGCCTTCAAGATTCCGAACGGTCCCGACTATCTGCTCGGCCTGCGCGACGTGCGCGGGCAAGGCGTGCCGACCATCGATCTTCGCTTGAAGCTTGGCATGACCAAGACCGTGCCGACGCCGCACACGCGGGTGCTGGTGCTCGACGTGCCGATGGAAAACCGGCTCCTGACTCTGGGCCTCGTCGCCGACCGCGTCTTCGAGGTCACTCCGTTCCGGCGCGACCAGATCGAGGCGGCGCCCGACATCGGCGTGCGTTGGCGTTCGGATTATATCGCCGGCGTCGTTCGCCGTGAAAACGGCTTCGTTGTCATCATCGATCTTGCACGACTCCTGTCGCGCGAGGACGCCTCGGCACTGCAATCGGCAGCCTGACGCCGCATCAAATCGGAGTTCTGCGTTCTATGAGTATGGCAGCTGTGGAAACCCAATTGCCGGGCGACCGGATCAGCAAGCGCAATTTCGACAAGCTTGCCCAGTTCATCTACGACTATAGCGGCATCAAGATGCCGCCTACCAAGCTGACGATGCTCGAGGGGCGGCTGAGGCGCCGCCTTCGCGCGACCAACCATTCGACCTTCGACGATTATTGCGATTTTCTGTTCAATCACGATGGGCTTGCACAGGAAACCGTCTACCTCATCGACGTGGTGACGACCAACAAGACCGACTTCTTCCGGGAAGCCAAGCATTTTGAATATATGCAGACCGTGGCGCTGCCGGCGATCGCCAATAGCGGTGTGCGCACCATCCGGACCTGGAGCTCGGCCTGCTCGACGGGAGCCGAACCCTATACGATGGCAATGGTGCTGGCGGAATTCGCGGAAGGCCGCAGGGATGTTTCCTATAGCGTGCTTGCCACCGATCTTTCCACCGACGTGCTGCAGACGGCGCGTCACGGCATCTATCCGGAAGACCTGATTGCGCCCGTGCCGCGCGACCTGCAGCGCAAATATGTGCTGGTCGCCAAGCAGTCTGGCCGCAAGGAGGTGCGCATAAGCCCGAAGCTGCGCAGCAGAGTGGGGTTTGCACGGATGAACCTGATGGACGACAAATATCCGGTTGGCGACTTGATGAACGTCATCTTCTGCCGCAACGTGCTGATCTACTTCGACAAGCAGACCCAGGCGGGCGTGCTCAGCCGCCTCTGCGATTGCCTGGCGAAGGGTGGCTATCTGTTCATCGGTCATTCCGAATCGATCACCGGCTTCGACCTGCCGCTGAAGCAGGTCTCGAATACGGTGTTTCAGCGTATCTAGAGGCATTCATGCGCAAGAAAATCCGGGTTCTCATCATCGACGATTCCGCCAGCGTCCGGCAGACGCTGGCTCATGTGCTGGAGCAGGATCCTGATATCGAGATCATGGCAGTGGCGTCCGATCCTTTCGTGGCGGCGCGGAGGCTGCAGGAGGAGATTCCCGACGTCATCACGCTCGACGTGGAGATGCCGCGCATGGACGGCATCACCTTCCTGCGCAAACTGATGTCGCAGCGGCCGATCCCGGTCGTGATGTGTTCGTCGCTGACGGAAGCGGGCTCGGAAACGCTCATCCAGGCGCTGGAGGCGGGCGCCGTCGACGTCATTCTGAAATCGAAGATCGGCGCCGCCGACGGTCTTGCCGATGATGCGATGCGCATTCGCGAAGTCGTCAAGAGCGCCTCGCACGCGCGACTTTCCATCGCGCGCCGTGCCGCCGGAACCATTCGTTCCGCTTCCGCCGAGGGACCGGCCAGGAAGCTGACGGCCGATGCCATGCTGCCGCCGCCAACGGGCCGCGCCATGGCGAAGACGACGGAGATGGTCGTCTGCGTCGGCGCCTCCACCGGCGGAACCGAAGCGTTGCGCGAGTTCCTGGAGGAGCTGCCGGCCAATGCGCCCGGCATGGTGATCGTCCAGCATATGCCGGAGAAATTCACAGCCGCCTTCGCCAAGCGCCTGAACGGGCTCTGCGAGGTCGAGGTCAAGGAGGCCGCCGACGGCGATCCGGTGCTGCGCGGCCATGTGCTGATCGCGCCCGGTGACAAGCACACGCTGCTCGAACGCCAGGGTGCGCGCTATTATGTGAGCGTGAAGACCGGGCCGCTGGTCTCCCGCCACCGGCCTTCCGTCGACGTGCTCTTCCGTTCGGCGGCGCGCTCGGCCGGCTCGAACGCCATGGGGATCATCATGACGGGTATGGGCGACGACGGTGCGCGCGGCATGCTGGAGATGCATGAAGCCGGCGCCTATACCGTGGCCCAGGACGAGGCGAGTTCGGTTGTCTTCGGCATGCCGAAGGAGGCGATTGCAAAAGGCGGCGTCGACCGCATTCTGCCGCTCGATCAGATCGCCCGCGAAGTCCTGATAACGCAGCAGAAGTTCTGAGGCCGGTTCTCGATCCGATGGCAAATAAGGCCATGCTTTTCCGGCCTGCGGGCAGCCATGCGTGCCTCCCCTTGAAATTTCCGCGATTTTGTGGTCTTGAGGCCGCCAATCTTTGCTGGCGCTGCCTGTCATACATGTTCAGGGACATTTCCCGCCCCTGGCAGCGCGCGTCCCGTATCAGTCCCAAGGAAATGCGCCGATGGCCCGTTCAGCTCTTCTCAATGTCATGGTTCAGGCTGCTCTCAAGGCAGGAAAATCGCTGGGACGTGATTTCGGCGAAGTGCAGAACCTGCAGGTTTCGGTGAAGGGACCGGGCGATTTCGTTTCCGCCGCCGACCGCAAGGCCGAGAAGATCGTCAGGGAAGAGCTGATGAAGGCGCGTCCGACCTATGGCTTCCTCGGCGAGGAAAGCGAAGAGATCAAGGGCACCGATGGCGCGCATCGCTGGATCGTCGACCCGCTCGACGGCACGACGAACTTCCTGCATGGCATCCCGGCCTTCGCTGTCTCGATTGCGCTCGAGCGCAATGGCGAGATCGTTGCCGCCGTCGTCTTCAATCCGGCGACCGACGAACTTTATACTGCCGAGCGCGGCGGCGGCGCTTTCCTCAACGACCGGCGCCTGCGCGTCGCTGCGCGCCGCGTGCTGTCGGATTGCGTCATCGGTTGCGGTGTGCCCGCGCTCGGCAAGCGCAATCACGGCAAGTTCCTGGTCGAACTGCGCCACGTGATGGGCGAAGTGGCCGGCATCCGCCGCCTGGGCGCACCGACCCTCGATCTCGCCCATGTCGCCGCCGGACGTTTCGACGGCTTCTGGGAGGCGGAGCTTGCGCCCTGGGACATGGCAGCCGGTATCCTGCTCATCCGCGAAGCCGGCGGCTTCGCCACCGACTGGGATGGCGGAACGGCCATTCTGGAGGGCGGTGCGATCGTCGCCGGCAACGAACTTGTCCATAAGGCGCTGATCGAGGTCATCAGGCGGCCGATTCCCGCCAAGTGAGCGCATAAAAATCCGGCTGTTGTAAAGTCACGGTTTTCGCCACGGCATACTTCAATTCGGCACAATGTTGCTCTAGTCTCCGCCAGCAATGAGTTCGGAGGCTGCTGGACCTATGGAAAATGTGAATGTGGCGGAGATCGGCTCCACCGAAAAGACGGCCGGCGGTTATACCTACAGGCTCTCGAGCCCCATGCCCTTCCTTTGGACGATGCTGCTTTTCCTCGTCATTGTCGGGTTCATTGCCGCGATCCTCTTTCGGCAGACGCAAACAGCCTTCATGCACAATCCGGGCCTCAACGGCCTGATCCTCGGCGTTCTCGCAGTCGGAATCGTCCTTGTTTTCAATCACGTGCTGGCGCTTCGCCCCGAAGTGCGCTGGTTCAACTCCTTCCGCGCTGCCGGCAGCGCGGATAAGGTCAACCGTAACCCGCGGCTGCTTGCGCCGATGCGGGCGCTGATCGGCAGCCGCAAGAGCTCGGTGGCGCTGTCGACGACGGCGCTGCGTTCGATTTTGGATTCGATCGCCACCCGCCTCGACGAATCGCGTGACGTTTCGCGCTACCTGATCGGCCTCCTGGTATTCCTCGGCCTGCTCGGCACGTTTTGGGGTCTCATCGGCACAATCGGCTCGATCAGTGCCGTCATCCAGTCGCTCGATCCCGGCTCGAACGGCACGGGAGACGTGCTCTCGGCGCTGAAGGAGGGACTTTCCATGCCGCTTTCCGGCATGGGGCAGGCCTTCTCGTCGTCGCTGCTCGGCCTCTCCGGTTCGCTCATTCTCGGCTTCCTCGACCTGCAGGCCGGGCGCGCGCAGAATCGCTTCTATACGGAGTTGGAAAACTGGCTCTCCTCGGTCACCGATGTCGGCTCCGATCTTGCGCCGGCGCTCGACGCCGTTGCCGGGTCTTCCTCGGACGACATGCGCGCACTTTCCGAGTATCTGCGCAAGGTCTCCGAAGAAGGCGGTGTCGGCAACCAGCGCTCTGTCGCTGCCATGGCAAGCCTTGCCGAAGGCATTCAGGGTCTGGTCAAGAATATGCGCAACGAGCAGCAGATGCTGCGTGACTGGATCGAGGCGCAGCAGGACGAGGCGAAAGCCATGCGCCGGACGCTCGACCGGCTGGCCGAGCGCATCGGCCTGCAGGAGCGGGGCGGCGAGCGGTCCGAGCGGCTGCGCGAGCGCACGAGCCATGCAGAAAAGAGCGAGGGCAAGTAAGCCATGGCACTTGCCCGCAACCGCCGCCGCGAACGCACGGTGGATTACTGGCCGGGCTTCGTCGATGCGTTGTCGACGCTGCTCATTTCGATCATGTTCCTGCTGACCGTCTTCGTCGTCGGGCAGTTCATCCTAAGCCGCGAAATCACCGGGCGCGACGAGGTACTCAATCGGCTCAATAGCCAAATCAACGAGCTGACGCAGCTTCTGGCGCTCGAAAAGGGTAGCAATCAGGATCTCCAGGATTCTGTCGCCAACCTGCAGGCTTCGCTCGCGACTGCCGAAGGGGAACGCTCACGGCTTCAGGCGCTGCTGAACGCCGGCTCGGGCGGCCAGGATGCGGCTCAAAAGCGGATCGGCGCCATGACGCAGGAGCTCGACGAGCAGAAGCAGGTGAGCGAACGGGCGCTGAGCCAGGTCGAACTCTTGAACCAGCAGATCGCCGCACTCCGCAGCCAGATCGCCGCGGTCGAAGCGGCGCTGCAGGCATCCGAGGAGAAGGACCGGGTCTCGCAGACCAAGATCGCCGATCTCGGCAGTCGCCTCAACGTGGCGCTGGCGGCGCGCGTGCAGGAACTGAATCGCTACCGCTCCGACTTCTTCGGTCGCCTGCGTGAAATCCTTTCGGATCGCGAGAACATTCGTATCGTCGGCGATCGGTTTGTCTTCCAGTCCGAAGTGCTGTTTCCCTCGGGCAGCGCCGATCTCAACCCTGAAGGGCAGGGGGAGATGGCGAAGCTTGCCGCGGCGTTGCTCGACCTCGCCAAAGAAATTCCGCCGGAGATCAACTGGGTTTTGCGCGTTGACGGCCATACCGACAATGTGCCGCTTGCGGGAACGGGCCGCTATCGCGACAATTGGGAGCTTTCCTCGGCACGCGCGATTTCGGTCGTCAAATTCCTGATCGGCCAGGGTGTGCCGGCGGACCGGCTCGTTGCCGCGGGCTTCGGCGAATTTCAGCCGATCGCACCCGGCGATGCCCCGGACGCCCGTTCCACGAACCGCCGCATCGAGCTGAAGCTCACCGAGAAATGATCAGCCTGATGTCGTCCGCCGCGCTTCGGCGAGCCGATCGACGAGAAAGGCTCGGACAGAGGGGCTGTCGCTGAGGCCGATCGCCGTCATGTAGGCATCGGCGGCGGCCGCATCGTCGCCCGCTCGTGCCAGAAGAAAGGCACGTACGGCCCAGTAGGGCTGATAGGCAGCGATCGCGCGCGGATCGATCCTGTCGAGCAGGGCCAGGCCTTCGGCGGGGCTTAAAGCCCGGCCGATCACCGCCGCTTGGGCGACGCGCGCGCCGAGCGTCGGCTTCATCGTCAGCAACGCGGCATAGAGCGTCGTCAGCGCCTGCCAGTCGGTCACTCCCGAAAGGCGGCGCGCCGCATGCACCGATTGAATCGCCGCCTGGCACTGATAGGGGCCGAAACGGTTGAAGCTTCCGGCCTTGCGCAGCAGCGCGTCCGCCTCCGCGGTCATGGTGGCGTCCCAGCCGGCCGGATCCTGCTCGTCCAGCGGCACATAGCGCCCGTTGCCGTCGCGCCGGGCGCTACGGCGGGCTTCGCAGTGAAGCATCAGCGAGAGGAGGCCGATCGCTTCCGGCTCATCCGGAAGTACCGTCAGAAGCGCCCGGCCGAGCCAGATCGCTTCGCCGGCAAGCGAATGGTGCGCTTCCTCGCCATCGAGACCATCCCATCCGAGGCCGTAGGCGGCGTAGACCGCTGAAAGCACGGCGGCAAGCCGCCCAGGCAGCGCGGGCCGAGGTGGTATGGTGAAGGGAATGCCGGCATCACGGATCTTCACCTTGGCCCGCACCAGCCGCTGGCTCATAGCTTCCGCTGAAACGACGAAGGCCCGGGCGATGGTTCTGGCTTCGATGCCGAGAATCGCCTGCAGCATCAGCGCCGTATGCACGGAGCTGTCGATGGCAGGATGGGTGCAGGCGAAGAGTAGCTTCAGCCGTTCATCGGGAAAGACGGAATTGCCGGCCTCGTTCATTCGTGCCTCCGCTTCCTCGAGGGCGACGGATATCGTCGTTTGTGCGTTGGCCTCGACAGTGCGGTGCCGGGCCGCCTGCATCAGATTGCGGCGGGCGGCCACCAGCAGCCAGGCTTCCGGATTGGCGGGAATGCCGCGCTCCGCCCAGACGCGCAGGGCCGAAGCCAGCGCTTCCGACAATGCGTCTTCTGCCGCCGGCACGTCGCGCGAGCGGGCGGCGAGAAAGGCGATCAGCCTGCCATAGGATTGTCGCGCCACTTGTTCGGCGGCGCGTCCGGCATCGGGCGGCATTGCCGCCTCACATCTGCAGGCGCGGGCGCACCTCGACCGAACCCTTGTCGGAGATAGGAATACGGGTAGCCCATTCAAGCGCGGTGTCGATGTCCGGGACCTCGATTAGATAGAAGCCGCCGAGCTGCTCCTTGCCTTCCGGATAGGGACCGTCCTGGACATCGTGATCCTCGCCCTTGCGGCGTATGACCGTGCCGGTCTCGGGGGCTGTCAGCCCCGCGCCGCCGGTCATGATCCCGGCCTGGACAAGCGCCTGGGTGTAAGCAACCCAGCCGTCGCGATAGGCCGGATCGCTACGGCGGGCGAAATCCTCCGGCGCTTCGCGAATGATGAGGGCATATTGCATGGAAAACTCCTGATATCGTTGTTGGCGTTGATCCAGGCCGCTGGCGAAAGCCGTCGAGCCTGGTGGAGCGGCTAGCCGTTCCGAGACAATGAGGCGCGATCGCCGGTCGTTTCGACATGGCTTTGAAAAAATATTTGAAAAAGAAAAATCGCGCCGGAAATCACAAACAGGCGACCCGGTCTCTAAGACACCAGCGCCGCTCGAGGGCGCGAAAAAGCAGGGCGGCATTGATGCCGCCCGTGCCATGCCGCTCAGGCTTCGGCCTTCGTCTGGTCGACGATCTCGGCGCCGGAGGTATTCTTCTTGATGGACTCGATGGCATTCAGGGCGGACGCCTTCGCCTTGTAACCCTCGGAGCTGAACATGGTTTCCCCGTTCGATGCCTTGAAGCGGAAACGGAATTCGCCTGATTTATCCTTGTAGACTTCGAATTTATACATGGATGTCTCCCGAAACGCTGAATTGCACCATCAGCGTCGAGGAGGCTAGATCAAAATGCCGAGCTTTTCCACTGCCTTAATGAGGATTGAGTTCAACTGGTGCTAATCAGCGCTGCGCGGAAGATGCCCGGCAAATGTCCTCGCATCATTCCATCTGGATGTTTGCGCCCTTGACCACCGGCCCCCATTTGGCGAGCTCAGCCTTCACGTGGGCGGCAAGTTCCTCGGGCGTCGAGCCGACGATGGTGGCGCTGAATTCCTTCATGCGTTCGGCAACGGCCGGGTCTTTGAGCGCCTTGTTCGCCGAGGCGTTGAGGCGCGTCACCACCTCGCCCGGCGTGTTGGCTGGGGCAAAAAGCGCGTTCCAGGTATAGGTCTCGTAGCCCGGTATGCCCGACTCGGCGATCGTGGGCACATCGGGGAAGGAGGGCGCGCGCTCGGCGGTGGTCACCGCCAGCGCCCTCAGCGTGCCCGCCTTGATGTGGCTGGAGGAGGAGGGCAGGTTGTCGAACATGATCGGCACCTGGTTGCCGATGACATCGTTCAATGCCGGACCGGCGCCCTTATAGGGGATATGCTGCATGCTGACGCCGGCCATGGACTTGAAGAGTTCGCCGGAGAGATGCAGCGGCGTGCCGTTGCCGGACGAGGCGTAACTGTATTTATCGGGCTCGGCTTTCAGCAGCGCGACCAGTTCCTGCACCGTTTTTGCCGGCAATTCCGGATTGACGACCAGCACGTTCGGCACGACGACGAGCAGGGAGACCGGCGCGAAATCCTTCTCCGGGTCGTAGGGCGTCGATTTGAGGATCAGCGGATTGAGGGCGTGGGTCGCAACGGTGCCCATCAGAATGGTGTAGCCGTCAGGCTCGGCGCGGGCGACGTTGCCGGCCCCGAGATTGCCACCGGCGCCGGCGACATTCTGGACGATCACCTGCTGGCCGAGATCCTCCGACATCTTCTGCGCGACGATACGGGCGACGACATCGGTCGAGCCGCCGGCCGCAAAGGGCACGACCATGGTGATCGGACGATCGGGAAAATCTGCAGCAACAGCAGAGCTGCCGAGCCCCAGCATTGCAGTCAGGCCAAGAACGAGCGCGAGCCCCGTGCGTCGCGTCATGTCGGAAAGCGCCATTCCTATCTCCTCCCGCGATTTCAACAGCAATCCCCACCCAGGGGCATGAAGAGGGTAGGGCAGGAGGCGGGAAAGACAACCGCAGGGAGGTGTGGTCGGCCTGAGACTTTAGTCGCTATCGGTGGAGAAGCGCGTACCGGTTATTTGGCAGGAGCGAGCACATCCTCATTGGCGGCGTCGAATTGCAGGCGCGCCAGCCGGGCATAGATGCCGCCCTGGCGGATCAGGCTCTGATGCGTGCCTTCCTCGACGACGCGGCCCTTGTCCATGACGAGGATTCGGTCGGCCTTCAGCACCGTCGCCAGGCGATGGGCGATGACCAGTGTCGTGCGACCGTCAACCAAGCCGTCGAGCGCCTTCTGCACCAGCGTCTCGCTTTCGGCGTCAAGCGCTGAGGTCGCTTCGTCGAGCAGCAGCACGGGCGCGTTCTTCAGGATGGCGCGGGCAATGGCGATGCGCTGTCGCTGGCCGCCGGAGAGGGTGATGCCTCGTTCGCCGACCTCGGTCTCATAGCCGTTATCCAGCCGGGCGATGAATTCGTCGGCCTGGGCGGCAAGCGCTGCGGCGCGGACTTCCTCACGCGATGCACCAGGGCGGCCGAAAGCGATGTTATCATGGATCGATGCGGCGAAAATGGTGACGTCCTGCGGCACGATGGCGATGCGCTGGCGCAACTCGTCAGGTGTCGCCAGCCGCGCATCGACACCATCAATCGCCACGCTGCCCTGCTGCGGATCGTAGAAGCGCAAGAGCAGCGAAAAGACTGTGGTCTTGCCGGCGCCGGAGGGGCCGACAATCGCGACGGTTTCGCCCGGCGAGACAGCGAAGTCCAAGCCATGCAGGGCCGATTTGCCGGGGCGCGAGGGATAGGCGAAATGCACGTCGGAAAACTCGACGCGGCCGCGGCTGGGCGAAGGGAGAGCCTCGGGGTTGGCGGGGGCTGATATCGGCGACACCTCGTCGAGGAGTTCGGTCAGCCGGTCGGCGGCGCCGGCCGCCTGCGAGAGTTCGCCCCAGACCTCCGACAGCGCGCCGAGCGATCCCGCGGAGATGACGGCATAAAGCAGGAACTGGCCGAGCGTGCCGGCAGACAGCGTGCCGGCCAGCACGCTGTGGGCGCCGACCCAAAGCACGGCGACGACGCTGCCGAAGATCAGCGTAATGGCGATGCCGGTCAAGAGTGCGCGCGAGCGGATGGCGGCGCGGGCGGCCTCGTAGGCGGATTCGACGGCGCCGGCGTAACGTCTCGCTGCGGCGTCCTCGCCGTTGAAGGCCTGTACCGTACGGGTCGCGGCGATCGTCTCGTTGGCGAAGGCGGACGCTTCGGCAAGCGTGTCCTGAGCGGCGCGGGAGCGCCTGCGCACCGAGCGGCCGAAGGCGACGAGCGGGAAGACGATCAGCGGGATCGCGCCGATGACGAGGCTCGACAGTTTCGGCGAAGTGACGACCATCATGCCCAAGGCGCCGAGACAGAGAATGAGATTCCTAAGCGCCACCGAGGCGGTGGCGCCGACGGCGGACTTGATCTGCGTCGTATCGGCGGTCAGCCGCGAGACGATCTCTCCGGACTGGTTGACGTCGAAGAAGGAGGGCGACAGCCGTGTCACATGGTTAAAGACGTCGCGGCGAAGATCGGCGACGATGCGTTCGCCGATGGTGATGACGAAATAATAACGCAACGCGCTCGCGATCGCGAGCACGACGGCCATGACCATCAGCATAGCGAAGTAGCTGTTGATGAAGCTGCCGTCGGATTGGGTGAAGCCGTGGTCGATCATGCGGCGCACGGCGAGCGGCAACGCCAGCGAGGTCATGGCGGCGAGCGCCAGTGAAATCAGCGCGCCGGCCACCAGCCCGCGATAACGCATGACATAAGGCATCAGCCTGCCGAGTGGCCGCAGCGACCGCCTTCTGTTTTCCTCAGCCCGTGCCTGATCTGCCAAATCGTCTCCGATCGCCTGCAGGACCCGCTAATGCGGCCTGTTGGCTCTTGTTATCCCGGCGTCCTTCATGTATAGGCACCGCATCCTAATGGGAAGCCGTAGCCATCACGACTGCGGCTTCATTTATTCAATCGGTTCGGTGGCCGCAACTGCATGCGGCAAATTGAACTCCGGTATCGCAGGAAGATTGTTATGAAGGCAGGCATCCATCCCGACTATCACATGATCAAGGTAGTCATGACCGATGGCACCGAATACGAAACCCGCTCGACCTGGGGTTCGGAAGGCGCTGTCATGAACCTCGAAATCGATTCCAAGTCGCATCCGGCCTGGACGGGCGGCAACCAGCAGCTCATGGACCGCGGCGGCCGCGTTTCCAAGTTCAACAAGCGTTTCGGCGGCCTCGGTCTCTAATCGCTTCTGCTTGACGACGTTTCGCAAGGAGCCCGGTTCTGCCGGGCTTTTTTGCGTTGGCGGAACGATGCGCAGCGGCAACAAAAAACCGGCCGCGCACTGCGCAGCCGGCCCAAATGGATTTAGCAGCTCTGGTCAGTTGTTGCCGAAGGCCGTCTGCAGCAGCGAAAGCTGCGCCTGGACGCTGTTCTGATTGTCATGAACGATCACGGCTTCGGCCGGACGATAGATTTCGCGATCCAGCAGCGCGATGCGGTTCTGCAGGCGCAGGGAGCGCTCGACGAGGTCTCGGAACGATTCCGGCAGATCGCCCCAGCCGGGTGCTGCGCGGTCGACGTTGAAACCGTCGAGGCGGACCTTGTTCTTCTCGGCCAGCACCTGGTCGCGCGACATCTCGCCATTGTTGACGGCGCGCTGCAACAGCAGCCACGAGGCCATCTGCATCAGGCGGGTGGTCAGCCGCATCGATTCCGCGGCGTAGAGGACGGATGCCATGCGCGGCAGAACCTTGGAGGCTGCGCGGCCTTGGCCGTCAAGATAGGCGGCGGTCTCTTCGACCAGCGACATGCCTTCGCCATAGAGTGCCTTGAACTGAGAGGATGCAGCCGCGCGGCCCGCAAAACTGATCGTGTTCAATCCAACTTCCGACATCGCAATAGTCCCTGTTGCACGCAGCTACTTATGGTCAGGTAACGCCGGGGTTGACGGAAAAGTTTCCGCGTCCGGTCTTTATGACTTTAAGATGGTATCATTAGCGCAAATGCGCAAGCCGTTTCTTAAGAAAGGGTTAATCTCCACAGTTTCATGGAAATGCGCCGGCCGCAGCAAAAAGAAGAGCCGCAAAAGCGGCTCTCAAGGTAAAACAGGGAGAAAAATCAGACCAATTCACCGCTTGGAAAACTGTCTGAGATCCAGAGAAAGTCTGGATGAGTACAGTAATACCTCATAAAGCTTAATATTTTATTAACATTGTGCCGAATGAAGACTTGAGGCTGGCTCATTTTCCTGCCCATGCTCTTGTTTTCGGAGGCTTTTAGCGGATCACGAGCGGAAGAAGCTTTCAGCGGCCTGCCGCCCGGATGCCTTGCGGTTAGCTTCGGCTTCGAGCCGGGTAATCTCGGTTTTCAGCAATTCCACTCGCGCCTTCAACTCATCCACTGAAAGCATGGAGAGATCGGCGCCGATCTCGTGGGCGGTTTTCTTCTGCGGTCGGTCGTCATCGATAAAGCTCATCGGTTCTCCTCCTTTTGCTGCCGGCAGCATAATGCCGAAAAATGCGGCCGACACGGAATCGGAATTTAGGTCGATTCGGCCCAAATCCAGCCTCGCCCTCCCCATTTTTATTTTTCCCGAGCCATGGCGAAAACCGCAGTGCGGCTTTTGTAGAGAGGGCCTAACCGAACTTTACAGCAGGATCGCTGCTTTCGGGAGATTTGCCTGTGCCGCGATCGGCCAGCGACATGCTCTGCGGCGTCAGCATCGGCGAAGTGCCGGTCGGGATCGTCGTATAGGCGTCGCGGTCGCTGACTGGGACGGCCGCGCGGATGCGGCTTCTGATGATGGCGTAAACGGTGATCAGCACATGAGCGACGGCAGTGACCAGGAAAAGCGCATGCGGGGTGATTGCCGACATGACCGGGCCGCCGAGCGTCGGGCCGATGACTGTGCCGATGCCGTAGAGCAGCAGCAGACCGCCGGAGACCTTGACGAAATCCTCCGACGCCGCGAAGTCGTTCGCGTGAGCCACAGCGATCGGATAGAGCGTGTTGGCCACCGCGCCGTAGAGGACAACGAGCCCGATCAGCAAGGCAGGGGATGTCGGGTGAAGCAGAAAGATCAGCAAGCCGGCGATGGCGGCAATCGCCGACAGGGCGGCGAGCACGTAGCGCCGGTCGATGCGATCAGAAAGCCGGCCGGCCGGCAGCTGCATCATCGCGCCGGCGAAGATGGTGGAACTCATCATGACGGCGATGCTGGTGTCGGAAAGGCCGGCGCCGGCGCCGAAGACAGCCCCGAGCGTGCCGTAAGCGCCGTTGGCAATGCCGACGAGCAGAATGCCGAGGCAGGACACGGGCGAATTGCGGTAGAGCGCCGGCAGGTCGAGGCGCACAGCTTTCAGCGGCTGTGGTGAGGCCGCGGTCGAAAGCGTCGTCGGCAGCATCGCGATGCAATAGAAGATGCCGCAGATCATGAACAGCACCGGCGTGCGCACATCTTCGAGCGGGATCATCATCTGGCCGCCGACGACGCCGAGCAGGGTGATGCCGATATAGAGCGAGAAAATCGCGCCACGGCTCTCGTTGCTGGCGCGCTCGTTCAGCCAGCTTTCGATGATCATGGACGTGCCGGCGGTGGAGAAGCCAGTCACCGCACGCAGGATCACCCACCAGAACGGATCGATGATGATGCCGCTGACCAGTGCGATGATGGCGATGATCGAGATGAAGCCGGAGAAGGCTCTGACATGGCCGACGCGGCGCACCAGTTTCGGCGCCACCAGGCAGCCGATGACGAAGCCGCCCGCCCATGAGGTGCCGAGCAGGCCGAGCGTCGTCGTGGCATAGCCTTCGAGATTGCCGCGCACGGGAAGCAGGATACCCTGCAGACCATTGCCCATGAAAAGGAAGAGCGTGCCAAACAGCAGCGCAGCGACAGACAGCAGATTTCTCTTCATTTCCCCAGACTCGGTCTTAACGATTTACGATGGACATAAGGCACGACCTCAGTCAGCCCAGTCTCAAGATGATTGATTGTGCCCCGGAATGTCTTTACGGCGTGTCGAGATCCTCTTGTTCGCGCGGAAAAATGTCCGTCCTGTGACATTCCGAAAAACGGAAAAAATAAAGCATGACAAAGCTGATAGCCTTGCTGCTCATCCTTGCCATGGCGATACAGCTGATCAAGCCGCTCGGGCTTCCCGGCCTCCGGCGGCGGATGGATTTCTGGAAGATCGCGCTGATCGCCTTCGGCATATGGGCAGTGGCGCTGCTGTTGCGCGACTTCCTGATGTAAGCCTCGGATTCGAGCTTCGATGCGGGCGTTAGTCCCGCAGGATGATTTCGCCGCGCATCACGGAAACGCAGCTTCCCGAGATGACGACGTCAGTGACGGTGCCATCGCACTTCGTGACATCAAGGGCGATGATGCTGCGGCGGCCCATTTCCACGCCCTGTTCGATGGTGATGCGGACGTTCATGTCGGCCTCCGCCGTCAGTGTGACGAGATAGGCACCGAGGGCTGCGGCAGCGCTGCCGGTCGCGGGGTCCTCGGGCACGTTATCGAGCGGCGCGAACATGCGAGCGCGTATATTCCACGGATCTTCGGATGTCCTGACATAGACGAAGAGCGAGAAGTCATGGCCGCTCGTCGTCTGGTGGCCGGCAGCCGCCTGGAATCCGGCAAGGTCCGGTCGGGCGGCGGCCAGCGCTTCAAGCCCGCTCAACTCGGCAATGGCGAAGTTCAGACCGACCGAGGCAAAGACCGGGGCGTGGTTGGTCTTGACGATTGCGCCGGGTTCGAGCCCGATGCAGCGGGCGATAGTTTCCTCGGCAATGACATCGCCGATTGTCAGCGGCTGCGGCGCGCGGATGGCGGCGGCCGCGACCTTTCCGCCGCTGCGTTTGAGGGCGACTTCGACGATGCCAGCCTGTTCCTCGAAACGCAGCTTCTCGCCAACGGGCTTGCCGAAGATCTCCGCCTGCCGGCCGAGTACACAGGCGGTGCCGACGTTCGGATGACCGGCGAATGGTATCTCCA
This sequence comes from Rhizobium atlanticum, assembly GCF_030182485.1. Classification (NCBI taxonomy): domain Bacteria; kingdom Pseudomonadati; phylum Pseudomonadota; class Alphaproteobacteria; order Hyphomicrobiales; family Rhizobiaceae; genus Rhizobium; species Rhizobium atlanticum. The sequence goes on from NZ_JAQJCJ010000004.1 coordinate 239,970, forward strand.
TCGTCGGAGTGAAGATGCGGACACGGGCCGAATTGCGAGGATCCTCCGGCGGCAGGACGAAGGTCACTTCGGAATAGTTAAATTCGGTGGCGATCATTTGCATCGCTGCATCGCTGAGCCCGCACGCATCGGAAATGACCGCAAGCGGATTGCCCTCGAAACGCGTGGAGGTGAAGACATCGACGGTGACGTAAGGGATGGTATCCATAGCGGCTCCTGTTTCGGCGGGCCTTTATGAATAATCACGATTTTTCGTCAGGCGAAGCGGTATCTTGTCGCCGAGACAATGAGGAAGGGCGGCAACATAGCGTTGCCGCCCCTTCCTGCAGGCGATTAAAGGCCCATTATAATCAGGCTGCCTTTTCCAGATCCTTCTGCCAGCTGCCCTTGGCGGCAAGGCTGTTCATCTCGGCGCGGTGCGTGAATTCGCGCTGGCCGGCGGCGACATTTTCCGGTTTGCCGTTCCAGGCCTTGAGCGCGCTGTCCTGAAGGGCGCGGCCGTAGGAGAAGGTGACGAACCAGGGCAGGTCGGCCGTGGCATTGATGGCGGAAAGATGTGCGGTTGCCTCTTCGGTCGACTGGCCGCCGGAGAGGAAGGCGATGCCCGGAACCGCTGATGGGACCGTGCGCTTCAGCACCTGCACGGTGCGCTCCGCGACCTCGGCGACAGAGGCCTTGCGGGCGTTCTTGCCGTCGATGACCATATTCGGCTTCAGGATCATGCCTTCGAGGCTGACGCGGGCTTCGGCCAGTTCCTCAAAAACGATGCGCAGCGTGGATTCGGTGACTTCGGCGCAGCGGTCGATATTGTGGTCGCCCGGCTTGCCGTCCATCAAGCACTCCGGCTCGACGATCGGAACGATCTTGGCTTCCTGGCAGAGGGCCGCATAGCGGGCAAGCGCCTGAGCGTTGGCGCGGACCGAGCCGCGGGTCGGCAGCGTCGAGGAGATGGCGATGACGCCGCGCCACTTGGCGAAACGGGCGCCGGCCTCATAATAGCGAGCAAGGCGCTCGCCGAGGCCATCGAGGCCTTCGGTGATGGTTTCGCCCGGGAACTTGGCCATCGGCTTGGCGCCGGTATCGACCTTGATGCCGGGAATGGAACCAGCAGCGCGAATGATGTCGACGAAAGGCGTGCCGTCTGCGGCCTTCTGGAAGAGCGTCTCTTCGAAGAGGATGACACCGGAAATATATTTCTTCATCGCCTCGTCGGAGCGGAAGAGCATCTCGCGGTAATCGCGACGGCTCGTTTCGGTCGATTCGAGATTGATCGTGTCGAAACGCTTCTTGATGGTGGAGGTCGATTCATCAGCCGCAAGCAGTCCCCGGCCGCCTGCAACCATCTGCACTGCAATGTCTTCCAGTCGTTCGCTCATTCGTTCTCTCCACAGCATGAAACATCGGCGGTTTAAGAATATAGGACGGCGATAACAGAAGTTTATAGGGAGGAAAATGGAAGGCTAAGTCACTGAAACGATTGAAATCGTTTCAATCGTTTGAAAGACTGGGAATTTTTCCGGCGCTTGAGCAAAAGACCGCGGAAGGCTTCTCGCCGCCGCGGTCTATCCACATGTAAAATCTGCCAAATCCGCTTAGCGTCATTTATCGGCGTTGAGAACGGCGACGCCGGGTAACTCCTTGCCTTCCATCCATTCGAGGAAAGCGCCGCCTGCGGTGGAGACATAGGTGAAGTCGTCGGCAACGCCGGCATGGTTCAGAGCTGAGACGGTATCGCCGCCGCCGGCTACGGAGGTCAGCTTGCCGGCCGCCGTGCGCTCGGCGGCGTATTTTGCGGCAGCAACCGTTGCTGCATCGAAGGGCTCGATCTCGAAGGCGCCGAGCGGACCGTTCCAGACGAGCGTCGAGGCGCGCTCGATCCAGGCATTGATGGCCTGAACGGATTGCGGCCCGACGTCGAGCACCATGGCATCGGCGGGAATTGCGTTGATACCGACCGTCTCATTGGCGGCACCCGCCTTGAACTCGCGGGCGACGACGCCGTCTTCCGGCAGGATGATGGCACAGCCTGATGTCGCGGCCTCGATCATGATCTGCTTGGCGGTTTCAGCGAGATCATGCTCGCATAGTGACTTGCCGACATTGGTGCCACGCGCGGCGACGAAGGTATTGGCCATGCCTCCGCCGATGACGAGTGCATCGACCTTCTTCACGAGATTCATCAAAAGATCGATCTTGGTCGAAACCTTGGCGCCGCCGACGATTGCGACGACGGGACGGGTGGGATTGCCGAGACCTTTTTCAAGCGCCTCCAGCTCGGCCTGCATGGTGCGGCCGGCATAGGCCGGCAGGTGGTGGGCAAGGCCTTCGGTGGAAGCATGGGCGCGGTGGGCGGCGGAGAAGGCGTCGTTGACATAGATATCGCCATTGGCGGCAAGCGCCTTGGTGAAGTCAGGATCGTTCTTTTCCTCGCCCTTGTGAAAGCGGGTGTTTTCCAGCAGCAGAATATCGCCATTCTTCATTGCGGCAACGGCGGAGGCGGCGGCCTCGCCGATGCAGTCGGAGGCCGTCAGCACGGCATGATCGAGCACTTCCTCGACGGAAGGGGCGATTAGCGACAGTGACAGATCCGGCGACGGACCGTCCTTTGGCCGGCCGAAATGAGTAAGCAGGATGACCTTGGCGCCCTTGCCCGATAGTTCGAGGATCGTCGGCGCCACCCGCTCGATGCGCGTCGTATCAGTAACCTTGCCGTCCTTGACCGGGACGTTGAGGTCGACGCGGATGAGCACGCGCTTGCCGCTGATGTCGGAGAGATCGTCGAGGGTCTTGAAAGAAGGCATGGGGAAGATCCAGTCTTGGTTGGCGGAAGTCGCGCCGACCATAGCAAGGATCATTCGAGACGCAAGGCGTTCAGCGACCGTTTTCGCGTCTGGCTTTCTCGCCTCCGACCGATGTTTTCGGCATGGTTTCGGGGACCGCCGCTTCGCGGTTGCGGCGTCCCTTCAACCGGTCGCGGATGCGCTGAATAATGTCCTTGAGGTTGATGAAGATCGGCAGGGTGGTGGCGGGTTCGACCGCTTCGAGAGACATGCCGACGGAGGTGATATGGTCGTGCTCGTCGAGATCGCGGACGATGAGGATGATCGAGCCGAGACGGACGCGATCGGCATAATCGGCCTTGCCGCCGAGGCGCTGCCGCATCAGTTCCGCGATCGTCAGGCCTTTCTCGGATTCGTTGAGCAGGCCGGGCCCATAGGCGGCATCGAGATCGGCGGCGGGACGGGCAGGCGAGAGCGCGAAGGCGCCGAAGAATTCGGCATCATCCTCGTCCACCGGCGCCCGGCTGGCGAAGAGCCGGTCGAGCAGCCGGGAATAACTCGGCACGATGAAGAGATAGATCAGATCGTTTTCGCGCAGCCGCCCGGCATACTGATAACGCATTGACTTGCCGTCGCGAATGACAAGCGAAGGGGTAGCCCATCGCGGAATGCGCTCGCCGCGCAAAACCGGGCTATCCTTGATGACACGGTAGGAGAGAAGCTCATGGTTGGCAGCGCCCGGAAGATCGACCTCGACCTTGTCAACGGCGCCGATGCGCGGCGGAATGATCAGACCGAGCTTCTTGGCGATTGGCTTGATCGTCCAGCCCTGGACGAGCAGGGAAACCAACACAATGATGAAGGCGGTGTTGAAGAAGAGCTGACCGTTTTCCAGGCCGCCGAGGATGGGCATGATAGCAAGCAAAATGGAGACGGCGCCGCGCAGGCCAACCCAGGCGACGAAACCGATCTCCTGCTGCGTATAATCGAATGGAAGCAGCGACAGCCAGATTGCCAGTGGTCGGGCAATGAAGATCAGGAAGAGGGCAAGCAGGATGGCCGGTATGACGATGGCGGGAAATTGTGATGGAGTGGCGAGCAGGCCGAGCACCAGGAACATGATGATCTGCGCCAGCCAGGTCATGCCGTCCTGGAAGCGTTTGATGGTGCCGAGCGCCTGCATTCTCCGGTTTCCGGCGTAGATGCCGGCGACATAGACGGCGAGGAAGCCGCTGCCGCCGACTGCGCCGGCGAAGGAGAAGACGAGAAGTGCAAGCGCCAGCACGAAGATCGGCGTGAGGCCACGATCTGTATCGAGCTTGCTGACGATCAACACGATCATCATGCCGCCGAGCAGGCCGAGGATTACGCCGAGCCCCATCTGCTGCACGAACATGGCGAGCATGCCGATATTGATGCCGGCATAACGCTCGCCGCTCGCCAGGACCTCGACAAGGGCGATGGTGAGGAAGATCGCCATCGGGTCGTTGGTGCCGGATTCGACTTCCAACGTCGAGCGCACCTTATCGCGGATGTTGATGCCGCCGATGCGCAGCAGGAAGAAGACGGCGGCGGCATCCGTCGATGCGACGATCGAACCGAGCAGCAGGCCTTCGAGCCAGGTGAAGTTCAACAGCCACATGGCAGCGACGGCAAAGAGGGAGGCGGTGATCAGAACGCCGACCGAGGCGAGCGTCAGAGAAGGCACGGCCGCGAGCCGAAAGGCCTGCATCGGCGTGCCGAAGCCGGAATCGAACAGGATGACCGCGAGAGCAATAGAGCCGAGAATATAGGCGAGATAGTTGTTGCTGAATTCGATGCCGAGCCCGTCGACGCCAGCGGCAAGGCCGATCATCAGGAAGAGCAGCAGCAGCGGGGCGCCGAAGCGGAAGGCGAGCAGGCTCGAAAAAGCGGCAAGAAGCACGAGCGCCGTCGCGACCAGCACCACAATATAGAACGCTTCCATGCCCACCCCTTTCTATCGAATCCTTCGCGGATGTGGCCACCCCCGACCGATCCGCCTGTCTCAACCCCTCCATTCCACGTCGATCCATCAGTAAACGGCAAACCGGCATAGAAGGGTAGGCCTTGCGGCTTAACCTCGTCTCGTGCTGCATCATGCTGCTGAACGGCTGCCGGACACCGACACGGAAATGCTACGGGAGAAACTCTCTACAAAGAATGTATAAGAAAATCAGGCAAGAGCAGGGCGAAAGAAGGTACGATCGATTTTTCCAGCAGCTACCCATAGATCGCAATAGTATAGGACACATTCCTCCGCGCGGCCGGTTTGGCTTTGCCCGATGAAGCGAATAGTCTGCGGGGATGAGCCGACTGTGGCTATGTGGCCGGCCATTGCTCCGCTATCAAAACACCGCCTGAAGTATGATGACGGCGAGAAACGCAACACCGATGAACGCGGCGACCCGGACGACCAGACGATTGGCCTTTGCCAGCACGGCAGGTCGGACGTCCCGCTTGGGGTGAAACCGCTGCCGCCGCTTGAGGGTGCTGTGGGGCAAGCGTTTTTGCACCTCTGCCATTTATCGCCTCCGCTTGGATCATTCAGCCATTGTGCAACGTGATGCACCCTTCAGTTTATCACGCTTGGGCAGGGGATTGCCAACCGTGATTCCGTCCCGCGGCCGCAGCGAAATCGTCGCTTCGAGATTGGCTTTTAAACTTGGAAGGCCGATACATATCGACTGTCAGTCTTCGGTGTCCTCACCCTCGTCGGTCAGTTCTTCGACCGGGACCAGGAAAACCACGAACTCGTCGTCGATGGTCCTTTCCGGATCGTCGTCGAATTCATAGGCGTGCTCGACTTCGCTTGCTTCTTCAGCAGTCGCCTTTCGCAGGCTGAGCGTCGCCTTGCGGTCCCACAGGGGCTTGCCCTCGGACTCAAGGATGGTCAGGTCGTCGCGAAAATCTTCTGCCTTGAAGAAATGCGTCGCTTCCTCATGGTTTTTCGAACGGAAGCTGGCAACGGCGCGACCGGCGATTTCAACGGTAAAATAATCCATCCATCCCTCTTATCTCCCCGGGTGCGACTGCGGCTCCGGGGTTATCAACAATGCCATCACCGGCTTCGGACGCCTATAACAAAACGGCCCGGTTTCCCGGGCCGTCTGCGATTTTCGATAGTCGGGCGCTCAGATGAGCTTGGCGAAGGCCACGGCCGTGTCCGACATGCGGCTGGAGAAGCCCCACTCGTTGTCGTACCAGGACAGGACGCGCACGAAATTGCCTTCCATGACCTTGGTCTGATCGGTTGCGAAGATCGAGGAGTGGCTGTCGTGGTTGAAGTCGCGGGAGACGAGGGGCTCGTCGGTGTAACCGAGGATGCCCTTCAGCTTGCCGTTGGAGGCAGCCTTGATGGCTTCGTTGATTTCGCCGACTGTCGTGGCCTTCTTGGAGACGAACTTGAAGTCGACGACCGAGACGTTCGGGGTGGGAACGCGGATCGAGGTGCCGTCGAGCTTGCCCTTGAGGTGCGGCAGCACGAGGCCGACTGCCTTGGCGGCGCCCGTCGAGGTCGGGATCATGGAGAGGGCGGCAGCGCGGGCGCGATACAGGTCCTTGTGCATCGTGTCGAGCGTCGGCTGGTCGCCGGTGTAGGAGTGGATCGTCGTCATGAAGCCGTGGTCGATGCCGACGGCGTCGTCGAGAACCTTCACGACCGGCACCAGGCAATTGGTGGTGCAGGAGGCGTTGGAGATGACCATGTGTTCCTTGGTGAGCTGGTCATGGTTGACGCCGAAAACGACAGTCAGGTCAGCGCCGTCGGCGGGAGCCGAGACGATGACGCGCTTGGCGCCGGCCGTCAGGTGGGCGGCAGCCTTGTCGCGGGCGGTGAAGATGCCGGTGCATTCCATGGCGATATCGACGCCGAGCTCGCGGTGCGGCAGCGTTGCCGGATCCTTGATCGCGGTGACCTTGATCGGCTTGCCGCCGCCGACGATGATCGTGTCGCCTTCGACCTTCACCTCGGCCGGGAACTTGCCGTGGATCGAGTCGTAACGCAGCAGATGCGCATTGGTCTCGACCGGACCGAGGTCGTTGATGGCGACGACCTCGATGTCGGTACGGCCGGATTCGACGATAGCGCGGAGGACGTTACGGCCGATGCGGCCGAAACCATTGATGGCAACCTTGACTGTCATGTTCATTCACTCCCGATAGAATAGGGCCCGATAGGCCGGGCGGCCTGGAATTGAGGAGATGGAGAGCGCCTCAAGGCGCTCTCATTAAAGCTTTGCTTCGGCGGCCGCAACGACAGCGTCGGCGGTGATGCCGAAATGCTTGTAAACGTTCTTGACCGGACCAGACGCGCCAAAACCCTTCATGCCGATGAAGCTGCCTTCCGGTCCGATGAAGGCGTCCCAGCCTTCGCGAACGGCGGCTTCGACGGCAATCTTGACCGGTGAGTTGCCGAGCACGTCCTTGCGGTAGGCGTCCGGCTGCTCGAAGAACAGTTCCGTGCAGGGCACCGAGACGACACGCACCGAAACGCCCCTGGCTTCCAGAGTTGCGCGGGCGGCAACGGCGATTTCGACCTCGGAGCCCGAAGCGAAGATCGTCACCTTGGCATCGGCATTGCCTGCAAGCGTGTAGGCGCCGAGTTCGCAGAGGTTCTTCGCATTATACTCTGTGCGGACGGTCGTCAGGTTCTGGCGGGTGAGAGCCAGCGCGGACGGGCGGTTCTTGCTCTTCATGGCGATCTGCCAGCATTCCGCCGTCTCGACGGCGTCGGCCGGACGGAAGACCTGCAGGTTCGGAACGGCGCGCAGCCCGGCGATCTGCTCGACCGGCTGGTGAGTCGGGCCATCTTCGCCAACGCCAATCGAGTCATGGGTCAGGACGTGGATGACGCGAATGCCCATCAGAGCCGAGAGGCGGATCGGCGGGCGGCAATAGTCCGAGAAGATCATGAAGCCGCCGCCATAAGGAATGAGGCCGCCATGCAGCGAAATGCCGTTCATGGCAGATGCCATGCCGTGCTCGCGGATACCCCAGTGCATATAACGGCCCTTGAAGTCCGTCGGGGTGATGGAGACCATCTGGCTGGTCTTGGTGTTGTTCGACGGCGTCAGATCGGCGGAACCGCCGAGCGTTTCCGGCACGAAACCGTTGATGATCTCAAGCGCGTCTTCCGATGCCTTGCGGGTGGCAACCGTCGGCTTGGTTTCTGCGAGCTTCTTCTTGTAATCGTCGATCGCCTTGTCGAAACCTTCGGGCAGATCGCCGGCAAAACGGCGGGTGAACTCGGCCTTGGAAGGCGACTTGGCAAGCGTTTCTTCCCATGCCTTGACGATGTTGTCGGAGCGGGTGCCGGCTGCGCGCCATTCATCGAGAAGATCGGAGGGGATGACGAAGGGCTCGTACTCCCAATTCAGCGCCTTGCGGGTGGCTGCGATCTCATCGGCACCGAGCGGGCTGCCGTGAACCTTGTGGCTGCCGGCCTTGTTCGGGGCGCCGAAGCCGATCACCGTCTTGCAGGCGATGAAGGTCGGACGATCGGACTTGTGAGCGGCTTCGATCGCATCGGCGATGGCGGCCTGATCGTGGCCGTCGATCTCGATCGTGTTCCAGTGAACGGCTTTGAAGCGGGCGATCTGATCGGTCGAGTCCGACAGCGAGACGGCTCCGTCGATGGTGATCGAGTTGTTGTCCCAGAAGAGGATCAGCTTGTTGAGCTTGAGGTGGCCGGCAAGGGCGATGGCTTCATGGCTGATGCCCTCCATCAGGCAGCCGTCGCCATTGATCACGTAGGTGTAGTGGTCCTGGAGGTCCGCACCGAATTCCTCACGCAGCTTGCGTTCGGCGATCGCCATGCCGACCGCATTGGCGATGCCCTGGCCGAGCGGCCCGGTGGTGGTCTCGATGCCGGTTGCGTGGCCGTATTCAGGGTGGCCGGCGGTCTTGGAGCCGACCTGACGGAACTGCTTCAGGTCCTCGATCGTCATGTCGGGATAACCGGTCAGATACAGCAGCGAGTAGAGCAGCATCGAGCCATGGCCGGCTGACAGCACGAAGCGGTCGCGGTTTGGCCAATGCGGCTTCTTGGGGTCGAAGCGCAGATATTTGGTGAACAGGACCGTCGCCACATCAGCCATGCCCATCGGCATACCAGGGTGGCCGGAATTCGCCTTTTCCACGGCGTCCATGGCGAGGAAACGGATCGCGTTCGCCATCCGGTCGTTTTGTTGGAGAGAGGTCATGGCTTTTCTGCAAGCTCCGGGTGTCGGGAGATGGCCTCGAGCCTCCAAGACCATCGAGTGAAAGCGGCTGACACATAGCAGTTGGGGCTGGCGAGTCAATCAATGGCGGGGCAAAACCCAGCGGCTTGCGGCAATTTTTTGACATTTGCTCGCGCAACTTTACAAAAGACCAAAGCGGCACGGCGGGCCCGCCCAAACGTTCATCCACAGATAGGCAGGCCGCCGGGTGACGGGATTTATTGACGGGCCGTTGGCGAGCTGCATATCCTCTTGAAATCAAAAGATCGGCAGATGTGGCCGATTCGCAGGTCCTGCACGGGAATCGGAAAGGCATGATGCCCACAGGCAAAACCATGGAAGCAGCGCTCGACGAGTTGAGACAGGCGATTTCGAGCCTCGAAAACGCCGTCGACATGCGCATTGAGCGGCAGCGAGAGCAGGGTGAGATCGAGGGCGAGGTGCGACGTGTGCATGCCGACCGCTCCCGTCTAGCCCAGGAGCTCGATCAGGCCGAGTTTCGCGCCAACCGGCTGGAAGAGGTCAATCGTGAGGTATCGCGGCGGCTGGTGACGGCCATGGAGACGATCCGCGCGGTTCTGGACCGCTGATGAGAGAGAATTTGATATGGCGCAGGTGACGGTAACGATCGACGGCAAGGCCTATCGGATGGCCTGCGAGGAAGGGCAGGAGGATCATCTGACCGACCTCGCCACCCGTTTCGACAGCTATGTCGGCCATCTCAAGGGCCAGTTCGGTGAGATCGGCGATCTCCGGATCACCGTCATGGCCGGTATCATGATCATGGATGAGATTGCCGAGCTGACACGTCGCATCGCGGAGCTGGAAACCGAGCTCGACTCGCTGCGCGGCAACCGCGACACCGTGCTTGCCGCGACTGCCCGCACCGAGGAAAGCCTCGCGGCGGCGCTCGGCGAGGTGTCGAGCCGCATTCGCGGCATCACCGACAAGCTGAATGGCCGGGCCGCCCCCGAACTCAATTGATGTCAATTAAATAGAGTCGGGCTGCGGTCGCCACTGGCGCGCCGATGCAAACGACCTTATATATCGCGATGCGGTCTGCGCCTCTCGACAGGAACCACAATCCCTGGGGCCATACTCGATCCAAAGGGAGCTGTCCCTGTCCGGGCTCGTGGGCCTGGACACACGGTGCCCACCTACGTTTGTAGGCGCCCAGGATCGTAAACATCCATCGGTCGTCGTGGATCGCACTTTCTCTTTATCGTTGGCAGGGCGCCGGATGCAGGAGCGAACGTGAGTTGCACGTCCGCCCCTTTCAAGATGTCCTTATTTCTTCAGGGAAGGGTGACCTGGAAGACCTGGAACATCGTGTCGACGTCGGCGCCGCGTCCGCCTTGTAGGCTGCGCCCACCTGGAAGCCATCCTGTGTGAGGAAGTCGTTGTCGTTGGCGACAAACAGGAAGTAATCGTCCGGCGACTGCGGATTGAGAACGCTTGCAAGGCCCATGGCTTCGATGACGCTTTGCGATCCCGGCATTCAGCGTCTTATCTCAGGCGACCGGATAGGGTCCTTCAGCGAAGACTTCGTCATGATAGCCCTTGGAGCCGACGTCGATCGCCAATGGGCTTCGCCATTCCCGGCGCTCGCGCAGGCAGTCGACCACGAAACGGAAATCATAGCGCGGCTGCCAGCCAAGTTCGCGCCTTGCGCGTTCGTTGACGTAGACGCGATCGAGCGTCGGGAACATTTTCCAGCCGCGTTCGGCGTAAAGCGTGTTTGCACCTGGAAACAGCCGCTCGACGACAGCAGGCGCGTCACGCCTGAGCTCAGCAACGTCGCCCGATAGAAACGGCGTCGTGGCCGAGATGATATAGCGGCCGAAGCCGATCGCCGGTGCCTTTTCGAGCGCCAGCAAATGGGCGCCGACCACGTCGCTGATATCGACGCGGCGATGAAGCAACTCGTTGGCCTGCGCATTTTCCGCCGAATAGCTGTTGCGAATCTCGGGATCATCATCGCTTTCGGGAAAGAAACGCGATGTTCTGAGGATGACGACAGGCAGGCGGAATTTGCGGGCGAAGAGTTCGCAGACGCCTTCGGCGGCGAGCTTCGTCACGCCGTAGATATTCTTCGCTATAGGAGGCACGTCCTCGGTGGCCCACGCGGCAGGTTCGCCGGCGGCCGGCGTCAATGCGGCACCGAAGGCGCTGGTGGTGCTGGTGAAGACGAAGCTTGCAACGCCCGCGGCGGTCGCCTCTTCAAGCAGGTTCAGCGTGCCGCCGACATTGGTGTCGAGGAAATCGCGATTGCCGTGGGTCGCCACATGCGGCTTGTGGAGTGTCGCGGCATGGACGACATGGCTGATGCCCGACATCGCCCGCCGGATGAAGCCTCGGTCACCGATGGAACCAACCATATCGGTAAAAGCCGATGGCTTGATGTCGATGCCCCGCGCCCACCGGCTCTGAGCTCTCAAGCTGCGCATCAGCGCCTCGCCGAGATGGCCTGCGCTTCCCGTCACCAATATCGTCATCGCATCCTCTCCTGACCGTGTCGGCGGCGGACGCTATAAAGACCGGTGTCGTGGGACAACGCATAAATTATGCATGGGCATGCAGGAAAGCTGCAGGCTCAGCGGATTGTGGTGACGAGGCGGCCAGCGCTGCCGTCGGAAAGCCTGATCCGCTCCCAGGTGACGCGGCCGGGGGCAATCGGCATGCGTGCATTGCCGTTGGCGCCGGTATCGAAGGTCAACGACAGCAGCCTGCCCTCGTGCCAGCCTCTTACCTCCAGAGACTGTTCGGCGGCCGCGATCTCGGTGGAAGCGTAAGAGAAAAGAGAGCGGCCGACAAAAGTGCTGAGCGGGGCGCGCCATTCCGCCTGCCGCGAGCGAGAGGCAGATAGCAGCCGATGGGTGCTATCGCAGATCAGATGTACAGGCCGGACGGAATCCTCGACCAGGCGCCTTAAAGCCGCGTCGGCCGCAGCATGTTGCGGCGAGGCGAAGATCCGCTCCAGCTTGACGGCCTGTTCGGGCGAGGGTCCAAGCTGGCCGCGCTCCCAGCGCGAGACGGTCGCCTGGTTGACGCCGAGGAGTTCCGCAAGGTGCTGCTGCTTCATGCTGCGCAGCAACCGCATGCGGCGTATGCCGGCTCCTGATATCGTCATTTGTCGTGAGCTCCCATGCATCTCTGCCAGGATAGGAGTTCGGCGGGCCGGAAGGCAAGCCGATCCTCACGCCGGATCATTGTTCCGGCTGGTCTTCGAGATCGCTTCTTAGCTGATCGAGGATCGACAGGGCATGACCTGCATAGGCGCTGATCCAGCGGTCGTAGATATGCTTGATCGGCAGGCTGTTCAGGTGGTTCCAGCGTTCGCGGCCCTCCTTTCTGACGATGATCAGATCCGCTTCCTCAAGCACCTTCAGATGCTGCATCACCGTGCAGCGGTCCATTTCCGGAAACATTTCGCAAAGCGTTCCGGTGGTGCGGGGCGCGTCCTTGAGCAGGTCGAGAATCTCGCGGCGGCGATGATGCGCTAGCGCCTTGAAGACAGAGTTGTCGGTTGATTCGCTTGACATGTTATATTTTTATAACATAATGGCATCAGGCACAATGGAGAAGAGGAGAAGTGCCATGTCTCTCGGAATCCGCGTTTCCGGCCGGATCGGCCGTCCTGTTGCCGAAGTGTTCGATGCCGTCGTCAACCCGAAGAAGCTCAGCAGCTATTTCACCACGATCGGCGGGGCGAGCGCCCCGCTCGTTCAAGGCACGACAGTAACCTGGTGGAAGGATGCGCCGGTCGAGGTTGTTGAGCTTGTGCCGGAAAGCCGCATCGTGCTTCGCTGGGACGGCGGCACTGCTGAGGACAAGACAAGGTATAAGACGCTGGTGGAAATGAATTTCAAGCCGCTGGAGGACGGCGGCACGCTGGTGACGATTGCCGAGAACGGCTGGCGCGAGGACGAGGCCGGCCGGCGCGGCACCTATCTCAACTGCGAAGGCTGGACGCAGATGCTTTGCAGCATGAAGGCCTTCGTCGAATACGGCATCAATTTGCGCGACGGCATGTATCTCAGCGAGATGAAGGGCGAGCCGGCCAGCGCCCCGGATGTCTGACGAGGCTGTCTCGAGGAGATCGGCGGCCCATCGCCAGACTTTGCTTGCCTGTCACACTGCGGGTGCTAGTTTCCGGAGTCGATACTTCATCTCGGTTTCCAGGAGATTCATTATGCAGCTTGGTATGGTCGGTTTGGGCCGCATGGGCAATTATATGGTCCAGCGCCTGATGCGGGGCGGTCACGAATGCGTCGTCTACGACACCAGGCCCGAAAGCGTTGCCGATTTGGCAGGACTCGGCGCGACGGGCAGCGCTTCGCTGGAGGAATTCGTCTCGAAGCTCACGCATCCGCGTGCGATCTGGCTGATGCTGCCGGCGGCGATCGTCGACAAGGTGCTGGCGAGCCTGGTGCCGCTGCTGCAGAACGGCGATATCGTCATTGATGGCGGCAATTCCTACTATCATGACGACATCCGCCGCGGCGCTGAGCTGATCACCAAGGGCATTCATTATGTCGACGTCGGTACCAGCGGCGGCGTCTTCGGCCTGGAGCGTGGCTATTGCCTGATGATCGGCGGCGAAAAGGGCATCGTCCAGCACCTTTCGCCGATTTTCGCAACGCTGGCGCCCGGCGCCGGTACGACGGAAGCCTCGCCGAACCGCAGCGCCGAAGCGGCTGCAGCCAGCACCGCGGAACAGGGCTATCTGCATTGCGGGCCGCATGGCGCCGGCCATTTCGTCAAGATGGTGCATAACGGCATCGAGTACGGTTTGATGGCCGCCTATGCCGAGGGCCTCAACATTCTGAAACATGCCAATATCGGCGCCGCTTCGCATGATGCCGATGCGGAAACTGCGCCGCTCGCACATCCCGAACATTTCCAATACGACTTCAATCTGCAGGATGTCGCGGAAGTCTGGCGCCGCGGCAGCGTCATCACCTCCTGGCTGCTTGATCTCACCGCCGATGCACTGCATGCCGACCCCGCACTTTCGAAATTTGCCGGCCGGGTCTCGGACAGCGGCGAGGGCCGCTGGACGATCATGGCGGCAATCGATGAAAGCGTGCCGACGCCGGTGCTGAGTGCGGCGCTCTACGGCCGCTTCTCCTCGCGCGACAATGACGAGTTTGCCAACAAGGTGCTGTCGGCAATGCGGGCGGGTTTCGGAGGCCACGTGGAAAAGCCGGCTTCGAAATCCTGAGGCTCCCTTCACTGAGTCCAAGGCGACCGTCGCCCCGTAAATGGCGGATTGAAGGCGTGGCTCGGGCAGGCGACAGCCGCGGCTGTTCCCAGCCATCGGCATGGTTTTTCTACCGCTTGCTGGCGGCAGCAGTCGCGAGTATCCATTGCAAGATGTCGGCCTCGTTTCGTGCAAGCGCCGACACTTCGTTGGAGGGCGGTCGTGAAGCGTGACAGGGCAAGAGGCTTGACGGCCGCCATATCGGGCATATTGGCATTCATTGCGCTTTTCTCCGTGGCTTCGCCCAGCTTTGCCCAGGCCCAGCCGGCGCAAGCGCCAGCCGCGGCCAACCCGCCGGCCCAGGTGCGTGAGATGATGCAGCTCATGCAGACGCCCGAGGTCAAGCAATGGATGTCGACCCAGATGGCGGCGACGCCCGCGGGCGATACAGCGGCCGAAAACCAGATGTCCGTCCTGTCGGGTTTGCTGCAGCATGCCCGTCGTCATGTCTCGATGATTTCCGATGCCGCGATGACGCTGCCCTTGCAGATTAGCAATGCATCCTCGCTGCTTTTCGGCGAAATCGCCGCCACTGGCCGGGTTCGCATGATCGCCCAGTTCCTGGCGATCTTTCTGCTGGGCGCGATCATTGAAAGCATTGCCCGCTATGCCTTCCGCCGCCGCCGTCGCCGTCTGGCTCAGATGGCAGGCATGCATCTGGCGCCACGCGTCATCCCGGCACTGATCTTCGCGGCGGCGACTGTGTTGACGCTGCTCAGCCTCTACTGGCCGCCGCTCAGCCAGAGTATCGCGATCGTCTGTGTCGTTGCGCTGATCGTCCAGCGTTTCACGATCTGCCTCGGTGGTGTGCTGGTCGATCTCATCGGACTGGCGCGAGCCGAGGAAGAACGGCAGGGCGTCCCCGCGCCGACCATGCCGGGACGTGCCGTCGCACTCTTCTGGTATCGCCGCTCTGCAACCTTCGTCATCTATTTTATCTTTGGCTGGGCGGCCATTCAGTCGATGGAGCCGCTCGGCTTTTCCCCGAGCGCCCGGCTGTTTGTGGGGTACATTCTCGGCATTGGACTGCTGCTGATCGCCATCGAGGCGGTCTGGTCGCGGCCTCATAAGGACGAGAAGCGCGGTCACGAGATTTCCTGGACGCTCACCGTTTATTTCCTGCTGCTCTGGGGCCTCTGGGTCACCGGCTTCAACTGGCTGCTCTGGCTCGGCATCTATGTGCTGATGCTGCCGCGGGTGCTCGCCGTCGCGACGATCGCGGTGAAATCGCTGCGGCAGACCGAGGCGAGTTTCCTTGCCACGCGCCGCATCGCCACCGTGTTGCTTGATCGCGGTGTGCGTGCGCTGATCATCGCAATCGCGGCAATCTGGCTCGGTCGATTGCTTGGTGTCGGCGCTGACACGATGGCTGCCGGCGACAAGATGGTCGACAAGATCGCTCGCGGCGTCATCGGAGGCATTGTCATCCTGCTTGCGGCTGATCTGCTCTGGCACGTCGTCAAAGCCTATATTGACGGCAAGCTGCTCGATTCACCCCTGGATGGTACCGCGACGGACGAGGAAAAGGCGAAACATGCGCGGATCCAGACGCTACTGCCGATCTTCCGCAATATCCTTGCCGTGGTTATCGCTGTCATCGCGGTTCTGATGGTGCTCTCCGGCCTCGGCATCGAGATCGGGCCGCTGATTGCCGGAGCCGGGGTCGTCGGCGTTGCCGTCGGCTTCGGCGCCCAGACGATCGTCAAGGACGTCATCAGCGGCATGTTCTATCTCTGGGACGATGCTTTCCGCGTCGGCGAATATATCGAAAGCGGCAGCCACAAGGGCGTCGTCGAAGCCTTCAGCCTGCGATCGGTGAAGCTCAGACATCATCGCGGGCCGCTGACAACAGTGCCGTTCGGCGAACTCGGCGCGGTGAAGAACTTGAATCGCGACTGGACGATCGACAAGATCAGCCTAAACGTCAAATACGACACCGATCTCGTTAAGGCGAAGAAGGTGATCAAGCAGATCGGCCAGACACTGCTCGAAAACCCGGAATTCGGCCCGCACATCATCGAGACACTGAAGATGAAGGGCGTCGAGCAATTCGGAGAATTCGCAATCGAGATCCGCCTGTCGATGATGACGAAGCCCGGCGAGCAATTCGTCATCCGACGCAACGCACTGGCGATGATCCGCAACGCCTTCAAGGAAAGCGGCATCGAGTTCGCCGTGCCGACGGTGCAGGTGGCGGGCGATCGAGAGGCCGATTTGGAGGCTGCCGTCGCGCGTTACGCTTCTCATATGCGAGCCAACGGCGAACCGGCTGCATGAATGCCGCCACCTGAACCTCATTACCGCCGCAAGGCATTCAAGCTTACGAAAATGCAATGTGCCATCAGGTATTCCTGCGCAAATTCGCCCCAATTGAAGATGATTGAGGCGCAGGCGGCGGGGTTGGGTAGCGTCGGCATGGCTTCATAGAGCTTCTATGCCCGTCATGTTACGTCTTCGAAAAATGATTCCCGTCGAATTGGAAACTGCGCAGGTAAGAGATGTCGGGTCACGGCAATTTGGAAGAGATCGAGGCGACGGACGGGTTTTCTTTTCGCACGCTTTTCAGACGTTACAGAACGCCGCTCACTGCGGCAGCGACGCTTATCGTCTTCTGTCTCGTCGGTTACGCGATCATGCAGCTTACCAACGAGGTGCGCTATGACGATGTCGTCGCAGCGCTGGCTGCGACGAGGCCGAGCGCGATCCTGCTTGCTCTGTTCTTCACGGCGCTGAGTTTCCTTTCGCTGGTCTTCTATGATCTCAATGCGATCGAATATATCGGCAAGAAGCTGCCCTTTCCGCATGTGGCGCTGACGGCATTCAGCGCCTATGCCGTCGGCAACACCGCCGGCTTCGGCGCACTGTCGGGCGGGGCGATCCGCTATCGCGCCTATACGCGCCTCGGGCTCTCGCCGGAAGATATCGGCCGCATCATCGCCTTCGTCACGCTCTCCTTCGGCCTTGGGCTGGCGGCCGTCGCGTCGATCGCCCTCATCATCATCGCCAGCGAGATCGGGCCGCTGGTCGGTGTCAGTCCATTTCTTCTGCGGCTGATTGCCGGCTCGATCATCGCCATTCTCGGGGCTGTAATGATCAGCGGCCGCGAGGGTCGTGTGCTCGATTTCGGGGCCGTGGCAATCCGCCTGCCGGACTCGCGCACCTGGTCGCGCCAATTTCTGGTCACCGCCTTCGATATTGCCGCCTCCGCGTCGGTGCTCTACGTGCTCTTGCCGCAGACGGCGATTGGATGGCCGGTCTTCCTCGCCGTCTATGCGATCGCCGTCGGTCTCGGCGTGCTCAGCCACGTTCCGGCCGGGCTCGGCGTGTTCGAGACCGTGATCATCGCTTCGCTCGGCAGCGCGGTGAATATCGACGCGGTGCTGGGATCGCTGGTGCTCTACCGGCTGATCTACCATGTCTTGCCGCTGTTGATCGCCGTGCTCGCGGTCTCGGCGGCGGAGTTGCGCCGTTTCGTCGATCACCCCGCCGCCTCCAGCGTCCGCCGTATCGGCGGACGGCTGATGCCGCAGCTGTTGTCAACCTTGGCGCTGCTGCTCGGCGTCATGCTGGTGTTTTCGAGCGTCACGCCGACGCCGGACCAGAACCTGGAATTTCTTTCCAACTATCTGCCGTTGCCGATGGTCGAAGGGGCGCACTTCCTCTCCAGCCTGCTCGGGCTCGCGCTGGTGGTCGCGGCGCGCGGCCTCGGTCAGAGGCTCGACGGCGCATGGTGGGTGGCCGTGTTTTCGGCCGTTGCCGCATTGACCTTGTCGCTTCTGAAGGCGATTGCCCTCGTCGAAGCAGCCTTTCTCGCCTTTCTCATCTTCGGGCTCTTCGTTAGCCGGCGGCTCTTCACCCGGCATGCATCGCTGCTCAACCAGGCGATGACGGCATCCTGGCTGATGGCGATCGCCGTGATCGTCGTTGGCGCCGTCGTCATCCTGCTCTTCGTCTATCGCGATGTCGAATACAGCAACGAACTCTGGTGGCAGTTCGAATTCACCGCCGAGGCGCCGCGGGGACTGCGCGCCTTGCTCGGCATCACCATCATCTCCTCGGCGATCGCCATTTTCAGCCTGCTCCGACCGGCTGCTTTCCGGCCCGAGCCGGCGACAGAGGAGGCGCTGACGCGTGCCGTCGACATTGTCAGGAAGCAGGGCAATGCCGATGCCAATCTGGTGCGCATGGGCGACAAGAGCATCATGTTTTCGGAAAAGGGCGACGCTTTCATCATGTACGGCCGGCAGGGCCGCTCATGGATCGCACTGTTCGACCCGATTGGCGATCATCGCGCCGTGCAGGAACTTGTCTGGCGGTTCGTCGAAGCGGCGCGCGCTGCCGGCTGCCGCGCCGTCTTCTACCAGATTTCGCCGGCGCTGCTTTCCCATTGCGCCGATGCCGGCCTCCGCGCCTTCAAGCTCGGCGAACTGGCGGTGGTTGACCTCCGGACCTTCGAAATGAAGGGCGGCAAATGGGCGAACCTTCGCCAGACGGCGAGCCGAGCCCAGCGCGACGGGCTGGAATTCGCGGTGGTAGAGGCCGAGGACGTGCCTGATATCATCGATGATCTCGCCGCCGTTTCCACGGCCTGGCTCGAACATCACAATGCCAAGGAAAAAGGCTTCTCGCTCGGTTCCTTCGATCCCGATTACGTTTCCTCGCAACCGGTCGGCATCCTGAAGAAGGACGGCAAGATCGTCGCCTTCGCCAATATCCTCGTCACCGAATCCCGGGAGGAGAGCACGATCGATCTGATGCGCTTCTCGCCGGACGCGCCGAAGGGCTCAATGGACTTTCTCTTCGTGCAGATCATGGAATATCTGCGTAACCAGGGTTTCACCCACTTCAATCTCGGCATGGCGCCTCTCTCCGGCATGTCGAAACGCGAAGCAGCGCCCGTCTGGGACCGTATCGGTAGCACCATCTTCGAGCACGGCGAGCGCTTCTATAACTTCAAAGGCCTTCGGGCATTCAAATCCAAGTTTCATCCGCACTGGCAACCGCGCTATCTTGCGGTTTCCGGAGGAGGCAATCCGATGATCGCGTTGATGGACGCGACATTTCTGATCGGGGGCGGATTGAAAGGGGTAGTGAGAAAATGATCAGGACAATCCTTCTTGCCACGGCATGCGTCTGCATGCTCGCGGCCGCGCCGGCTGATGCCGCCGAGGAAACCACGCAGAGCTTCGAAAGTGGGCTCATCCCATCGCCGCACATCTTCCTGCCGGAAGGGGAGGTGAAGGGCACCGTGATGCTGATCTCGGATGCCGCCGGCTGGGGCGATTATGAGAAGGCCGAGGCCGACAGGCTGGTCGCCGAAGGCGCTGTCGTCATCGGCGTCGACTTTCCCTCTTATATGCAGGCGCTCAGCCGCTACGACGTCAGCCTCAACGACGGCTGCATCTACATGGTCTCGGATATCGAATCGCTGAGCCAGCAGGTTCAACGCGCGACCGGCAACAATGCCTATCACCTGCCGATCGTCGCCGGCATCGGCGAGGGCGGCGCCTTGGCCTTGGCGATCGCGGCTCAGACGCCGGATGCGACGATCGGTCAGACGCTTGCGGTCGATCCGCTGGCCGGCATTCCGCTAACCAAGGAGCTTTGCACGCCGGCTTCCAAGAAGGTGATCGGCCAACGCACGGTCTATGGCCTCAGCGACGGCGCCCTGCCGGATCCGATCATATCAGTTTTCACGCCTAAAGCTGACAAGGACGGCCGGGCGCATGCCGAGGCGCTACAGAAAGCCCATTCCGAGATCGAGATCCGCGATTCCACAGACGATGCACAGACGGTATTCGGCGACACGCTCGATGACCTCGTCACTGCCTCCGGCGCCTTCGGCAATCCGCTCGGCCTGCCGCTGGCGGTGCTGGAAGCAACGCCTGCCTTTGATACGATGGCCGTGATCTATTCCGGCGACGGCGGTTGGCGCGACATCGACAAGGAGGTCGGCGGCACGTTGCAAAAAGAAGGCATTCCCGTCGTCGGCGTTGATTCACTTCATTATTTCTGGTCGGAGCGCAAGCCCGAGGAGACAGCCAACGATCTTTCGAAGATCATCGATTTCTATCGTAAGCAGTGGAAGGTGAAGCATGTTCTGCTCGTCGGCTACTCTTTCGGCGCCGATGTCGTGCCCGCCACCTATCAGCTTCTCAAACCGGCCGAGAAGTCCTCCGTGGTGCAGTTGTCGCTGCTGTCGCTCTCGCACCAAGTTGATTACGTCATCTCCGTTCTCGGCTGGCTCGGCCAGAAGACCGAAGGGGCAGGGGGAGATCCGATCAGCGACCTGAAGAACGTCGATCCGAAGTTGGTGCAGTGCATCTACGGCAAGGAAGATGACGATGATGTCGCTTGTCCGGCACTCAAAAATAGCGGCGCCGAAGTGGTCGAACTGCCCGGCGACCATCATTTTGATGAGAACTACGATCTTCTCACCAAGTCAATCATCGATGGGCTGAAGAGACGGCTGCAGGATTAACGCATCAGCCGTTCTTCACTCCAGCCGAGTTCGGCGAGTTCCCTGCCGCGAAACCGCGCATCATCGGCGACGATGAATTCGTCGAGTTGCGGCGGGGCAACGCTGGTGCCGGCAAGCATCGCATGGACCTGGCCGCGATGATGGGTCTGATGCTGAAAAAGGTGGGCAAGCACGTCGTCCGTCCGCTCCTGCTGAATACGATCGCCGCGATGGAGACTGACGATCGAGATCAGCCTTTCCGGCGTCAGGACTTCGCAAAGGTCGATCAGGCGCTGATCGACCTTTGCCTGCGCTTGGGTCAGTGACTCGACATCGTCGAAGGGTTCGTCCACCTCGAAAGCCTGGAAGCCGAGCGTGCCACCTTCCATGCCGTCGACATAGAACCAGTCGACGGTGATGATATGATTCAGGGTCTCCTTGATCGACGGAAAGAAGCTCGTGCGCGGCGCTTCGAATTCGCCCGCCTTCAACGCCGCGCAGGCGTGAAGCAGCCGGTGGTTGGCAAGGGCGTTGTTATAGGCAAGCTTGCGAAACGCCCTGGCGGGATCGAAGGTCGACATCGGCGGCTTTCCTCTTTCAGCACTCCGGAATGTTTGCGTCAGTCATCGAGATTGCCGTCGCGCCAGACGAGATGACGTGGTGCCCCGGGCAGGTTCTCGATTTCATCAGCGATGAAATAGGGCGGGATGTCGAGCGCGGTCAGGGCCGCGCGCGTTGCCGGCACCTATTTGAATTAGGTATGGTTGTCGCCATCTTCGACGCGATGGATGATCTCATGCGGCTGAAAGGGAAATTCCGCCGGGATTTCCATCAGATAATAGAAGCCGAGTTCATGCCAGTCGCGTTGTTCGTAGTGGAAAAAGTTCTCGACGATCCAGAGCAGGCGCAAGACGGTGACCTTGAGGCCAAGCTCCTCCATCATCTCGCGTTTCAGCGTTTCCTCCGACGTCTCGCCGATTTCCGCCCGACCGCCCGGAAAGGTCCAGAAGGGCTCGTGCACGGCGCGATGAACAAGTACGTGCCCATCGCGAAAGCCGAGGCCGGCAATACGGTAGTTTAAACGCGCAGCACCCTGAGTCAGGCGGATGGGAGTGCGCTTGCTCATGTCGTTCTTATCCGAGATCGATTACGACGATTTCCGGTGGTACGCCGAAGCGGACAGGAGCAATGGAGCAGCCGAGCCCACCGGAAACGATGATATTACGCCCCTCCTCGACGATATGGCCATAGGCGTAGCGATCGCCGTAGCGCGAGGGGACGATTGGTGAACGGCCGAAGAACCGGATCTGTCCGCCGTGGGTGTGACCCGAGAGCGTCAGCGAGACACGCTCGGGCACGCGGGGAAATATATCGGGCTCATGGGCAAGCAGGATGACGGGCGCGTCATCGGTGACCTGAGCCATCGTTCCATCGAGATCGTCGAGGCCGGTCATGCGCGTGCGACCCCATTTCCTGCCCGGGAGCAGCGCCAGCTGATCTTCGAGCCCTGCGAGCCAGAAGCCGCGGCCATCCTTTTCGAGCCGGACGGCGCGGTTGCTGTAGACAGGGATGCCGACATCGGCAAGAGCCCGGTGCCCGAAGGTTTCCATCCCGCCGGTCTTCTGGGCGGTCCTGTCTTCCCACCAGTCGTGATTGCCCATGATTGCGTGGACGCCGAGTGGTGCCTGGAGTGCGGCCAGCGCCTTGGACCATTGGCTCGAATGCACGTACTGCGTCACCATGTTCATGCCCGAGGCGTAATCGCCGAGCAGGACGGTCACGTCGCCTTCGAGTTCATTGGCCCGGTGGCAGATCGAGGTAATGCGGTTTGCCGACATCCAGGGTTCGCAGGCATGGATATCGGCGAGTGCGACAACGCGAAGCTTCAGCCCCGATGTCCATCCCGGCGGCGTCAGTCGGTAGCGGGCGATGCCGAGCCGCGCCAGCGGTTCATAGGCGAAGGCATAACCGCCGAGCGCCATGACGCCTGCGACACCCCCGCCAAGAACCTTGAAAAATCCGCGGCGGGTGATCACTCAGTCGTCCTCCTGGAACAGCCGGAACTGCGCAGCCTCCATCTCCTTGGGCGGTTGCATTCCCAGATGTTTCCACGCGATTGCGGTCAGAACGCGGCCGCGCGGCGTACGCTGAATGAAACCCTGCTGGATCATGTAGGGCTCGATAATGTCCTCGATCGCGTCGCGCGGTTCCGAAAGGCCGGCGGCGATGGTTTCGATACCGACCGGTCCGCCGCCGAAATTGACTGCGATCATGTTGAGGTAACGTTTGTCGAGCTGGTCGAAACCGACATTGTCGACCAGCAGGCGGGTCAGCGCTTCGTCGGCGATCTCGCGGGTGACGGCCTCGGCCCTTGCCACTTCGGCGAAATCACGCACGCGCCGCAGCAGCCGGCCCGCAATGCGCGGCGTGCCGCGGGCCCGCCTGGCGATCTCGCGGGCGCCTTCTTCGGTCATCGGCAGGTTCATCAGCCGCGCGCCGCGGCGCACGATCAGCTCCAGTTCCTCGACGGTATAGAAGCTGAGACGTACCGGGATGCCGAAACGATCGCGCAGCGGTGTCGTCAGCAGGCCGAGGCGGGTAGTGGCGGCGACAAGCGTGAATTTCGAGAGGTCGATCTTCACCGAGCGAGCGGCAGGGCCTTCACCGATGATCAGGTCCAGTTGGAAATCCTCCATAGCGGGATAGAGGATTTCTTCGACCGCGGGGTTGAGGCGATGGATCTCGTCGATGAAGAGTACGTCGCGCTCCTCGAGGTTGGTAAGCAGGGCGGCGAGATCGCCGGCCTTGGCAATGACAGGACCGGATGTCGATCGGAAGTTGACACCGAGCTCCTTCGCCATGATCTGCGCCAGCGTCGTCTTACCGAGGCCGGGCGGGCCGACGAACAGCACATGATCCAGCGCCTCGCCGCGGTTCTTGGCCGCCTCGATGAAGATCTTCAGATTGGCGCGCGCCTCAGCCTGGCCGGTGAACTCGTCCAGCGATTGCGGGCGTAGGGTGACATCAAGGTCTTCACCCCGCTTTTCCGGCGATATCAGGCGGGCGGGTTCGCTCATGCTCTCATTCCGTTTTGAAACCTGTTACAGCAATACACCAAAAGTCGGCTGCCTCGACATCCATTCCTAGGTTTTCCGGTCGTCACCGTGCCAGTTCTTTCAATCCGAGCCTGATCAGCTTGGCGCTGTCTGCGCCTTCGCCAGCCGTTTTCAATGCCGAGGCGACGGCATTCGCAGCCTGATCTCTGCTGTAGCCGAGATTGGTCAGCGCGGAAACCGCATCGGCAACGGGTGCGGCGGCGACACCTTCGCCGAGTTCCTGCTTGAGGGCGATATTGATCGCCTCGCCGGCATAGGCCGGCGCCCGGTTCTTCAGTTCGGTGACGAGACGCATCGCCACTTTCGGGCCGACGCCCGGTGCGCGCGACACTGCGGCGCGGTCCTGCAGGCCGATCGCATTGGCGAGTTCGCTCGGGGTCAGCGTCGAGAGCACGGCGAGCGCCACCTTGGCGCCGACGCCCTGGACGCTCTGCAGCAGGTTGAACCATTCCCGCTCCAATGCGGTCATGAAGCCGAAGAGCTTCAGCTGATCCTCGCGAACATAAGTCTCTATGAACAGTACGCAGGCCTCGCCGGCCGAGCCGAGCTTCGACAGCGTTCGGGCCGAGCAATAGGCGACGTAGCAGACGCCGTGCACATCGACGAGCACGTAGTCTTCGCCGATCTCGTCTATAGTGCCTTTCAGCTTGCCGATCATGGGTCGCGGTCTCTCAAGGGTGCGTTTCGGGAGAAATAATGTCCAATTCCGGGAAATAGCAGCGGTAGCGCGCGCCATCGCGTGTCAGAAGACGATGCGATCGAACGACGGCGTGCGCACCGATGAAAAAATCCGGCAGGGTGCGCTCGCGCGGGCCGCCACTCCTCCGGTACTGTGCGTGCGCCATGCCGGCCCGGTAAGCGGCGGAAAACGGCAGGGCCTCGCGGATCAGGTTTAACCGTGACAGCAGAAACGCAAGAGTTTCCTCGCGCGGGGTCATGCTTGCCAGCTCCGCCCAGACGACGGGTGTCATGATGAATTGTGATTCCGGGCGCAATGCGCTCAATGCGCGTGCGGACCATTGCCTGAAAGGATTGTCCGGGCCGAAGATATCGATGAAGATGTTCGTATCAACGAGGACTGAGATCATCGCGTGGTCCCCTCAGCCATTCCATGAATTCATCGGTGGTCATGCCGTTGGTGTCGAAAGTACCGCTCATGCTGCCGAGCCAGGATTCAAAATCGTCCTGCGATGATTCCGTGCGGCTGGACAGAACGACGAGGCGGGCGCCCTTTTCATCCGCAATGAAATCGACCTCGGACCCCGGGCCGATCTTCAAGCGATCCCTGATGTCCTTGGGAATGGTCACCTGGCCTTTTTCGGTCACGCGCATGGTAATACCTCCGCGGTATTACTTACCAGGAGAAAAGAACAAGTCAAGAACGAATTATCCGGCCAGCGCTTGACGCATCCGGTGGCCGCCGCGATTGTGAGCATGACAAATTGCGATCGCCAAGGCGTCGGCGGCGTCGTTACCTTTGAATTCGACCTTCGGCATCAGGATCTTCAACATCATGTGAATCTGCTGCTTTTCGCCGTGACCGACACCGATGACCGCCTTCTTCACCGCGTTCGGGGCATATTCGGAAACCGGCAATCCAGCGCGCGCCGGCACTAGCATGGCGATGCCGCGGGCCTGGCCGAGCTTCAGGGTCGCCACCGCGTCCTTGTTGACGAAGGTCTGTTCGACGGCGGCTTCATCCGGCTGGTAGCTATGGACGATGTCGGCCAACCCATCATGCAACTGGCAGAGGCGGGAGGCGAGATCCATCTCGCCATCTGAGGTCACCGTGCCTGAGGCCACGAATTTCAGGGAATTGCCTAATGTGTCGATGATTCCCCAGCCAGTGCGACGAAGACCGGGATCGATACCGATGATGCGAATCGTATTTTGCATGGTTCAACCTATAGCGATTGCAAAATAAGTGCCATCGATATGTGAACAAAACAAAAACATCGTTGTTTTCGGATGCGCCATTTACCGCGAATTAAAAGAGATGCCTGAATTCTTGTTCGTCGAATGTGCGTGGGGCTTCGTTCCGCAAGAATAAGCCCCCCGATATTCTGTTGAGGTCAGCCGGCCGCGCGCCCAGGCTGGCAGGCGCCGTTCAGAGGGTTCGTCGTATATGGCTCAGAGATTTCAATCCCTGTCCTTTAAGGTCATTGCCACATTCATCCTGATGACCGTGCTGTCGATCGCGGTCATCGATGTGCTCGCCTATTTCGCCAGCAGCCGCATCTCCGACGAGCAGGCGCTGAAGGCCAAGGAGAGCGTGCTGATCTTCCGTGGCGACATGCTGCAGGACCAACTGGCGCAGCTCGAGAACCAAGCCAATTCCATCGCGCGCATCGAGGCGCTGCAGATGTCGATCACCAGCTTGAAGAGCGGTTGGAAGACAATCCAGAAGACTTCGGGGGACGCCCGCGCCGAGCTGAAGAAGGTTTTTATCACGGGCAATCCCAACCCGGCCGACCAGCGCGAGAAGCTGATGAAGCCGGAAGGGCCGAGCGGGTTCTATTATTCAAACCATGAGCAGACGCAGGGCGAAGTTGCCCGTGACCTCGAAAACACCGCTTTCAGCGATCTGCTGATCGCCGATCTCGACGGTAGCGTACTCTATTCCTACAAGAAGGACGACGACTTCGCGGAGAATCTGAAGTCGGACGCCTGGAAGACAACCGGCGCCGGCGTCGCTTTCGCCAAGGCGCTCGACAATACCGACAAGGCGACGGATGACGCCGCACCGACGGGCTTCTCCGGCCTCCGTGTCAATGCGGCAAGCGGCAAGCCCGCGATCTTCTATGCCGTGCCGATCGTCAAGCTCGGAGCGGCCAAGGGCATTATCTTGTTCAAGGTGCGCGACGACATCATCTCGAGCATCCTTGCCAAGGGCGTCGTCCAGGGCAGCACCGCGCGGGCTGCGGTCGTCTCCAGCGATGGCTCCGCTATCGCCCTTGATGCCGGCGGTAAGCTGGCGACGCTCGATGCCTCCCCCTTCACCTTCATCAAGGACGCGCTTGCCAGCTCCGCGATGACCGTGGCCGATTTTGACAGGGCGGATGGCGCGGCCCGTGCCTACGTCCGCGGTATCGACTATCGTGGCGACCGCTTTCTCGTGGTCGAGAGCGTGCTGCTCAGCGAGCTCAATGCCGGCTCGATCGAAATCGCCACTTTGCTGACGATGATTGGCTTGGGTGTGCTCGTCGTCATGGCGGTCGCAACCGGACTCGTCACGAATTTCCTGTTTTCGCCGCTGGCGCGGCTTGCCGGTGTGACTCGCGACGTCGCCGACGGCAAGCTCGACAGCGAGATCGGCAGCCTGAACCGCAAGGACGAGATCGGCACGATGGCCAACGCGCTTGCCCGCTTCCGGCAGTCGCTGATCGAAGGCCGCGAACTCGAAGCGGCGAGCGAAGAGACACGCCTGCAGGCCGAGCAGGAGCGCCAGCAGAATTTCGCAGAACGGGAGGCCGAGGCGAAGTCGCTGCAGCAGGTGGTGGAGGCGCTCGACGAGGGTCTGCATCATCTGGCAAGCGGCGATCTCGCCTACCAGATCGACACCCGCTTCCCGAGCGAGCTCGAAAGTCTGCGCGTCAATTTCAACGAGGCGCTCGCAACGCTCAGCGAAACCATGACGGCGATCGGCGGCAACTCGATGGCGGTGCGTGCCGGCTCCGAGGAGATGCGCACCGGCGCCGACGAGCTTGCCGGGCGCACCGAACGTCAAGCCGGGTCGATCACCGAGACGGCGAATGCGATCAGCGCCATTACCCAGTCCGTTCGCCGTCAGATCGAGCGGGCAGAGCAGGCTGAGCGTATCGCCCGAGACGCCAAGAAGGAGACGACCGGCTCCAGCCAGATCATGCGTGAGACGATTGCGGCGATGGAGGCGATCCAGACTTCATCTCGCCAGATCAACACCATCATATCGGTTATTGACGACATCGCCTTCCAGACCAATCTTCTGGCGCTGAACGCTGGCGTTGAGGCGGCCCGCGCGGGGGAATCGGGCAAGGGCTTTGCCGTCGTCGCCATGGAAGTCCGGGAGCTCGCCCAGCGCTCATCGAGTGCGGCAAAGGAGATCTCCAGCCTGCTGCAGAAGTCCACGCATGAGGTCGAAAGCGGTGTCGCGCTGGTCGAGAAGGCCGGCGTTGCCCTTACCGGCATCGGCGCCCATGTAGAGGCGATCAACGGCCAGATCAATGAGATCATGGAATCGACCCGCGACGAAGCCAATACGCTGCGCGAGATCAACAATGCAGTGGCCGAACTCGACGCGATGACGCAGCAGAACGCCTCAATGGTCGAGGAGACAACGGCAGCGATCCACCGCCTGGCGACGGAAGCTCTGGAAATGGACCGCCAACTCGGCAATTTCACGCTGCCGCAGGGGCACCACAGATCGAGCGCCGAGGTGCATGTGTTGCGCCGTCACCGGTGAGGCATCGCTTGCAATATTCGACGAGAGCCGCCTTCGCGCGGCCCTTTGTTTGCGTGCACGGTTTGGAATGGGGCGGGCGCCAACCTACATAGACGGGATCCTTCAACTGCCCGGCAGGTTTCCATGGTTCCCTTCTCCATACTCGACCTTTCTCCCATTGCCGAAGGCAGCACCGTGCGCCAGTCGCTCGAAAGCTCCGCGCGGATGGCTCAGAAGGCTGAAGAGTTCGGTTACAAGCGCTTCTGGCTAGCCGAGCATCATGGCATGCCGGGCATCGCCAGTGCTGCGACCGCCATTGTCATCGGCCATGTCGGGGCTGCGACAAAACGCATCCGCATCGGCTCCGGCGGCATCATGCTGCCCAATCATTCGCCGCTCGTCATCGCCGAGCAGTTCGGCACGCTGGAGGCGCTCTTTCCCGGCCGCATCGATCTTGGTCTCGGGCGGGCGCCGGGAACGGACATGCGCACGGCGCAGGCGCTGCGGCGCAACCTCGAGGCCGGCGCGAACAGTTTCCCGAACGACGTGGTGGAATTGCAGCAGCTTCTCGGCACTCCGGTCGAGAACCAGGCGATCCTTGCGGTGCCCGGCAATGGTTCGCATATCCCGATCTGGCTGCTCGGCTCCAGCCTCTACAGCGCGCAGCTTGCGGCGATTCTCGGGCTTCCCTATGCCTTCGCCTCGCATTTTGCCCCTGACATGCTGCTCGACGCCATCGCGATCTATCGCGACCGCTTCCAGGTCTCGGCGGCGCTTGACAAGCCCTATGTAATGGTCGGCGTCATGGGCGCTATGGCGGCGACGGACGAGGAGGCGCGCTACCATTTCACTTCCGCCCAGCAGCAGTTCGTCAACCTACGCCGCAATGTCCGCGGCCCGTTCCCGCGCCCTGTCACCGATATGGAGAGCTTCTGGTCGCCGATGGAGAAGATGAACGTCGAACACACGCTGCGTTATGCCGTGGTGGGCTCGCCGGCGACGGCTGAGGCGAAACTGGCGGAGTTTCTCAAGGAAACGAAGGCCGACGAGGTGATCATCTCGATGCCGATCCATGACATCGAGGCGCGGCTGAAGTCGGTGGAATTATTTGCAGGCCTTGGGAACTTCATGCGGGCGGCCGCTTAAGATTTTCCGAGCAGTCGCCAGAAATGGCAAAACCCGGCGCCAAGGCCGGGTTCCGATTGTTGAGCGGCTCAAGCTGAAAGCTTCGCCAGAACCTCTTCTGAGACCTCGAAGTTGGAATAGACGTTCTGCACGTCGTCGTCGTCTTCGAGGGAGTCGATGAGCTTCATCAGCGACTGTGCTTTTTCCTCGTCCACCGGCACGTTGTTGTGGGCGCGCCAGACAGCCTTGACGGTTTCGGCTTCGCCGAGGCTTGCCTCCAGGGCTTTCGACACTTCGCCAAGGGCTTCGAAAGCGCAGGTGATGTAATGGCCCTCTTCGTCGGTCTCGACGTCATCAGCGCCGGCTTCGATCGCGGCTTCCATTACCTTGTCGGCGTCGCCTACGGGAAGTTTGTAGGTGATTTCGCCAACATGATCGAACGAGAAGGAAACGGAACCGGTTTCACCGAGAGCTCCGCCGGCCTTGGTGAAGATCGAGCGGACGTTGGAGGCGGTGCGGTTGCGGTTGTCGGTCAGGGCTTCGACGATGATCGCCGTGCCGCCCGGACCATAGCCTTCGTAGCGGACTTCGTCATAGTTTTCGCCGTCGGCGCCGGCTGCCTTCTTGATGGCGCGGTCGATGTTGTCCTTTGGCATGGACTGCGCCTTGGCATTCTGGATTGCCAGGCGAAGACGGGCGTTCATCGTCGGGTCGGGCAGGCCGGCCTTGGCGGCAACGGTGATTTCGCGCGCAAGCTTGGAGAACATTTTCGACCGCACGGCATCCTGACGGCCTTTGCGGTGCATGATGTTTTTAAACTGTGAATGGCCAGCCATGGCACCCCTGTTCACGTCTCATTGTTCGGAATGGGCCGCCTTATAAGAGCGAAACGGCACCCGTTCAAGGAAAAAGCAGTGGATTTGTCGCATGATGCACGGGGTTGCTGCCGTTCTCAGTCAACCTTCAGCCGCTTGCGGCTAGCGAAGAAACCATGCCCGTCCTGCCGTCGGCAACGCATTCCTTCGGTGCCGGAGGTGCAGGAATAAGGACCGCCCTTCCAGCTATCTCCATAGTCGAGCACATGCTCGTCGCTGCAGCAGGCGGTGTCTCCGACCATCTTGAAGGTATAGGCCTTGCCGCTCGCACCGAGGATGAGGCGGACGTAGAGCGGCTCGATGCGATCGCAAGCAAGTTCCGGCCCGCCGTCTTCTGGCACATACATTTCGACGCCGCCCTTTGGCGTATAGACACAGCCGATATTTCTTGTGGGTGTGACGAAGACGATCTGACCGTTCTGGTCGGGTTTGAACGTCTTTTCCGCTGCAAAGCAGGCAGGTGCACAGGCTGCGCAGAAGATCAAAGTCAGAATCGAATGTCCTGCTCGCATTGTTGATCCTCCGCCGGTCAGGTGCTGCACTATTGCTTATTCCCTGCGCTGAAAAGACGGCGCCGCCCGCTGCTGGCGGACGGAACAAAGGCAGGAGGATGACGTTTCAACCGAACTCCACCCAACGGAAAGGAACGGTCATGGCAAGTCTCAGCGAGGCGCGGGAGCAACCAGCACGTCAGCTTTGGGATCAGGTCAACGGTGTTCATGCCGGCATGCTCGGAATTTCCGGGCTTGATATGCACATGCAGCCGATGGCGCCGCATGCCGATCCCACCACCAACACGATCTGGTTCTACACAAAAACCGACGCCGACATCGTGCGCGCCATCAGACCCGGTAGCCGCGCGCACTTCTGCGTCATCGGCAAGGATCACGATTATCACGCCTGCCTTTCCGGCGTCATCGAGGTACGCCCCGACCCGTCCAAGATCGAGGAATATTGGAGTTCGATGGTGGCGGCCTGGTATGACGGCGGCAAGAAAGACCCGAAACTCACCATGCTTTCTCTCCATGTCGATGATGCCGAGATCTGGGTTTCGACAGGCAGCACGCTAAAATTCGGTTGGGAGATCGCCAAGGCCAATCTCGACGACGACAAAATGCCCGAGGTCGGCGTCAAACGCCACCTGCAATTTGCTTGATCAGCAAGGTTTGGAGGGGGCCCGCCGGGCTTTTACTGCACGCCCTTCATCACATAGATCAGCGGCTTCCTGGGAAGCGTGCGCATGGAAACGGTGAGGCTGTCATCAGGCGCATAAGTGATATCGAAGTCCTTACCGAACATCGAGACGAAGGCATTGACCGGCGGGCCACGGCGGTGCATCGGCAGGATCAGCGACGAGCGTAGCCGCTTGATGACGCGGCTCATGCTGTCGGCACCCATGGTCAGGCCGCCGTCGACGGGCACCATGACGACGTCAAGGCGGCCGATTTCGGTATAATGGCTATCAGTCAGCTCGTAGTGCAGATGGCCGAGATGGCCGATGCAGAGACCGGCAATCTCGAAGATGAAAATCGAGTTTCCATCCTCCTGGGAGCCGCCGAGGCCGTAGCTGAAGCGGATATCGGTCGTGACGTTGCGGATATAGGCATCGCCGACGACGAGATTGATGCTGGCCTTCTCGCCCGGCACGTCGCTCCAGCCGTGGAGCACATGCTTGATGTCGGGCTCAGGCGTCAGGGTGAAGTGAGTCGTATGAGCCTTGTTCATCGTGACGACATCGGGGGTCGTCGCCGGCTTGTACCAGCCATTATAATCCGTCGCGATAATGATGCCGCCGGGTGTCTCGATTTCGAAGGTGGAATGGCCGAGATAGGTGAATCTAACATTCTCGCCTTCGGATACAGCCGGCATCGGCGCCGGGGCGACGGAGAAACTGGCGAAGGTCGCCCTGGGCATATTCTCGGCGATCACGTGGCATTGGCTGGCTCGCTGGCGCTGCTCCTGTGCCTCGGCGGGATCTGATGCGGCGAAGGCCGTCAGGCATGTGATAGCGAGGATAAGATAATGCGGCTTCATGCCACCTCCTCCGGCGCTTTCATTGAGCGGCGGAGGATGCGTCATGAGGTCGCAGCGGTCCAGAGCCGCGATGCTCACAATTGCGTGTTGGAGCGGCTGGATTACCGCCAGAACTCCGGCACCGTCTCGGACAAACGCGGCCCGAGCCGAAGCGGCGCGATCTTTTCGGCCAGTCCGGTGGCATCGGAAATCTCGACGCCGACGCCGCAGATCGTCGCCGGGCCGCTTGCCGCCTCCATGCGGCCCTTCGGCATCTTGGAGATGAAGCGGTTGAGCGGCTCCTCCTTGTCCATGCCGAGGGAGGAGTCGTAGTCGCCGCACATGCCGGCATCCGACATATAGGCGGTGCCGCCGTTCAGGATTTGCGCATCGGCGGTCGGCACATGGGTGTGGGTGCCGACGACGAAACTGGCGCGGCCGTCGACGAAATGGCCGAAGCATTGCTTCTCGCTGGTCGCTTCTGCATGGAAATCGAAGACGATTGCATCGGCCTGCTCTTTCAGCGGGCAGGCATCGAGGATCGCTTCCGCCGATTTGAAGGGGTCGTCGAGTTCCGGATGCATGAAGACGCGGCCCATGACATTGGCAACGAGCACGCGCGCACCGTTCCTGGCATAGAAAAGGCCGGAGCCGCGCCCTGGCGTGCCTTGCGGATAATTGGCCGGCCGCAGGAATTGATCGTGCCGCCCGGCAAAGGCGACGGCTTCCTTCTGGTCCCAGACGTGATTGCCGGTCGTCACCACATCGGCGCCGGCATTGATCGTTTCGAGAAAGATGTCCTCGGTGATGCCGAAACCGCCGGCGGCATTCTCGCCGTTGACGACGACAAAATCGAGCCGGAGGTCCGAGATCAGGCCGGGGAGGCGGTCCCAGACCGCCGTGCGTCCCGTCTTGCCGACCATGTCACCCAAAAAAAGCAGCCGCATTCCCTATCCAATCCAAGAGGCAAAAAAGCGAAGGCCGCTTTCTGTCAGGATGGCATCCAGGCTTATGTCATGCGGCTCGTCGGGCACATGTGCCACTTCCTGGCAGTCGAATGCAATGCCGATCAGCTTGGGATGCAGGCCTTTCTCTCTGAGCCGGGTGATGGCGCGGTCGTAGTAGCCGGCGCCGTAGCCGATGCGATGGCCTCTGACATCGAAGGCCGAAAGCGGCACCAGCATGATCTCGGGATCGAGAACGGCTGCATGCTCGGTTGGGCCGACCGTGCCGAAACCGGTAGCGACAAGCGGTGCGCCTTCCGCCAATTCGCGAAAGACGATGGTCTGCTTGTCGAGGATCGCCGGCACGCAGAGCCGCGCGCCGCGTGCTGCAAAGCGCGACATCAGCGGCCTGAGATCGGCCTCCGACCGGATCGGCAGGAAGCCGGAGATGATCGTGCCCGGCTCGAAGGCGACCGCCTCGCCGGCGTGATCGGCCATTGCAAGGCTTTTGGAGATGCGCTCTTCAGGAGCGATGGCGTCGCGGGCGGCCAGCCGTTCGTTGCGCAGCTGCGCTTTCAGTTCTTTTGCGGTCATTCGATCTGCCGGATTGAGAGGTCTAACCGAGCATAGCCGGCTGGAGACCCGATGCAAATGCCGGCGGCGACAGGGCTGCACCCGTTTCACGTCGTATCACCGTGCGGTTACCGATCGTCAGACGAGGATGCCTATCGATACTGCGCAGATTCGTGCCGCGGCGACTCCGGCAAGGCGGCCGCCAGCCACCGCATCGTTTCCTCGAACAGAGGAGCTCCACCTGGCAGCCAGCCGAGCGCACGGATTTTCGCCGTGTTCATCGGATTGAGGGCAGCCTTGTCGGCGGGGGGCGGCAAAGCGTGGGGACAGCTCGTTTCACGGCGGATAGCCGCGAGAATGTCGTGCGTGTCGACTGTTATGTCCGATATGTTGAAGACTTCGCCCGAGATGCGGGTGCTTTCCGTCTCCAGCATCAGCCGCACCGCGCGGCCGAGGTCGCGACCATGAACCTCCGTCCCGGCGCGAGCAGCGACCGGCCGGCCGGCGAGATAATCGGCGACGAGGCCATCCCATTTGTTCGGTGGGAGATCGCCATAGACACCGGTTGCCCTCAGGCTTACGCCGGCAAAACCCGGCGTCGAGAGATGGCTGAGCGCGCCTTCGGCGTCGAGTTTCACCTGGCCGTAGAGCGTCTCCGGTTTTGGAAGCATCGTTTCGACAAGCTCGGTTCCCGGCGGTTGGTCGCCATAGGCAGCGCGGCTGGACAGGAAGACGCAACGGCGCGTGCCGGCGCGTTTGGCCGCTTCGAAGAGCCGGACGGTGCCGTCGAGGTTCAATCTGTGGAAGCTCTCGGGATCGTCGCCCTCGCCGCCGCGATATTTGCCGGGAACATGGCTGAAGGCGGCGTGCACGAAGAAGTAAGCGTCGTCGAAGACGTCGATCTGATCCTTGTCGGAATCGAGGGAGAGTGCTGCGAACTCGACCGGGCGAGAGAAGAAACGCGGCAGCGGCGCCCGGCGTCCGCCGACAATCACCTGATAGCCGGCGGCCAACAGCTCCTCGACGACGTACCGGCCGACGAGACCCGTTCCCCCGGATACCAATACTTTCATGCCGTCCCTTCCGGATTTCCCAGCGCCGTGATCTGAGGCAAGTCGCCATGATCGTGTATATTGTGCCACAGGTCGATCAATGGTTGTAGTTGTCTTGCCTTTGGATGATCCTTTTCCCACGGTTTTTCATACTGATAGTGCACGATCGAAATGCTCTTCCAGTCCCAAAGCTCCGGCATGGTGAACCATACATATTGCAGCATGTTGAAATAGACCGGTAGGCCGTGCCATTCCGGGAAGAACGTCTGCAGAAAGGTCTGGTCGGTGCGTCGCCAGAAAGCCTCGGGCCTGTCGAGCCTTTCGAGCATTTTCCCGAATGTGTCATGCGACGGCGTGGCGACGAAGACGCCGGAATTCAGGCGGCGAAAGTCGGCGAGACTTTCATAGACGTTGGGAGCGGCAGAAAATTCCGGATAGAGGAAGAGCCTGTCGACGTTCTTCAGCACCAGGGCGTCGGCATCGATGAAGACGCAGCGCTCATACTTCACCAGCTGCCAGAGCCTGAGCTTGCAGAAATTGTCGAGCGGCGAATGGAACTCCGGCTTGCGGCCTTTGGTGAAGGGGGCGGCGGAGTGGAGATGGCCGCGGGCGTGGCGCTCGTTGAAGGCATCGGAGAGCGGCAAGTGCTCGACCTCAACGAGCTGGCAACCGAGCGCGTTCAGCGGAGCGAGGGCGGCCACATCGACGCCGCCGGTGTGCAGGACGACGATATCGGCATTGGTACCGGTTCGGCGAAGCGACTTCGCCAGGGCGGTGGCGCCCATAGCGTAGTCAGCATTGGTGACGAGGGTGACGTAGGCGACGACGGGCGAGCGGCTCATCGGATTTGACTGCCCCGATAAATCTCGCTTCGGCGAAAGAGAGACGGCAAGGCGTTGCTACGCGTCTCTTCTCCCCAGCTGGGAGAAGGTGCCGGCAGGCGGTTGAGGGGGTGAGCGACGACAGGAGCGAATGCTATGAGCGCGAGCAAAAGGCAATGTATGGCGTGCCGTGTGGCCCCTGCGGGCCACCGCCCGGGGCCGAGCCGCGGGTCTCGACCCGTCCTTTGGACCCCCGCTGGGGAGAAGTGGGAGCAAGCCGCGACCTTTCCTCTTTGGCGAGTCCAAATGAGATGCCGGCCCTTGGTTGAACTGACGTGATGTGGGGGAGTTTTCGGGTTGGCCGATAACCCTCTGGCGTTCGTCATCTCAGCGCTCACGACACAGACTTCAGCCGCTTGCCTTCCGGATCGTGATTGAGCGTCGCGGCAATGTCTTTAGTCCAGGCGGAGACGGCCGGCACGCGAGAGCGGTCGACGCGATAGGCGAATTTCTTCGCCACGTCGACGATTTCGCCCAGCAGCCCGGCTTCCAGCGTGGTCGGTTCAAGGCCAAGGTCGAGGAACTTTTCGTTCCGGACGATCAGCTCGTTTTCGGCAGCCTCCTTGCGCGGGTTCGGCAGCCAGGCAATCTTGGCGCCGCTCATCCTGGCGATCATCTCGGCCAGGTCGCGCACCCGGTGGGTTTCCGTCATTTGATTGAAGATCTCAACGCGGGCGCCGCGGGCGGGCGGGTTCTTCAGCGCCAGCTCGATACAGCGCACCGAATCCTGGATGTGGATGAAGGCGCGGGTTTGCCCACCGGTGCCATGCACCGTCAGCGGATAACCGATCGCTGCCTGAATGAGGAAACGGTTCAGCACCGTGCCGTAATCGCCGTCGTAATCGAAACGGTTGATCAGCTGCGCGTGGCGGCGCGTCTGCTCGGTATGCGTGCCCCAGACGATGCCTTGGTGCAGGTCGGTGATCCGCAAGCCGTCGTTCTTGGCGTAGAATTGGAAGAGAAGCTGATCCAGGCACTTGGTCATGTGGTAGATCGAGCCCGGATTAGAGGGGTAGAGAATCTCCTGGCTGACCGTTTCGCCGTCCACGGTTTCAACGCCGACCGGCAGATAGCCTTCGGGGATGGCTGCACCGACCGTCGAATAGCCATAGACGCCCATGGTGCCGAGATGGATGAGGTGGGCGTCGAGATTGAGATCGGTCAGCGCGTTCAGGAGGTTGTGCGTGGCACTGACATTGTTGTTGACCGTGTAGTTCTTGTGGCGGTCGCTCTTCATCGAATAGGGCGCGGCCCGCTGTTCGGCAAAATGGATGATCGCGTCCGGCCGGTGTTCCGAAAGCCATTTCTTCAGAAGTTCGTAATCCCTAGCGAGATCGATCAGATTGAAGTGGATACGGCGTCCGGTTTCTGCGTGCCAGATGCGCGTGCGCTCCTGGATCGAATCCATCGGGGTGAGCGACTGCACGCCGAGTTCGGTGTCTATCCAGCGGCGCGAGAGATTGTCGAGGATATGGATGTCGTGACCGGCATCGGAAAGGTGGAGCGAGGTGGGCCAACCAATGAAACCGTCTCCGCCCATAACCGCAATCTTCATCGCATCATCTCCTGATCGGTCGCTATTATCGGGAATAGTTAGGAATTATGACAGTCATTCAATGCCTGCCGGCGGCGCATTCAATGCCGGACGGCCCAACATTCAATGCTTGCCTGCCGGCAAGCGTTGCGCCAAAGAGGGTACCTCACTTTGGAGAAAATTATGACCGAACGCCCTTTTTCCATTTCGGGAGAGCTGACGGAGGCCGGGCATCGCCTCGTTCAGCGGGTCTATTATGAAGATACGGATTTCTCCGGCCTCGTCTATCACGCCCGTTACCTGCATTTCCTCGAGCGCGGCCGCACCGATTATCTGCGCTGCCTCGGCGTCGAGCAGCGCGAGCTCGTCAGCGCCGATGAAGAAGGCCTCGTCTTCGTCGTCCACCGCATGGAGATCGACTTCAAGAGCCCCGCGCGCATGGATGACGTGCTGACGATCCTGACGCATACTGAAAAGGCCGGAGGCGCCAAGATGGTGCTCAACCAGCAGATCCGGTCAGGCGAAACTCTGCTGATTGCAGCCAAGGTGATCATCGCCGTCATCAACGCCAAGGGGCGGCCGCGGCGGCTGCCGGAAACACTGGCGGCAAAGTTCCTGGAAGGCAGCCGGCCGCTGTAGTTCCGAATCGGCCTTGTTAAAACTTGAACTTTATGTGAAGGAATTCCCGCGCCGCAGGATGAGCGCTCTTTCGGCAGCCGGACCATGCTCCGGTCAAGTAATCCATGGAACAAAACCTTCCGAACACAGGCTTGCTGTCATCGTCCGGCACTAACGATCTATTAACCATAATAGTGTCTTACTGGGAAAGTCGGAGTTTGTGCGGTGCACGCCTTCCTTTGACCAAATTTGACGGCAAGAAGGCGGAAGAAGAGCTTGGAAGCTTGACCAGGGCTTTGGGCGGCGGTCCCGGACACTTCTTGCGAGATCATTTTGTGCCGCCCGGTCCAGCGCCGGGCGTTTGGATTCGGGGATTTTGGATCAATGGAACAAGTAGGATTGGCAGCAGCCACGACGGACGTCAGCCTCTGGTCGCTTTTCATGCAGGCCGGCATCGTCGTCAAGCTCGTCATGCTCGGGCTCATCGCGGCCTCGGTCTGGACGTGGGCGATCGTTATCGACAAGTATCTGGCCTATGGCCGCGCACGGCGCCAGTTCGATAAGTTCGAGCAGGTTTTCTGGTCGGGCCAGTCGCTGGAAGAGCTCTATCGTTCGCTGTCCGAACGCAACAATACCGGCCTGGCGTCGATTTTCGTCGCGGCCATGCGCGAATGGAAGAAGTCCTTCGAACGCGGCGCCCGCTCGCCGATCGGCCTGCAGATGCGTATCGACCGCGCCATGGACGTGACGCTCGCCCGTGAAACCGAATATCTCGGCGCCCGTTTGGGATCACTCGCCACCATCGGTTCAGCCGGCCCGTTCATCGGCCTCTTCGGCACGGTCGTCGGCATCATGACCTCGTTCCAGGCGATCGCT
The DNA here is from genome assembly GCF_030182485.1 of Rhizobium atlanticum. Taxonomy (NCBI): domain Bacteria; kingdom Pseudomonadati; phylum Pseudomonadota; class Alphaproteobacteria; order Hyphomicrobiales; family Rhizobiaceae; genus Rhizobium; species Rhizobium atlanticum. The sequence goes on from NZ_JAQJCJ010000004.1 coordinate 278,739, forward strand.
GGCTCGAAATCGACGAACCTCGCGGTGGTCGCACCCGGTATCGCTGAAGCATTGCTCGCCACCGCGATCGGCCTCGTCGCCGCTATTCCGGCCGTCATCGCCTACAACAAGTTCTCTGCCGATGCCGGCAAGCTCTCGGCGCGCATGGAGGGTTTCGCGGACGAATTCTCCGCCATCCTTTCGCGCCAGATCGACGAGAAGCTGCAGCCCCGCGCTGCCGCGCAGTAACCAACGGAGTATTCTCACATGGGTATGGCTGTTGGAGGCAATGGCGGCGGAGGCGGCGGACGCCGCCGTCGCGGCGGTCGGAACAAGGCCGTGATCTCCGAAATCAACGTGACGCCGCTTGTCGACGTCATGCTCGTGCTTTTGATCATCTTCATGGTCGCGGCACCGATGATGACCGTCGGCGTACCGATCGACCTGCCGGAAACGCAGGCCAAGGCGCTGAATTCCGAGACGCAGCCGATCACGATTTCAGTCAAGAACAGCGGCGAAGTCTACCTGCAGGAAACTCCGATCCCGGCCGCCGAGATCGCCGCCAAGCTCGAGGCGATCGCTACCACCGGCTACAATGAACGCATCTTCGTGCGCGGCGACGCAACGGCGCCTTATGGTGTCATCGCCGACGTCATGGCTCGCATCCAGGGGGCCGGTTTCAAGAATATCGGCCTCGTGACGCAGCAGAAGAAGGACCAATAGCGTTCAAGATGAAGACCAGCGTCGTCACATCTGCTGTTCTGCATTGCCTGGTGCTCACCTGGGCGATGGTGTCGCTGAGTGCGCCAGAATCCTTCAAGGTCGAGGATTTCGAGGCGATGCCGGTCGATCTCGTGCCGGTGGAATCGATCACCCAGATGCAGCAGGGCGACAAGAAAGCTCCGAAGAAGGAGACGTCCGCGCCCGTGCCGACGACACGGCCGCCGATCGCGCAGCCGGCCGAGAATGCCGGCGACAACAATGTCGACCTGAAGACGCCGCCGGTTCCGAACGCGAAGCCGAGCAATACGGAAGCTGCGGCGGCGAATTCGAGCGAGAAACCACAGCCGAAGACCGATCCCAAGCCGAACGACGTCAAGGAAGTCAACAAAGAAGAGACTGAGGTCGAGCAGCCGAAGGAGGTCGCCTCTATTCCGCCGCCGAAGCCTGCCGAAATGACGCCGCCGAAGCCGGAGGAAAAGCCGCCGGAAGAGCAGGCCAAGCCTGAAGAGCCGCCGAACCCGGATGCGGAAGCGCTACCGGATAAGGTGCCGACGCCTGTTGTCAAGCCGCAGCTAAAGCCGCCCGAGCCGCAGAAGGCTGCGGAAAAACTGCCGGAAAAGCCTGCGGACGAGCCGAAGACCGCCGAAAAGCCGACGGACAAGAAGAAGGCCGACAAGAAGCAGGAAATCGCTAAATCGGCTTCGTCGATGAAGAGCGACTTCAATGCGGATGAGATTTCCGCCTTGCTGAACAAAACCGACCCTTCCGCCGGCGGCGCCAAGCGCTCGACGCAGGAGGCATCGCTGGGAGCCAAGAAGAGCAATGGCGGTTCCAAGCTGTCCATGAGCGAGATGGACGCCCTGAAGAGCGCCATCGCCGGCAACTGGACTGTCATTCCCGGCATGGAAGGCATGAGCGACGTTCGCATCAAGGTCCACATGAACCTCGACCAGGATGGCAATATTGTCGGCGAGCCGGAGGTCGAGGCAGTCGGTGGTGATAACGAGTCGACGCGCCGGGCGCTCGCCGGCGGCGCCTATCGCGCCATCATGAAATCGGCACCTTTCTCCTCCCTTCCAAAAGACAAATACGATGCCTGGAGCGAAGTCGTCGTTAACTTCGACCCGAGTGATCTGGGAATTTAAATGCTGAAAGGCTTTTACTCCATGAACAAATGTTCTTTCTTCCGCGCGATCGCCGTCGCTGCCGGTCTCATGACCATTGCTGCGTTCGCGACACCGGCGAATGCGCTGGTCGAGATTAACATCAACAAGGGCAACGTCCAGCCATTGCCGATTGCTGTGACGGACTTCCTGCAGGGCGATATGGGCGCGCAGGTCTCGCAGGTGATTGCAGCCGACCTGCAGCGTTCCGGCCTCTTCGCGCCGATCAACAAGAGTGCCTTCATTGAGAAGATTTCCAATCCCGATGCCGCGCCGCGGTTCGAAGATTGGAAGGTCATCAACGCCCAGGCGCTGGTAACCGGCCGTGTCACGCAGGAAGCGGATGGCCGCCTTCGCGCCGAATTCCGTCTCTGGGATACGTTCGCTGGCCAGCAGATGACCGGTCAGCAGTTCTATACGCAGCCGGAGAACTGGCGGCGTGTGGCTCACATTATCGCCGACGCGATCTACAAGCAGATCACCGGTGAAGAGGGTTATTTCGACACCCGCGTCGTCTTCGTCTCCGAATCCGGCACCAAGCAGCAGCGCAAGCGTCAGCTGGCGATCATGGACCAGGACGGCTTCAACGTGCGGACGCTGACCGACGGCAGCGATCTCGTGTTGACGCCGCGCTTCTCACCGAGCCGGCAGGAAGTCACCTACATGTCCTTTGCCAACCAGCAGCCGCGCGTCTACCTGCTGCAGCTCGAAACCGGGCAGCGTGAAGTCGTTGGCAACTTCCCCGGCATGACCTTCTCGCCGCGTTTTTCGCCGGATGGCCAGAAGGTGATCATGAGCCTCCAGCAGGAAGGCAATTCCAACATCTATACGATGGACCTGCGCTCGCGCACGACGACGCGGCTGACCTCGACGGCGGCGATCGACACCTCGCCCTCCTATTCGCCTGACGGTGCCCGCATCAGCTTCGAAAGCGACCGCGGCGGCAAGCCGCAGATCTACGTGATGAACGCCGATGGCTCGGGCCAGACCCGCATTTCCTTCGGTGACGGCTCCTATTCGACGCCGGTCTGGTCGCCGCGCGGCGATCTCATCGCCTTCACCAAACAGTCCGGCGGCAAGTTCTCGATCGGCGTGATGAAGCCAGATGGCTCGGGCGAGCGCATCCTGACGTCTGGCTTCCACAATGAAGGCCCGACCTGGGCGCCGAACGGCCGTGTGCTGATGTTCTTCCGCCAAGCGGCAGGCGCGGGTGGCCCGCAACTCTATTCGATTGATCTGACTGGTTATAACGAGCAGCTGGTCAAGACGCCGAGCTATGCATCCGATCCGGCCTGGTCGCCGCTGCTGGAGTAGCGAGTGCATCACTGCCTTTATGTCGCCTCAAAGTCGTGGAAACCGGGCGACACGGGACAAATCAGTAAACTGTTAACCATAATCTTTGAGGGGCGGTTAACCGAGTGCGGTTACTGTCCGGAAACCCTGATGAACTCGCAAGGAGACCGGCCATGAGCCGAATTCATACCCCGGCAATGAGCCGTATGCAGAATTTCGCCCGCAACCCTGTCATGATCGCGCTTCTGGCCGGTCTCGCGCTTGCAAGCTGCGCGAACAAGAAGAATGGCGGCATGCCGAACAGCGCCGGCGACATGGGTCTCGGCGCAGGCGCCGCGACGCCGGGCTCGACCCAGGACTTCACGGTCAATGTCGGTGACCGCATCTTCTTCGATACCGACTCCACGTCGATCCGCGCCGATGCCGCTCAGACGCTCGACCGTCAGGCACAGTGGCTCGGTCGTTACCCGAACTACCAGATCACCGTTGAAGGCCATGCCGACGAACGCGGCACCCGCGAATACAACCTCGCACTCGGCGCCCGTCGCGCTGCTGCCACCAAGGACTACCTCGCTTCGCGCGGCGTTCCGGCACAGCGCATGAAGACGATCTCCTACGGCAAGGAACGTCCGGTCGCCGTCTGCGACGATATTTCCTGCTGGTCGCAGAACCGCCGCGCGGTCACCGTGCTCGGCGGCGCCGGCATGTAATCTTCGGGATATAATTCGTTTTCGCAGAGGCGGTCCCGCAGCGGGCCGCCTTTCTTTTTGACCACACTTTGGCCAGACTCCGTTGCTTTTTGACAGCAATTGGAAAAATCTCCTGTTCGTGCCTCATGGCGCGAAGAATCACTGGGACAGGACGATACATATGAAGAAACTTGTCGTGGCAGGCATGCTGTGCCTGGCGGCTATCACCGGGAGCGAACGGGCGGCTTATTCGGCCTCGTTCTTCGGGCTGCATCTCGGCGGCCGATCCGCGGAACAGCAGCCGGCCCCGCCCGTCGTCAAGGTGCAGAGCGGAGACGCGGAAATCCGCGTGCAGCAGCTCGAAGAGCAGATGCGGCAGCTGAATGGCCGAATCGAGGAGATGAGCTTTCAGCTTCTGCAGATGCAGGAGACGATCCGAAAGCAGCAGGAAGACAATGAATTCCGCTTCCAGCAGCTCGAAAAAACCGGTAGCGGTGGCGGCGCCAAGGCTCCGGTCAAAAAGAGCGAGATCGATCCCGCTCCGGCAGCGTCCGGCAGCGACGACGTCGCCAGAGTGATTCAAGCACCGCAGGGGGCCGAAACGGCTCCCTCCACCGATGTGCCTGCCAATACCGGCCTCGGCCAGCCGCCGAAGCAGCTCGGCTCGATCGAGTTCGACCAGAACGGCAATGCGATCGGCGGAAGCGTCGATGAAAAAGCCACCATCGGTTCCGGCCCGGTTCCCACTGCCAACAGCGGCACGCCGCAGCAGACGGCCTCGCTCGGCGGCGAGGCGGATCAGTACAAGTCAGCATATGGCCACGTGCTCTCGGGCGATTACGGCACGGCCGAGCAGGAATTCAATCAGTACATCGCACGTTACCCGAGCAGCGCACGCGCGGCGGACGCCAATTTCTGGCTCGGCGAAGCGCTCTATTCGCAGGGCAAATATAACGAGGCGGCCAAGACTTTCCTCAACGCACATCAGAAATACGGCAGCTCAGAAAAGGCGCCGGAAATGCTGTTGAAGCTTGGCATGTCGCTTGCTGCCCTTGACAACAAGGAAACCGCCTGCGCGACCCTGCGCGAAGTCTCGAAGCGTTATCCGAAGGCGTCACGCGCCGTCATAAGCAAGGTTGCGAGCGAACAGAAACGCCTCGCCTGCTGAGGTCTTCCGGAATGTCTCCGGACGCCGCATCGCCTCGACAGGCGATCCGCCAGTTTCTCGCATCGCTTCGAAGTCCTGCGCGCATTCTCGTCGCGATCTCTGGCGGCAGCGATTCCACCGGCCTGCTTCTCCTCCTCGATGAAGTCGTGAAGGCCGCGCCCCATCTTGAAATTTCCCTTTGTGCCGCGACCGTCGACCACGCGCTGCGTGCCGGTTCCGCAGACGAGGCGCGAGAGGTCGCAGCCCTCTGTGCAGCCCTCGGCATTCCCCATATGAGCGCCACATGGCAGGGCGAAAAACCGAAAACCGGCATCATGGCCGCGGCACGCGAGGCCCGTTACAGCCTTCTAGCCGAGGCAGCCGAAGCGCTCGGCGCCAACCTCATCGTCACCGGCCATACGCTGGACGACCAGCGCGAAACGCTTGCCATGCGTGGCATGCGAACGGAGCAGGTTTCGACCGGTATTGCCGATGCCGTGCTTTTCGACCGGCGATTCTGGATTTTGCGCCCGCTTCTATTTTCCACTCGGATGGATATCCGCGCTTTCCTGCGGGCGCGGGGCGTGCAGTGGATCGACGATCCGAGCAATGAGGATACGAATTACGAGCGTGTGCGGATGCGCCGGCAACTTTCGGCCCATACATCTGTGGAGAAGGATATACGCGCCGCCTGGGCGGAGCGGCTCACTCTCTCGTCTCGAGCCGCCGAATGGCTGGATCGCCATTTCCAGCTTCACGGCGGCGTGCTTGGGCAGGTGATGCCTGGCGGGTTGCGGCGGGACCCTGCGGTCCTCGACTATACGCTCGGCCGCCTGACGGCGGTATTCGGCGGGCAGCCATTCGCGCCGGGCAGGGTGAAGATGGAACGTATTCTCGCATTCGCCGCCGGCAGCAGCGCGCCGGGACGGATGACCGCCGGCAGAGTGGTGTTCGATCTGAGGCGCGACGGGCTTTATCTGGCGCGCGAGTACCGAGGGATGGTGCCGCTGATATTGCAGTCGGGGGAGACGGGGGTTTGGGATGGCAGGTTCCGTGTTGAAAACCGGTCAGGAACGACCATGAGGGTGGAAGCTCAGGCCGCGCGCTCCTCCCTCCTTCCTGTGCCCGTCACAGGAATCCAGCCACCGCGCGTCGGCGCGGTGAATGACTCACCGATGCGTAACGAGTCTTCTGCGTCCAAGGGCTTGGGCGCGCTGGATCCCTGTGACGAGCACAGGAACGAGGGAGGGCGCGGCAGGGAGTTTCCCACATCCGCATGGAAACGCGCAATCGCGTCGGCGCCTGCCTTATCCTCAGATGGAGCCTATTTATCTCCAGAATCCGCTTCAATGGTTGAACTGACGCCTTATTTCGCACCCTTCGACCGCTTTTTGACACGATTTGATTTCATCTTTGCCGACAGGCTGTCGGCGGTTTTCGCGATGGCGCCCTATGCGGGGCTGCCTTTAAGAAGTATTGACGGAAAAACCATCTGACTTGGGGGATTGCCTTGGCAATGGCGCGGCGCAACCCTATGTTAGAACCTAATAAGACGGTCGCCATGAGGCGGCTGTTGCAGTGCTGGGGAGTTCAATGAACCCTAACTTACGTAATTTCGCATTGTGGGCGATCATCGCGCTTTTGCTGATCGCCCTTTTCAGCATGTTTCAGACGGCGCCGGCGCAGACGGGCTCCCGCGATATCCCTTATTCGCAGTTTCTGCGTGAGGTTGATGCGGGCCGTGTGAAGGAAGTCGTGGTCACGGGCAACCGGGTCTCCGGAAGCTATGTTGAAAATGGCTCCACCTTCCAGACCTATTCGCCTGTCATCGACGACAGCCTGCTCGATCGCCTGCAGCAGAAGAATGTGCTGGTGTCCGCCCGTCCTGAAACGGATGGTTCTTCGGGTTTTTTGAGCTATCTCGGCACGTTGTTGCCGATGCTTCTCATCCTCGGCGTCTGGCTGTTTTTCATGCGGCAGATGCAGGGCGGCTCGCGCGGCGCGATGGGTTTCGGCAAATCCAAGGCCAAGCTCCTGACGGAAGCGCATGGCCGCGTTACCTTTGAAGACGTCGCCGGCGTCGACGAGGCCAAGCAGGATCTCGAGGAAATCGTCGAATTCCTGCGTGATCCGCAGAAGTTCCAGCGTCTCGGCGGCAAGATCCCGCGCGGTGTGCTGCTGGTCGGCCCTCCTGGCACCGGTAAGACGCTGCTCGCCCGCTCGGTCGCCGGCGAAGCCAACGTGCCCTTCTTCACCATTTCCGGTTCCGACTTCGTCGAGATGTTCGTCGGCGTCGGTGCAAGCCGTGTGCGCGACATGTTCGAGCAGGCGAAGAAGAATGCGCCCTGCATCATCTTCATCGACGAAATCGATGCCGTCGGCCGCCATCGCGGCGCCGGTCTCGGCGGCGGCAATGATGAACGCGAGCAGACGCTGAATCAGTTGCTCGTCGAAATGGACGGCTTCGAGGCGAATGAAGGCGTGATCCTGATCGCTGCCACCAACCGCCCTGACGTTCTCGATCCCGCGCTGCTGCGCCCCGGCCGTTTCGACCGCCAGGTCGTCGTGCCGAATCCCGACATCGTCGGCCGTGAGCGCATTCTCAAAGTGCATGCCCGCAACGTTCCGCTGGCGCCGAATGTCGATCTGAAGGTTCTCGCCCGCGGCACGCCCGGTTTCTCCGGCGCCGATCTGATGAACCTCGTCAACGAAGCCGCCCTGATGGCTGCCCGTCGCAACAAGCGCGTCGTCACCATGCAGGAGTTCGAGGACGCCAAGGACAAGATCATGATGGGCGCCGAGCGCCGTTCCTCGGCAATGACCGAAGCGGAGAAGAAGCTCACCGCCTATCACGAGGCCGGCCACGCCATCACCGCGCTGAACGTTGCTGTTGCCGATCCCTTGCACAAGGCGACGATCATTCCGCGCGGCCGTGCGCTCGGCATGGTCATGCAGCTTCCCGAGGGCGATCGCTACTCGATGAGCTACAAATGGATGGTCTCGCGCCTCTGCATCATGATGGGCGGGCGCGTCGCCGAGGAGCTCACCTTCGGCAAGGAGAACATCACATCGGGCGCCTCCTCCGACATCGAGCAGGCGACCAAGCTTGCCCGCGCCATGGTCACGCAGTGGGGCTTCTCCGACCAGCTCGGGCAGGTCGCCTATGGCGAGAACCAGCAGGAAGTCTTCCTCGGTCACTCGGTCTCGCAGTCGAAGAATGTTTCGGAAGCGACCGCGCAGAAGATCGACAATGAGGTGCGCCGCCTGATCGACGAAGCCTACGACCAGGCCCGCACGATCCTAACGGAAAAGCACGATGAGTTCGTCGCGCTTGCTGAAGGCCTGCTTGAGTACGAGACGCTGACCGGCGATGAGATCAAGGCGCTGATCCGGGGCGAGAAGCCCTCCCGCGACCTCGGCGACGATTCGCCGCCGAGCCGCGGATCGGCCGTTCCGAAGGCTGGGGTGCGGCCAGCCACCAAGGGCGATGAGCCCGAAGGCGGCCTTGAACCGCAGCCGCATTGAGCTGCGACACGATCTCGAAAAAGGCCGGATTTCCGCGATGGGAGATCCGGCCTTTTTCATTGGTAACGGGATATAATCATTTTTCTCGCTAATTTACGTGCCGATTGCCACAATTTGTGGCATTCCGCTGAAGAGAAGCAAGCATAAATCACGCTCCTGGACTGACGACAATCCATTGAAGCCGGATTTGCTTGGAACGATGCGCTGCCTTGAATGGCGCGCCAAAGCGCAGGAGTGCAGATGAAAAGACGCTATTTCGGTACGGACGGTATTCGCGGTCAATCCAACGTCTTCCCGATGACGCCGGATCTTGCCATGCGGGTCGGCATCGCCGCCGGCACGATCTTCCGCCGGGGCAACCACCGTCATCGCGTCGTCATCGGTAAGGATACGCGCCTTTCCGGCTATATGCTTGAGAATGCGATGGTGGCAGGCTTTACGGCTGCGGGCCTCGACGCCTTCATTCTCGGCCCGATCCCGACGCCTGCCGTCGCCATGCTGACGCGTTCGCTGCGCTGCGATATCGGCGTAATGATCTCTGCTTCGCACAATCCTTATGAAGATAACGGCATCAAGCTGTTTGGTCCCGACGGTTACAAGCTGTCGGACGACATCGAGGCCGAGATCGAGGACCTGCTCGAAAAGGACCTGAACGCGCAGCTTGCCAAATCCGACGATATCGGCCGGGCCAAGCGCGTCGACGGCGTGCATGACCGTTATATCGAACATGCTAAGCGCACGCTGCCGCGCGACGTGACGCTGCAGGGACTGAGGGTGGCGATCGATTGCGCCAATGGTGCTGCCTACAAGGTGGCGCCCGCCGTGCTCTGGGAACTCGGCGCCGATGTCGTCACCATCGGCAACGAACCGAACGGCACCAATATCAATCTCAATTGCGGTTCCACCAGCCCCGTCGCATTGCAGAAGAAAGTCGACGAGGTTCGCGCCGATATCGGCATCGCGCTCGACGGCGACGCGGACCGCGTCATCATTATCGATGAGAACGGTTCGATCGTCGACGGCGACCAGCTGATGGCCGTCATCGCCGAGAGCTGGGCCGAGAGCCAGCAACTGCGCGGTAACGGCATCGTCGCCACCGTCATGTCCAATCTCGGCCTCGAGCGTTTCCTCGACGAACGCGGCATGGCGCTTGCCCGCACGAAGGTCGGCGACCGCTACGTTGTCGAGCATATGCGCCAGCACAATTACAATGTCGGCGGCGAGCAATCGGGCCATATCGTGCTTTCGGATTACGGGACGACGGGGGACGGTCTGGTCGCGGCGCTGCAGATCCTTGCCGCGGTCAAGCGCACCGGCCGCACTGTCAGTGAGGTCTGCCGCCGCTTCGAGCCGGTGCCGCAGCTCCTGCGCAATGTCCGCATCAGCGGTGGCAAGCCGCTGGAGGATATTCAGGTGCAGAAGGCGATCGCCGATGCCGAAGCCGAGCTCGCCAGAAACGGCCGCCTCGTCATCCGGCCTTCCGGCACCGAGCCGCTGATCCGCGTCATGGCCGAGGGCGACGACCGCGCCCAGATCGAGCGTATCGTCAACGAGCTGATCGGCACGATCTCCAATGTCCGGACCGCTGCCTGACCCTGCAAGAACAGACGACCAAAAGGCCGGTGCGTGAGCGCCGGCTTTTTTGTTGCGTACGCGGGTGGCATGTATCTCTGCGCAAATCATTTCACGACGCGGTCGATCTTCTGTTTCATGCGGCCGAGATGCTTGAAATCAAGGTAAACAAGCTTGGTTAAGCAGCTTTTAACGTTTCCCATTCATTATCCATGCAAAGCGTATCAGATTGGCAGCGACGGAGCTTGCCGACGCAACGGGATTTTGGAGTGGAATCCATGAAAAGAAGCTTATCCGGCATCTTCGCCGCATTCTTGATAGCGACAAATGCCTATTCTGCGGATCTCGCCCCTGCCGAGCCCATTCCGGAGCAGCCGCCGGAGGTGACCGTCAGCGAAGCGACCGGGTGGTATCTGCGCGGCGATGTCGGTTATGCTTTCACAGATCTGCGCGGCGCGCGCTATTTCCAAGGCAGCAACGCCACGGAGGTCAATTTCGACGACGCCGATCTCGATGACGCATGGACGGTTGGTGGCGGTGTCGGTTACCAGATCAACAGCTATCTGCGCACCGATCTGACTTTCGACTATCTCACCCAGGCGGATTTCAAGGGCTCGACATCCGGGCAGTGCGGCTTCCCGCTGGTGGATTGCACCTCGAGCGACCGCTCTTCGCTGACCGCCTATACGCTACTGGCCAACGCCTATGTCGATCTCGGCACCTACGGCTATGTGACGCCCTATGTCGGCGCCGGTATCGGCGGTTCTTACGTCAAGTGGAAAAACCTGCGCAACGTCGCCTGCGCCGATGACGGCAGCTTCTGCGACGATGAGGTGACCCATGGCGGCAAGGGCAACTGGCGCTTCACCTATGCGCTTATGGCCGGCGCCTCGATCGACGTGACCTGCAACATCAAGGCCGACGTCGGTTACCGCTATCTGCATATCGACGGCGGCAATATGTTCGGCTACGCCGATAATGGCGGCCCGGGCCGCGACAGGGGCCTCAACGCCCATGAAGCCCGCGTGGGCGCCCGCTACCTCTTCGGTGGCTGCGCTCAGCCGGTCGCCTACGAGCCGCCGGCAATCCCGCTGCAGCAGCCGGTCTACAAGTAGGCCGATCAACCATCGCATCAGAAAGCCGCCCTCGCGCCGGGCGGCTTTTTCATTTTTTCGCCACCCTGCCTGCGTCAAAATATCTACAGCTTGCGACACTTCGATCTTGACTATGACGCTTCCGATCCATACACACGGCGGCGGGACACCCTTCCCCAACGAAGGGCTTTCTATCTGAGAGGATAGCATCATGGCGAAGACCGCAAAGCCGGACATCCGTCCGCACAATACCCATTTTTCTTCTGGCCCCTGCTCGAAGCGCCCCGGTTGGTCGCTCGAAGCCCTTTCCGACGCGGCCCTCGGCCGTTCGCACCGCGCGAAGGTCGGCAAGTCCAAGCTCAAGCAGGCCATCGACCTTACCCGTGAAATTCTCGAAGTGCCGGCGGATTACCGGATCGGCATCGTGCCGGCTTCCGACACCGGTGCCGTCGAAATGGCGCTCTGGTCGCTGCTCGGCGAACGCGGCGTCGACATGCTCGCCTGGGAGAGCTTCGGCGCCGGCTGGGTCACCGATGTGGTCAAACAGCTGAAGCTCAAGGATGTGCGCAAGCTCGAAGCGGGCTACGGCGAGCTTCCCGATCTATCCGCCGTCGATTTCGACCGCGACGTCGTCTTCACCTGGAACGGCACGACCTCGGGCGTGCGCGTGCCGAATGCCGATTTCATTCCTGCGGACCGCAAGGGTCTGACGATCTGCGACGCCACCTCGGCGGCTTTTGCCCAGGAGCTCGATTTCGCCAAGCTCGACGTCGTCACCTTCTCCTGGCAGAAGGTGCTGGGCGGTGAGGGCGCCCATGGCGTCATCATTCTCTCGCCGCGGGCCGTCGAGCGTCTCACCACCTACACGCCCGCCTGGCCGCTGCCGAAGATTTTCCGCATGACCTCGGGCGGCAAGCTGACCGAAGGCATTTTCCAGGGCGAGACGATCAATACGCCTTCGATGCTCTGCGTCGAGGACTATATCGATGCGCTGCTCTGGGCCAAGGAGATCGGCGGTCTCCAGACGCTGATTGCTCGTGCCGACGCCAATGCCAAGGTCATCCACGATTTCGTCGCGGCGAACGACTGGATCGCCAATCTCGCCGTCAAGGCGGAAACGGCCTCCAACACCTCCGTCTGCCTGAAGATCGTCGACAAGGACATCACCGCGCTCGATGACGACAGCCAGGCGAATTTCGCCAAGGGCCTGGTCGGGCTCCTGGAAAAAGAAGGTGTCGCTTATGACATCGGCCATTACCGCGACGCGCCGTCCGGCCTGCGCATCTGGGCCGGCGCCACGATCGAAGCATCCGACATGCAGAAGCTGATGCCTTGGCTTTCCTGGGCTTTCGAAACGCAGAAGGCGCAGCTCGCTCAGGCCGCTGCCTGACGTGATCGCATCCGGCTCCGCCACTGGGGGGAGCCCCGCATCTCCATTCATTCATCGCTGAACACTTTTGAAGGAGGCCACAATGGCACCTCGCGTTCTCGTATCCGACGAATTGTCGGAAACCGCTGTCCAGATCTTCCGCGACCGTGGCGTCGAAGTCGATTTCGAGCCGCAGCTCGGTAAAGACAAAGATCGTCTGCTCGAAGTCATCGGCAAATATGACGGCCTTGCCATCCGCTCCGCCACCAAAGTGACGGAAAAGATCATCGCAGGGGCGACGAATCTCAAGGTTGTCGGCCGCGCCGGCATCGGCGTCGACAATGTCGATATCCCGGCCGCCTCGCGCCGCGGCATCATCGTCATGAACACGCCTTTCGGCAATTCCATCACCACGGCCGAACACGCAATCGCGCTGATGTTCGCCGTCGCCCGCCAGCTGCCTGCAGCCGATGCCTCGACGCAGGCCGGCATGTGGGAAAAGTCGAAATTCATGGGCGTCGAAATCACCGGCAAGACGCTCGGCGTCATCGGCGCCGGCAATATCGGCTCGATCGTCTGCGCCCGCGCTATCGGCCTGAAAATGCATGTCGTCGCCTATGACCCGTTCCTGTCCAAGGAGCGCGCCGAGGAGATGGGCGTCACCAAGGTCGAGCTGGACGAGCTTTTCGCCCGCGCCGATTTCATCACGCTGCACGTGCCGATGACCGACAAGACGCGCGGCATCCTCAACAAGGAAGCGCTGGCCAAGACCAAGCCCGGCGTGCGCATCATCAACTGCGCGCGCGGCGGCCTCGTCGATGAGGCAGCCCTTGCCGAAGCCATCAAATCAGGCCACGTCGCCGGCGCTGCCTTCGATGTCTTCGAGGTCGAGCCCGCCAAGGAAAGCCCGCTCTTCGGCCTGCCGAACGTCGTCTGCACGCCGCATCTCGGCGCTTCGACGACCGAAGCGCAGGAAAACGTCGCCCTCCAGGTCGCCGAACAGATGTCGGATTACCTCGTCAACGGTGCCGTCTCCAACGCCATCAACATGCCGTCGATCACCGCGGAAGAGGCGCCGATCCTGAAGCCGTTCATCCGGCTTGCCGACGTTCTCGGCGCCTTTGTCGGCCAGGTCACCGAAGAACCAATCAAGGAAATCGAAATCCTCTATGACGGCGTCACCGCCAACATGAACACGCGGGCGCTGACGAGCGCAGTTCTCGCCGGGCTGATCCGTCCGCAGGTCGCCGACGTCAACATGGTTTCCGCGCCGATCATGATCAAGGAAAAGGGCATCGTGCTCTCCGAGGTCAAGCGCGACAAAACAGGTGTCTTCGACGGCTATATCAAGCTGACGGTCACGACCGAAAGTATGACGCGCTCCGTCGCCGGCACGGTGTTTTCGGATGGCAAGCCGCGCTTCATTCAGATCAAGGGCATCAATCTCGATGCCGATGTCGGCTCGCACATGATCTACATCACCAATACCGACGTCCCCGGCATGATCGGCTTCATCGGTACGACGCTCGGCACTGCCGGCGTCAACATCGCCAACTTCCAGCTCGGCCGCGACAAGCAGGGTGGCGACGCCATTGCGCTGCTCTATGTCGACGGCGAGGTGGATGATGGCGTCCTCGCGCAGCTGACGGCGCATCAGGCGATCCGGCAGGCAAAGCTGCTGACCTTCAACATCGACTAAAGCGCGTCGCGGAGCGACCTGCTCTGGTTTCCTCCTCCCAAGGAAAACATGGAAAACCCGGTGCCGGAAACGGCGCCGGGTTTTCTACGTTGGGGAAAGATGATTTTCAGTGGTGCCGGCGATTGCGGCGGACCATCTTGCCGAAGCGGGCTCTGTCATCCTCGGCCTTCGTGCGGTGAAGGAAGGCGAGTCTGCTTCCGTCAAAACCCTGGAAAAACTCGTCCCAGGAGATCTCCTCCTGTGAGTCCGCCGAGAAATCGACGCGAACAGTTTCGCTACCCCTCGCATCCTTGATCCGGGCGGGATGACCGCCGCGCGCCTCGATCCAATCTCTGACCCTGCTGTAATCTGTCGTCGTGCCGAACCTGGCCATCAAACCCTCCGCAGCATTCGATTGCGACATTGATTACTTGCAACGCATGATCGAGGGAATAGTTCCATAGGGTGATAATTAATTGTCAGTTGATGCTCAAGCATTCGTTATTTTGAGTTAATTCATATGGGCTGAAATGGAGGATGATGTGAAACGCTATTCATTCTCGATAATCGGACTGGCGATCGTGTCTGTTGCCATGGCCAATCCAGGCATCGAATTCGCCTGCAACAAGCTGATCGGCACCTGAGCCGCACCCCGCTTCCAAGGCGTGACTTCGGCTGCGCCTTCCTTTGTGACGCAATTGCGAAACGATCGGCTCCCCTTGCGTCCTGCTGCAATCCTTTCTATATCGGTCGCTTACCCAGAAAGGCGGCCGATCCCGCCTGAGATCAGCAATCCGCCGCAATTGCAGCGCAAGGGCGGGTTATGAGCGCGCAGAATTTGGCACCACCGTTGAACACACTGGATTTTGATAAGAAGCCGGAAGAGACCCGCGTTGTCGTCGCCATGTCGGGCGGCGTCGATTCCTCCGTCGTGGCCGGCCTTCTCAAGCAGCAGGGTTACGATGTGCTTGGCATCACGCTGCAGCTCTACGATCACGGCGCCGCTGTTCACCGTGCCGGCTCCTGCTGCGCCGGCCAGGATATCGACGACGCACGCCGTGTCTGCGAAACCCTCGGCATTCCGCATTATGTGCTGGATTACGAGAAGCGCTTTCGCGAGACGGTGATCAATCCTTTCGCCGAAAGCTACGTGGCGGGCGAAACACCGATCCCTTGTGTTTCCTGCAACCAGACCGTCAAGTTTGCCGACCTTCTGGCAACGGCGAAGGAGCTCGGCGCCGACGCGCTGGCGACCGGTCACTATATCCGTTCGCGACCGAACCCCTCGTCTGAACATCCCGGCCGCCGCGCGCTTTTCCGCCCGGCCGACGCCGATCGCGACCAGAGCTATTTCCTGTTTGCCACGACGCAGGAGCAGATCGACTATCTCCGCTTTCCCTTGGGCGGCCTGCCGAAGGCCGAGACCCGCCGGCTCGCCGAAGAAATGGGCCTCGTCGTCGCGAAGAAGGCCGACAGCCAGGACATCTGCTTCGTGCCGCAGGGCAAATATTCCGACATCATCACCAAGTTGAAGCCGAATGCGGCGCTCACCGGCGAGATCGTCCATCTCGACGGCCGCGTGCTGGGAAACCATGAAGGCATCCTGCATTTCACCATCGGCCAGCGCCGCGGCATCGGCATCGCCACAGGCGAGCCACTCTACGTCGTCTATCTCGATGCCCGCTCGCGCCGCGTCATCGTCGGTCCAAAAGAGGCGCTGGAAACGCACCGCGTCTATTTGCGCGACGTCAATTGGCTGGGCGACGTCCCGCTCGCAGAAGCCGCTGCTGGCGAAGGTTTCGCCTGCTACGCCAAGGTCCGTTCGACGCGGGCACCGGCGCCTGCCGTACTGCATATCGATGCGACAGGCACCTATGTCGATCTGACCGTCGGCGAGGCGGGCATCGCGCCGGGGCAAGCCTGCGCGCTTTATTCGGCGCCCGGTGACGACGCCCGCGTCTTCGGTGGCGGTTTTATCGAACGATCCGAACGCGAACCTTCGGCCGAAGCCTCGCTGAAGGCTCTGCTGGCCGGCCCCGTCGCCGCCTGAAACCCATCGAAAACGACGGGCGGCAAAGCTCAGCGTTTTTCTCCATCCTGCGCTTGACACAGAGCCGAAGCGCACCTTATAAGCCGCTCATCCCACGAGCCCGCAGCGCTTCGCGAGCAGGTATCGTTTGACCAGTGGCGGAGTAGCTCAGTAGGTCAGAGCAGAGGAATCATAATCCTTGTGTCGGGGGTTCAAATCCCTCCTCCGCTACCATCTCTTTGTTAAAGAATTTGTGATCCTTGCGGCTCGATATTGAGCGGCATCACGCGGGCGCGGTAGCACATTCCAGCTCCAAACGCTGCGGCAAGCGGACAAAACAATTCAGCCTCAGGATTACGCTACGCCGAGAACGGTTATCTGTAGAGCGCTAACTGCAACAGCGGCATTTTCATCGCGTAGAGATGGGATGCGGCAGCGATGATAGCAGCCCATACGGCCAGTGAGAACATCACCGCCGCTAACTTAACCCCTACTGACTGCATCATTTCCTCCATCCGAGTATGATCGTGCTCCTCCGCACGATCGAAGGCTAGCAGGGTGGAGGTCGATCAGCTATCGCAAGAAATCGCTACTAGAAAAGCCGCTCGGTAAGCTGGGAAAGCCTTCGGGAACCCGACGCCTCCCCCATTCTCAAACGACAAAGTAAAAATTGTCGTATTGCGCGCCATAATAATCAGGCCCGCTCGTTTCGGTGATGACGGGTTCGGTGTCGAGTATGAGATAGTCGATCAGCCCATAGGCGCTGAGATCAATCACTTGCGGGTCATGAATGCTGTCGGCGGTCACGTCGACCGTGACCAAGAACACGGTATCGCCGTTCAGCCTGCCTTCGATCGTCAGAACGTTGTCGTGTCTGACGTACCGTTTGCCACGCTGAATTGCTCGATCTGAAAGGTGCCGCCATCTGCGGCCTGGATGGGCGTCCAGAATACGCCGCCTGAGACATAATGATTGCCATCAGCTTCCTTTTGTATCGTTGCATCATCGCCATCGTGCCAGGCGCCCCAATCGAAGCCCTTGTAGCCTGTGGGGAAATCGTGTTTGCCGACATCCTCGAAATTGACGAAGACGTCGCCGCGCTCCGGCAGGTCGACAGCGATATTGAGCAAGCCGAAGTCGGTAGCGCCTCTACCGTCCGAAATCTTGAAACTGAACTGGTCGAGGAGTTGATCTCCCGGGCCAAGCGCTGATACCACCGCATTGGAGGGATCGAGTTCATAGGTGTAATAGCCGTTGGAATAGACGGTCAGCGTGCCGTACTTTCCCTCGATCGTCGTCGTGGCCGGTCCATCCGGATTGGGCGGTTGCGGAATTCGCTGCCCGTTCACGAAGTTGAGACGCACAAGATCTCCGTCGGCATCCATGTAACTGGTGCTGTCCAGAATGTTGCCGTCAATCGGCTTGTCGACATCGAAAATAGGCTGGTATACGTCACCTGCGATCGGCTTGTGGTTTGCCATTTCCACCTCCCGTCTGAAGTATTGTTTGAATATGCAACCGTATCGGGTGCTTGGCAACGAAATTGACGGAGCGTCAGATCAATTCAGCTGTCAAATCCAACAGGCGCAATTTTTCTGCAGCTCAAATATCCAAGTAGAGGCGTCGGCTTCGACGTCTGCGAGCCGATGATGACGTCATCCCGACGATATACTGCATTGATTGCTTCAATGCAGGCCGCCCACTCCGAGCAAGCTTTCTACTGCTTCGTGATCCTTCGACAAGTCCGACGGCGTTCCGGTCCAGGCCACCCTCCCGCGTTCGAGAATGATGACCCGATCGGCGAAATCGAGCGCGCTCTGAATGCGTTGTTCGACCAGAAGGATCGTCATGTCGCCTGATTTGGCGAGTTCTGTGAAGGCCGCCATCAGTTCCTCGCAGATCACGGGGGCCAGGCCCTCCAACGGTTCGTCGAGCAACAGCACGGACGGGCGTCCGAGAATGGTGCGGGCTGTTGAAAGCATCTGCTGCTCGCCGCCGGAGAGCTGGTTGCCGAGGTTTCGGCGGCGCTCCTTCAGGCGCGGGAACATGGCATAGGCTTCCTCCAGCGCCGTCTTCGACCGCGCCTTCAGACCGACGAAAAGGTTCTCTTCGACCGTCAGCGTCGGAAAGACGCAGCGCGTCTGAGGCACATAGCCGAGGCCCCTATGGGCGCGCATTGCGCTCGGTGCTGCGGTGACATCCGAACCACCGAGGTGGATCTGGCCTTGATACCGCCTGGTCTGGCCGGCAAGCGTTGCCAGGAGCGTGGTCTTGCCCATACCGTTACGGCCGAGCACTGCTAGACGGGCGCCCGCCGGCACGGTGAAGGAGATGCCTTCGAGCACCCGCGTGGGCCCGTATCCGGCCGACAGGTTTTCAACCTCAAGCGACAGGGCTGGCATTGGCATAGCTCTCGAGATAGGCCTCGCGCACGCGGGCATCCTTGGTGACATCGGCCGGCAGGCCGTCGAAGATGATCGCGCCGGCCGCCAGCACGATGACGCGCTTGGCAAAACGGAAGACGAGGTCCATGTCATGTTCGATCATCAGGACGGCGAGATCGGCGGGAAGGTCGGCCAGCGCCTGTTCGATTCGGCCGGTATCACTTTGCGGCACGCCGGCCGCAGGCTCGTCGAGCAGCAGCACCTTCGGCCTCAGCGCCAGCGCCACGGCGATTTCGAGGAGCCGCTGCTGGCCATAGGCGATCTCGCTGACTCTGCGATGCATCAGCGAGGCCAGCCCGAGTTTACCCAGGAGATCGTCGACCTCCGCCATGACGTCGGGCATGGCGAGGAAATTCCCGAACATCTTGCGGGTCTTTCCGTCACGCTGGAGGACGGCGAGCCCCACATGTTCGGCGGGCGTCATATCCTGAAAAAGCCGCGTCACCTGAAAGGATCGGACGAGGCCGCGTTTGACCCTGCCGATCGCATCCACCTTCGTCACCGCCTCGCCGCCGAGGCGAACCTCGCCGGAATCGGGGGAGAGATTGCCGGTGACGAGGTTGACGAAGGTGGTCTTGCCGGCGCCGTTCGGGCCGATCAGCGCGATGCGGTCGCCGGGAGCCATTGCCAGCGAGACATCATTGGTGACGGCAAGGCCGCCGAAGGCTTTCCTGAGATTGGTTACTTCGAAGACCGGGCTCATGCGCGCGTCTCCTTCCGGCGGCCGATCAAGGCGGCGGCCGTTCCGTAGAGGCCTTTCGGCGCAAACAGCACGACGGCGATCAGCAGGGCGCCGACCATGGTCAGCCAGTGAAAGGGATTGGCCGCCGAGACATAATCTTCGAAGAGCATGAAGATGACGGTGCCGGAGAGCGCGCCGAAGAGGGAGCCGGTGCCGCCGAGCACGAGCATGACAAGCGCTTCGGCCGATTGCGTGAACGACAGGCTGTCGAGCCCGACGACCTGGGTCGAGATCGCATTCAGCGCGCCGCCGACGCCGGCAACGGCGCCTGAGATCACGTACATCTTGATGAGAGCGGCCTTCGGCGAGCCGCCCATGGCGCGGATGCGCAGCGGGTCTTGCCGGATACCGCGGCAGAGCATGCCGAAGGGTGAGCGAACCAGCAATCGCAGCAGCACGAAGACGATGACGAGCAGCGTCATTCCGAAGAAGAAGGCGGTATGGCCGTAGAGATCGAATTCGAAAATGCCGAATATCGGATCCGGCGCGATGCCGGAAAGCCCGTCGCTGCCTCCCGTCCAGGCGGAGGCCTTGTTGGCAAATTCATGGAAGAGGTGGACGAGCGCAATCGACAGCACGAGCTGCGGCAGCCCATGCGCGCGCAGGATGATCGCGCCGCAGAGCAGCCCGGCAACCGCGCCTCCTGATATGCCGGCAAGCATCATCAGCAGCGGATCGTTAATGCCGTAATGCGCCGACAGGATCCCGGCGGCATAGGCGCCGGAGCCGAAGAGCGCGGCATGGCCGAGCGTTGCGACACCGCAATAACCGGTCACGAGATCGAGCGACAGGACGAGCAGGGCGATCGTGATCATCCGCGTCAGAAGCGCCAGATTGTCGGGAAAGGCGAAATAGCCGACCGCGGCGATGGCCGTGATGGCCGCTACTCCGAGAAGATCGGCATTCACTGCGCGCCGATGCCGGAGGCGTTCGGTTTCGTTGTTCATGACGAGCGTCATCCTATTTCATCCTTCCGGCAAGGCCGCGCGGGAAGATGCAGATGATGGCGATCACGGCGAGATAGAAGAAGAATTCCCCGAATTCCGGCATCAGATAGCGTCCCGTCGTATCGATGGCGCCAAGCAGCAGGCAGGCAATCAGCGCGCCCGGAATGGAGCCGGCGCCGCCGACGGAGACGACGACGAGGAAGGTCACCATATAGCGCAGCGCATAGTAAGGTTCGACCGGCAGCAGTTCGGCGCCGACCACACCGCCGAAGGCGGCAAGCCCGACGGCAACGGCAAAGCTCACCGCATAGATGATCTCGGTGCGCACGCCGAGTGCGGCAGCCATCGCCGCATCGTCGACGGAGGCGCGCAGCTTGACCCCGAAGCTCGTTCGCTCGATCGCGAACCACAGGGCGAGCGCAACGGCGAGACCGCAGAAGATGACGAAAAGCCGGTGCACGGGAATGGTGCGGAATCCGAGATCGGCCGATCCCTGCAAGGCGCCGGCAAGCGGTATCGTCTTCAGCGTCGGTCCCATCACGTAGTTCGCGATGCCGATGACGCAGAAAGTGATGCCGATTGTCATCAGCACCTGGGTCAGTTCAGGGGCGCCATAGATCCGGCGGTAGAGAAAACGCTCGAGCGGAATTGCGATGATGATCGTGACGACGACGGCCGCGACGACTGCGACAGCATAACTAAGACCGAGGTCACGGGCGGCATAGGAGGCGATGTAGCCTCCGATCATGGCGAAGGCGCCATGCGCCAGGTTGACGACACGCATCAGCCCCATGGTCACGGAAAGGCCGATCGAGATCACGAAGAGCGCCATGCCATAGGCAAAGGCGTCGACGGCGATGCTGAAGACTGTCTGCATGAAAATACCTTACTTCGATGCGGCGGGCGCGATGCGCGAGCCCGCCGCCGGTCCGGATGCCGCAATCTTATTTGGCCGCCGCGAGGCCCGGATCGCCCTGTTTTTCGAAGGTCTGGATCTCCTTGTTGATGTAGGTCCCGTCATCGGCCTTGGCGACTTCGCGCAGATAGATGTTCTGGGTGATGTGACGGCTTTCCGGATCGATCGAGACCGGGCCGCGCGGGCTCACCCAGGCAAGGCCCTTGACCGCGTCGACGGCCTTCTCTGCATCCTGCTTGCCACCCGTCGCCTCGATCATCTTGTAGATGACATACATGCCGTCATAGGCGCTGACGGCCGGGAAGGAGAGTTCAGCCTTGTTGCCGATCGCCTTGGCGGCAGCCTCGACAAAAGCCTTGTTCTCTGGCGAGTCGTGCGACACGGCATAGTGGAAGGTCGTCTGGATGCCGAGTGCGGCGTCGCCAAGCGCCGGCAGATCGGATTCCTGCGTCAGATCCCCCGGCGCAAAGAACTTGATGCCGGCGGCCTTCAGGCCATTCTCGTTATAGGCCTTGACGAAGCCGAGCGTCGTCGGGCCCGATGGCAAGAAGGCGAAGACGCCCTCGGCGCCGGAATCCTTGATCCGCTGCATGATCGGGCTGAAGTCGTTAGTGGCAAGCGGCATGCGGATGGCCTCGACCACTTGGCCGCCGGCCTTTTCGAAGCCGGCCTTGAAGGCATTCTCGGCGTCGATGCCGGGGCCGTAATCGCTGACGACCGAGATCACCTTCTTGACGCCTGCGTCGAAAGCGACCTTGGCGATCGGCGTCGAGGTTTGCCACGTCGTAAAGGAGGTGCGCACCACGAGCGGGCTCTTGGTCACGATCGCCGAAGTGGCGGCGTTCATGATAATCATCGGCACGTTGCCCTGCTTCAGAATCGGCGTCACCGCCATGGCGTCGGGGGTGAAATAGAAGCCGGCGAGATACTGGACCTTTTCCTTGACGATCAGTTCCTGCGCCAGCGCCTTGGATTGGGCCGGGTCGGCCTGCGGCACGTCGCGGTAGACGATCTCGACCGCGTCGCTGCCGACCTTGTTGCCGTTGACAGCCATATAGGCTTCGATGCCGGCCTTGAAGTTCTTGCCCTGGAGCGCGAAGGGACCGGAGAACGGCCCGATGACGCCGACCTTGATCGTGTCGGCATAGGCGCTGGTGCCCATAACAATTGCCGCAGCGGCGGCCAGAAACAGCTTCCTCATTTTTCTCTCTCCCTTTTCGGCGTACTCCAGCGCCGTATTGAATTTCTGGTTAGCTTGTCATGCGAAATGGTGATGTAAAATGAAATAAATCCCCAAACACATGATTTGCCGGTTATGGTTCTGCGTGGTCATGACCACTCGTTGTTCGCTGCGTCTATGCGCGACTTTCATGCTCGATCTTCGTGTCAGAACGGCAATCCCACGTAGTTTTCCGCGAGCACCGTCGAGGCCGCACGGGAATGTGTGAGATAGTCGAGTTCGGCTTCCTGGATCTTCTGATCGAAATCGCCGGTATCGGGAAATCGGTGCATTATGGTCGTCATCCACCAGGAAAACCGCACGGCTTTCCAGACGCGGGCGAGCGCCGTCTGCGAATAGGCGTCGATGCCGCTGTCGGAGCCTTCGCGGTAATGCTCGAGCAGCCCGCAGAACAGGTAATGGACATCGCTAGCTGCAAGGTTCAGCCCCTTGGCGCCGGTTGGCGGCACGATATGGGCGGCGTCGCCAACGAGAAAGAGCCGTCCGAAACGCATGGGCTCGGCGACGAAGGAGCGCAACGGAGCGATCGATTTTTCGAAGGATGGGGCGGTCGTCAATGCTTCGGCGTGATGGGCCGGCAGGCGCCGTCTCAACTCGTCCCAGAAGCGCTCGTCGCTCCAGTCTTCGATCTTCGCGTCAAGCGGGCACTGGATATAGTAGCGGCTGCGCGTGGCCGAGCGCATCGAACAGAGCGCGAAGCCCCTCGGGTGGTTGGCGTAGATCAGTTCATGGCTGACCGGCGCCACGTCGGCGAGTAGGCCGAGCCAGCCGAAGGGATAGACCTTCTCGAAACTTCGGATCGCCCGTTCGGGAACGGCTCTGCGGCTTATTCCATGAAAGCCGTCGCAGCCGGCGATGAAATCGCAATCGATGCGGTGGCCGATACCATCCTTCGTGTAGGTAACGAAGGGCGAGCCACCGTCGAAATCATGCGGAGCCACATCGGCGGCATCATAGATCGAAAGGGCGCCACAAGCTTCCCGCCGCTGCATGAGATCGCGCGTCACCTCGGTTTGTCCGTAAACGGTCACGCGCCTGCCGCCGGTCAATTCGTGAAGATCGATGCGATGGTCGCGGCCGTCGAAGGCTAGCGAGAAGCCGTCATGCGGCAAGCCTTCGGCATGCAATCTTCTTCCAGCTTTGGCCTCGTCCAACAGCCCGACAGTGCCTTCCTCCAGCACGCCGGCACGGACGCGGCCGAGGATATAGTTCTTGCTCACGCGGTCGAGGATGACGTTGTCAATTCCAGCTTCGGTCAGAAGCTGACCGAGGAGAAGGCCGGATGGCCCCGAACCGATGATGGCGACCTTAGTTCGCAAATGCTTCCTCCCTCGCATTTTTGCGTTTTGTCAGATTCTGCCGTGCCGCCATTGCCGCAACAATGGACATTCCGACCGAAAAATTGCACTTATCGAACATTGGCACAGGAGAGAGCCGATGAGCAGGCATATACCGACCTACGAGCTCTATGGCGAAAATACCGGGCGATCTCCGGAATTCTGGTTGCATTGCGAAACAATTCGCTCCCGCAGCAGCCTGCATCAATGGGAAATTCGGCTTCACCGCCACGAGAGCTTCTTTCAGATATTGTACATCGAAGCCGGTTCGGGCGATGCGATCTTCGGCAACAGGAACCACGCCATCTGCCCGCCTGCGATCATCACGGTTCCCCCTGGGCTCAATCACGGCTTTCGCTTCTCACGTGATATCGACGGCCTGGTGATCACTATATTGAGGTCCCATCTTAGCCACCCGCCAGGCGAGCGAAGCCAGCTGGGCGAGTGGCTGGCGATGCCGCTTCTGACGCCGCTTGCTCCCGATAACGCCGAGGCTGCCTATGTCATGCAGACGCTGAGGCGGCTCGGCGACGAATTCGAAAACCGCCGCGGTGGCCGCAACGAGGTGTTGGCTGCCTATGTCGGGCTGGCGTTGCGGCTGACGGCGCGGATTTCGCATGAAGGAAATGCACAGGAGCTTCCGTCAAACGAGAACGAGCGGCGGATGGAGATGCTGGACGAACTGATCCAGCAGCATTTTCGATCGCACAGGCCGGCGTCCTTCTACGCCAGGGAACTCGGCATTTCGTCGACGCATCTCACCCGTATCGTTCGCTCCATGACGGGAAACACCCCGCATGAGCTGATCGCCAGGAAATTGATCGAAGAGGCGAAGCGCCAGCTCGTCTTTACCATCGGCAGCGTTCAGGAGATCGGATTTCGCCTTGGCTTTGCTGATCCCGCTTATTTCTCGCGCTTCTTCCTGAAATATACTGGCGAAACGCCGCGGGTCTGGCGGATGAACGAAAAAGCTCAGCTTGAACGGGCATAGGGTCCGGCATTCGGTCATCCGACATCGCGTGCGTCAGTCGCAGATGTCTCACGCGGCCGGCCACATCCAGTTCCGCACCTCCGGCATGTCCTCGCCATGTTCCCTGACGTAATCATGATGTTCCGCGAGCTTGCCGCGGAAGGCGGCGAGCGTGTCCTTCGCCTTCTCCTTCAGGCCCGGCACGCGCTCGATGGCTTCGATGGCGAGATGGTAGCGGTCGAGTTCGTTAAGGACGGTCATGTCGAAAGGCGTGGTCGTCGTTCCCTCCTCGACGAAGCCGCGGACGTGGATGTTTTCGTGGTTGGCGCGCTTATAAGTCAGGCGATGAATGAGATAGGGATAGCCGTGATAGGCGAAAATGACCGGCTTGTCGGCGGTGAAGATCGCGTCGAAGGCCTCGTCGGCAAGGCCGTGCGGATGCTGGTCTCTGGATTGCAGCGCCAAGAGGTCGACGACATTGACGGTGCGGATCTTCAGCTCGGGAATGGCCTTGCGCAGAAGATCGACGGCGGCGAGCGTTTCCATCGTCGGGACATCGCCGGCGCAGGCCATGACGAGATCAGGCGAGATCGTGTCCTCCTCGTTGCTTGCCCAGTGCCAGATGCCGATGCCGGTCTCGCAATGTTTCACCGCCTCGTCCATCGACAGCCATTGCGGCTCCGGCTGCTTGCCAGCGACGATGACGTTGACGCGGTTATAGGTGCGGAGGCAATGATCGCCGACCCAGAGCAGGCTGTTGGCGTCCGGCGGCAGGTAGATGCGGACGATATCGGCCTTCTTGTTGGCGACGAGATCGACGAAACCAGGATCCTGATGGCTGAATCCGTTATGGTCCTGTCGCCAGACATGCGAGGTCAGCAGGTAGTTCAGCGATGAGATCGGCTTTCGCCATTCGAGCTCGCGCGTCACCTTCAGCCATTTGGCGTGCTGGTTGAACATGGAATCGATGATGTGGATGAAGGCCTCGTAACAGGAAAAGAGGCCGTGCCGGCCAGTCAGGAGATAACCTTCCAGCCAGCCTTGGCAGAGATGTTCGGAGAGCACCTCCATGACACGCCCATCGCGAGAGAGGTGGACATCATAGGGTTCGATGTCCTCCATCCAGACACGGTCGGTGACGTCGAAGACGCTGCCGAGGCGATTCGATTCCGTCTCGTCGGGGCCGAAGATGCGGAAGTTTGCCGCCTTGGCGTTGAGCTTCATCGTGTCACGCAGGTAATGGCCAAGGATCTCCGTCGATTGGGCGACAACGCTGCCGCGCTTGCCGATGTCGACTGCATAATCCCGAATATCGGGCACGGCCAATTCCTTGCGCAGCAGGCCGCCATTGGCATGTGGATTGGCGCCCATGCGGCGTTTGCCGACGGGCGCCAGCGCCCGCAGGTCGGCTTTCAGCCGGCCGTCGCCATCGAACAGATCTTCGGGATCGTAGCTTTGCATCCAGTCCTCGAGAATCTTGCGGTGGTCGTCATTCCCGCGGCAGTTGGAGACCGGCACCTGGTGGGCTCGCCAGAAATCTTCCACCTTCTCGCCGTCGACCTCCTTTGGGCCTGTCCAACCCTTGGGGCTGCGCAGCACAATCATTGGCCAGCGCGGGCAGCCGGCTGTGCTCTTGCCGCTGCGGGCTTGCTCCTGGATCTCGCGGATGCGCTCGAAGACCCGGTCCAGCGTCGCAGCCATTTGTTGGTGCATATCGCGCGGCTCATGGCCGGTGACGAAAAGCGGCTCGTAGCCGTAGCCTTCGAAGAGACGTCGGAGGTCGTCGTCACCCGCCCGGCCTAAAATGGTCGGATTGGCGATCTTATAGCCGTTCAGATGCAGGATCGGCAGAACGGCGCCGTCGCGGGCGGGATTGAGGAACTTGTTGGAATGCCAGCTGGCGGCGAGCGGCCCGGTTTCGGCCTCACCGTCGCCGACGATGCAGGCGACGGTGAGGT
This sequence comes from Rhizobium atlanticum, assembly GCF_030182485.1. Classification (NCBI taxonomy): domain Bacteria; kingdom Pseudomonadati; phylum Pseudomonadota; class Alphaproteobacteria; order Hyphomicrobiales; family Rhizobiaceae; genus Rhizobium; species Rhizobium atlanticum. The sequence continues at coordinate 305,554 of NZ_JAQJCJ010000004.1, forward strand.
CGGGATTGTCGAAGGCGGCGCCATAGGCATGGACGAGGGCGTAGCCGAGTTCGCCGCCCTCATGGATCGACCCCGGTGTTTCCGGCGCCGCATGGCTCGGAATGCCGCCGGGAAAGGAAAATTGGCGGAAGAGTTTGCGCATCCCCTCGGCGTCTTCGGAAATATCGGGATAGATTTCGCTGTAGGTCCCTTCGAGATAGGTGTTGGCGACCATGCCCGGCCCACCGTGGCCGGGGCCGCATATGTAGATGATGTCGAGATCGCGGGCTCGGATGAGGCGGTTCAGATGCGCATAGATGAAGTTGAGGCCGGGCGTCGTGCCCCAGTGGCCGAGCAGACGGGGCTTGATGTGCTCTGACTTCAGCGGCTCGCGCAGCAGCGGATTGGCAAGCAGGTAGATCTGGCCGACCGAGAGATAGTTGGCGGCCCGCCAGTAGCGGTCGATCAGGGTGAGTTCAGCATCGGTCAGGGCGGCGGCGGTCGAGACATGGTTTTCCATTGGCTTCTCCCGTTCGAAAACACGTTCAACGTCAGTTCTAGCCGTTAGCGCCGGCGCGCCATTGATCTGGATCAGCGGGCGCGAAGAACGGACAGCGCTTCATCGGCGATCACCTGTTCTTCGTCCGTGGCAATGACATGGGCGACAATGCGGCTTTCCCTGGTGCTGATCGTGAAACCATTGGCGGCATTGGCCTTCTCGTCGATCGAAAGGCCAAGCCAGGACAGGCGTTTCGCCACGCCGGCGCGGATTTCCGGCTGATGCTCACCAATGCCGGCGGTGAAGACGATGGCATCGAGGCCGCGGAGGGTTACCGCCATGCGGCCGATCTCGCCGGCAATGCGCAGTGTGAAAAGGTCGATCGCCTGGCGCGCTTCCGGCCGGCTGTCCTTCAACAGATCGCGCGTGTCGGCGCTGATGCCGGAGACGCCGAGCAGGCCTGAGCGGTGATAGAGCAGATCCTCGATCTCACCCAGAGACCGTTTTCTCTCTCCTGCCAGGTGCAGGATCACGCCGGGATCGAGGCAGCCCGGGCGTGTCGCCATCGGGATGCCGTCGAGGGTCGAAAAGCCCATGCTGCAATCGCGGCTGATGCCGTCTTCCATCGCACAGAGGCTGGCGCCGCTGCCGAGATGGGCGACCACAGCCCTTGCCGTATGCGGCGCCTTGCGAGCGAGTTCACTGGCGATGAACTTATAAGAAAGCCCGTGGAAGCCGTAACGCTTGATGCCCTCCTCATGCAGGGAACGGGGTATGGCGAGGCGGCGAACGAGATCGTCCTGCGTGGCATGGAAGGCCGTGTCGAAGGAGGCTGTCTGGACAAGATGCGGCTTCAGGTGACAGAGCGCGCGGATGATGCGCAGCGCTTGCGGTTGGTGCAGGGGAGCGAGCGGGATCAGCGCTTCGATCCCATCGGTGGCGGCGTCATCAAGCGCGACGGCGCTCGTGAAGCGCTCGCCGCCATGGACGACGCGGTGGCCGGCTACGGCCGCCGCTGCCATATCGAAATGATCGGCGAGACGCGTGAAGGTCTCGTCGATGACCCCGTGCAGATCGTCCGTCACCTCCGCCTTCAGGGGCATATCGAATGTCTGCGATCCCTTGGTCAGGACAAGCGAGAGCGGCTCGGCGCGGAGATCGATGACGCCCTTTCCTAGGTGTCGTGCCTCGGCACCATCAATCGAGAAGACGCCGACCTTCACCGTCGATGAGCCGGCGTTGAATGTCAGGAGGAGGTCGGTGGATGACATGTCTTCAGAGACTCCGCACAGTCGTCACGATGACCGAACTTAGCGCCGAAACTCCCGCCGGAAAGGCATGGCCGCCCGAGCGCCACATGCTGACGGTGCGTGGCAGCCTTGGGACAGTTTTGTCGAATTACGCGAGGGTCAGGCGGTTGACGCCAGATTGGCGTTGCGATCGCGGATGAAGATGCTCGCCTCGGCGGCGGGCATCGCCTTACCGAAAAGATAGCCTTGGCCGATGTCGCAGCCGAGCTGCAGCAGGAAGGCAAGCTGGCCATGCTCCTCGACACCTTCCGCAGTCGTCTTGATGTTGAGGCTTCTGCTGAGGCCAAGCATGGCGCGGACGATTTTTTCCTGCCGTTCATCATCGCGATAGGTGGCGATGAAGCTCTTGTCGATCTTGATCTTGTCGAAGCGGTAGCGGGCGAGCTGGGCAAGGCTCGAATAGCCCGTGCCGAAATCGTCGAGAGCGATCTGGATTCCAGCCGCATGCAGCTCTTCGAGAATGATGGCGGCGATAGCGGGATCCTGGATCAGCGCGTTTTCGGTGATCTCAATCTCCAGGCGTTGCGGCGGCAGCCGGCTTGCTGAAAGGACCTTGAGGATGCGGGAGGCCAGCAGCCTGTCTTCCATCTGTACCGGCGACACGTTGAAGGACAGGGTGACATGCGCTGGCCAAGTGAGCGCATCGCCGCAGGCCTGCGCAAGGAGATCCTCGAACAGGGCGGTGATCATCCCAGTTTCCTCTGCAATGTCGATGAAAACAGGCGGCGGAATATTGACACCATCCTCGCCGACCCAGCGCGCGAGGGCTTCGAAACCGCAAAGCTTGCCAGTTTTCAAATCAATCAAAGGTTGATAGAAAGGCATGATCGCCTTGTCGGCGATTGCCGCGCGCAGCCTGCTTTCCAGAGAGGCGCGTTCCGTTACCTTGTCCTGCATCGAAGCTTCGAAGACGAGATAATGGTTAGGGCCGCGTGATTTGGCCTCATACATGGCGAGATCCGCACGGTGGGCGGCGTCTTCCAGCGGCTCGCTGCCCTCAAGCCAGCGATCATAGCCGACGCTGGCGCCGACTTCGACGGCAAAGCCATCGATATGGATCGGCCGGGTGACTGCCTGGATCAGCAACTTGGCGAAACGCTCCTCGCGCTCTGCCGTCAGGGAAAAGGCGACGATGATGAATTCGTCACCGCCGAAGCGGTAAACGCAATCCGCGTTGCCAAGCGCGCAGATGCGTCTGGCAACTTCGACCAGCAACACGTCGCCGCCCTTGTGGCCGACGAGATCGTCGACTTTTTTGAAGCCGTCGAGGTCGACGGAGAAGATCGTGACGTTGTCGTCCCATTCCTCGATCTCGCCCTCGTCGCTTCTGACCGGCCGTGAGAGGATTTTGCGCTCGAAGGCGTAGCGGTTCGGCAGCTTGGTCAGATGGTCGTGGGTTGCCGTCCAATCGGCCTTTGCCTGTTCGGTGGCGCGCAGCTCCATTTCCTTGCGCAGGTCGGCGATGCGCAGCACCGAATAGATGAAGCTCATCGCGCCAGCGATGCCGAGAGCCAGAACGAGCTTATCCGCCCCGTACTCGCCGAAACCGGTCATGAAGGAGACGAGGCGGTCGTCGAAGTGCAGCACCGTGCCGAGGATCCAGAGGGTTACTCCGAAAAACACAACCGACACGCATTGCCTTCCGGCCCTGCTTCGGAAAAACGCAGGCATTATCGCATTCTCCATCTCCACCCTCTGCCGGACTATCAGGAAAATCTGAAATGTTCGTTGAAACCATAAGGCGAATTGTTGGAGGTGGCAGCCCGTCCGTTGCGGTGCTGTCGGGACGTCGGCTGCGCTACGGCGTTTCGCTGGTGCTGCTTCGAAGACTGGAGAATGTCCGGATTCAAGACGAGGGGAGCCTCACGAAAGAACGAGGGCGAGCGTGCTGTCGCATCGCTCGCCCCGTCTCGCTCTTCAGGCGGTGACGATCAGCAGCGGAACGCTGACGACCAGACCGACCATAACTAAGGTGAACGTCACGACCCTCATCAAGCGCAGGCGCCGCGTACGCTCCCCACTCCAATCATATGCCATAGCTTCCGTCTCCTTGGGACAAGGAAGTAGTCCCGGTCAGACCCGGTTCAATAGAGATGACGCGATTTGCTTGCGTAAGGCTGGATAGTATGAGGGATGTCTAATTCTCTAGAGGCGCAGCGACCAGCGCTGTCCATTGCTGGTCATCCGAACGACCACCAGCGGCTCGACGTCGACGAGCCAGAAGGAGGGGAGGGGAGCCTGAAGCACATGCGCAATCGCTGTTCTTATAATCGATGCGTGGGTGACGGCTATCACATGGCCGCCGAGCGTGGATTGTTCATCCATCCAGCCGGCGACGCGCGTCCGCAGACCGAGAAAACTGTCGCCGCCATGTGGGGCGGCTTCCGGATCGCTCATCCAAGCCATGAGGTTCTCCGGCTCTTCGGTGCCGATTGCCGCAATCGGCCTGCCGGCCCAGCGGCCATTGTCGCAGTCGGCAAGCCGCTGTTCTATTTGAGCGTCGAGACCGAGGGCTGTAGCGGTCTGGCGGGCACGCAAAGCCGGGCTCGTGACGATCCGGTCGGCGCGAGGCAGGGCGGTCATCCGGCCGGCTTCTTCAGCGGCCTTGTCTTCCAGCGGCTCATCCAGCGGGAACAGGGCCTTGCGGCTTGCCGCCGTGGCGCCGTGACAGATCCAGGTGAGGCGGGTATTCACGGTTGTTCCGATCTTCGCAATATGGTGAGGACGACCCTTCGCCGGCGTCTCGAAGTTTCGTTGACAGTCTCTTCGGCGTCCAGATATAACCGTGCTGTTGCGGGTTTGGAAGCCGGTGGAAATCCGGCGCGGTCGCGCCACTGTGACCAGCGTTTCGAAGTTCTTTACGCTGGAAGTCAGACCCTGCCGCACAACACTCTTTCGACTGAACGCGTCATTCCGGAGGGATACATGTCTGACACCACTTTCGCGCCCGTTGCGGCACCGGCGCCAATCCCTGTAGGGGAAATCCTGCCCTGGGCGGTTTTCGGCGGCCTGCTGATGCTCATCGTTCTTTATTTCGTCGGCACCGAGGAAGGCGCGATGGCGCTGTTCAACGGCATGTATGTGCACGAATTCGTGCATGACGGCCGCCATCTGCTCGGCTTTCCCTGCCACTAAAGCGCATCGCGATCTTTCAGATTCGCTTCTCGCGCTTTAGGTCTTTGTTTACGCATGTCGTTATCGCAAAACTGCTGCACACTTTTGTGCGACATGCTTAGTGGGAATATTGAGATGGTTGGAAAGCTTCTGCTTCGCGGCATGCTCGCGGGCCTGATTGCTGGCATCCTCGTTTTCGCTTTCGCCCATATCTTCGGCGAGCCGCTGGTCGATGCGGCAATCGCCTTCGAGGAGGCGAGCGCCCAGGCGGCGGGCGAAGCTGCCGAACCTGAAATCGTCAGCCGCGCCACGCAGGCTGGTCTCGGCCTTTTCACCGGCGTCATGGCCTACAGTATCGCCGTCGGCGGGCTCTTTTCGCTCGCCTTCGCCTTCGTACATGGCCGCTTCAGCAGCCTCTCGGCGCGCGGCACCTCGGCCGTCATCGCCATTGCCGCCTTCGTGGCAGTGGTGCTTGTTCCCGGAATCAAATATCCGGCCAACCCCCCAGCGGTCGGCAATCCCGAAACGATCGGCGTCAGGACCGAGCTGTTCTTCCTGATGATTGTCGTTTCGCTCGCCTCGCTGGTTGCCGCGGTCGCGCTGTCGCGCCGACTTGGCGAGCGCTTCGGTCTCTGGAACGGCGCGATCATCGCCGGCATCGCCTATCTCGTCTTCATCGGCTTCGTGCTTTACCTGTTGCCGCCGATCAACGAGGTGCCCGAGAATTTCTCGGCGATGGTACTCTGGCGGTTCCGCACCACCTCGCTCGGCATGCATGCGATCCTTTGGGCAACGCTCGGTCTGGTTTTCGGAGCGCTGGCAGAAAGGGGTCTTTCCGCCAAGAGTGGACTGCGGCCGGCGTTCCGGTGATGCAGCATATTGGCAGGTTTGCTTTTCTCGGTCTCATCGCGAGCCTGTTGCCAATGTTTATCGGAAATGCTTTCGGCCATGGGAGCAGCTCTGGCGGCTCCGATACCGGTCTCGATATTCCGGCAATTTCCCACGGCGAGATGGCGATCATTTCGGAGTATCGCAGCAGCATCAGCATGTTGGTGTCACGGGCGGCCGATACGAACGAATCGTTCCGGCGTGTCCTGAACTACGCCGAAATCCAGTATTCCTATTGCCTCTGGGGTCGGATGCCCGGCAGCGTGACGGACGAGGAGAGCCCGTTCAACGAATGCGCCCATGCCTATCTCGCGGCGACGAAAGCCGTGCTGCTGGCGATGCGTGAGATGCCGCGGGAGGCAACCGCGGCGGGCGAAATCATCTCGGCCATCGACGCCGAGATGGCGGGTCGCGGGCTTGCCTTCATTACCTGCCAGTTCAGCGGCGAGGCATTCAATACCGCCAACATCGTCAAGCCGAGCTGGAGCAAGGTGCCGCTTCATCCTGCCAGCATGGCGTCCCTGACGGGGTTGGCCGCCATGTTGGGGCTTGCCATCCGGACGCTTCGCCGCTTCCTGCGGCCGAAGGCTCAGTCGTCGGAATAGCGCTGCTCGCGCCACGGATCGCCATACATATGGTAGCCGTTCTTTTCCCAGAAGCCGGCCTCGTCGGCGGCGAGCAACTCGATGCGGCGCAGCCATTTGGCGCTTTTCCAGAAATAAAGATGCGGCACGACGAGCCGCATCGGACCTCCGTGCTCCGGTGTCAGCGGCAAGCCTTCCCAGGAGGTCGCCAGGATCGCATCCTCGGCGGCGAAATCGGCGAGCGGCAGATTGGTGGTGTAGCCGTCATAGCTCGTCAGTATCACGTAGGCCGCTTCCGGTTTCGGCATGGCGCGATCGAGCAGATCCCGCGTCGAAACGCCTTTCCAGTTGTTGTCATAACGCGACCAGGTGGTGACGCAGTGGATGTCGCTCACCCCAGTGCTCTGCTCCATCGCCTGGAAATCGGCCCAGGTGAGGGTGAGAGGCGTTTCGACCAGACCACGCACTTCAAGCCGCCAGCTCTCGGTTGAGATGACCGGCTGCTGGCCGAGATCGAGCACCGGCCAATTCTTGACGAGGTGCTGGCCGGGCGGCAGGCGCTCGGTCTCGGGCCTGCTGATGCGCCCGGTCAGGAACTTGCCCTCTGACGCCCAGCGGCGCTTGGAGTTGGTGAGTTTGCTGTCGGCGGGCGTTTGGTCGTCGCTCATGAATGGGTTTCCTTGCGGTGCAGCAATAGGACATCCGTCCCTGCCGAGTGTCAAGTTCCGGTGAGCCCTTGGAAATCCTCGCTTGCCTCATTAAACTGAGCCGTCGGGCATGCCTTGCTGGGGAGTGAAGGCAGAAAGGGAGGAGCCGGATCTGTCTTCGAAATATCGTGCCATCGCGGCGCTGCTGGTGGTGCCGTTTGTGATCTTCGCCTTCTTCACCTATGGAAGCGCGATTGCGACGCGCGCCTATATGCAGCAGGCTTCCGCTCAGGCGGGAACGGCGCTGCGCCTTGCCGTCTCGGCGCTCAGCGGCCACCTCAACCGCTACGAGGCGCTGCCGGCGCTGATCGCCGATCACGACGATATCAAGGAACTGGTGAGCGCGCCCAACGATATGGCGCTGCGTGATGCGGCCAATCTCTATCTCAAGGAGATCAACGGGCTTTTAAAATCCTCCGACATCTATGTGGTGAAGCCGGACGGGGAGACGATCGCGGCGAGCAATTACGATGGACCGGGGAGCTTCGTCGGCCAGAATTTCAATTACCGGCCATATTTCCAGGAGGCGATCGAAGGCCGGCAGGCGCGGTTTTACGCACTTGGCACCACATCGCTAAAGCGAGGATATTATTTTTCGGCTCCGATCAGGGTCGGTGCGGACATTCGCGGCGTCATCGTCTTCAAGGTCGATATCGACATGATCGAATCCTCCTGGAGCGGTGGCGAATACAAGATCTTCGTCTCCGATCCCGAGGGCATCATCTTCATGTCCGGCAGCCCGGAATGGCTCTATGGCGCGATCCTGCCGCTGACCGCCGATCGTATTGCCCGCACCGAGGCGTCGCGGCGATACGCCAATGCGAAGCTGACGGCGCTGCCGGTGACGCGCCATCGCTTCGAGCCGCATGATCTGATGACGCTTGCGAGTGATCGGGGCGCAAGCGAGTATCTGGTGCTGTCGCATTACATGCCGGCCGAGGACTGGACGGTGAATGTGCTGATGGAGACAAGCTCCATCCGCGCTCAGGCGCGCACCGCGCTTGTCGCCGTCTTTCTCATCCTTTGCATCGCCGGCCTTGCTGTCGCGGTCATTCGCCAGCGGCGGGCGCGACTTGCCGAGCGCATGCAGATGCAGGCCGAAGCGCGGGGTGAGCTCGAGCGGCGGGTGGAGGAGCGCACGGCGGATCTTGCCCGCGTCAACAGCCGCATCGAGGAGGAGATCGCCGAGCGGCGGCTGACCGAGCAGCAGCTTCGCCAGACCCAGGCCGATCTCATCCAGGCGGGCAAACTCGCTGGGCTCGGGCAGATGTCGGCTGCCCTTTCGCATGAATTCAATCAGCCGCTCGCCGCCGCCAAGACCTACACGGACAGTGCCTCGGTGCTGATCGATCGAGGCCGGACGGAGGAGGCGCGCGACAATATAAGGCGGATCGGCGGGTTGATCGACCGCATGGCCGCAATCAGCCGGCACCTGCGCAATTTTGCCCGCAAGCCGAACGAGAAGCTCGGGCCCGTTTCACTCGACGAGGCGATGCGCGATACACTCGAGATCATCGCCTGGCGGCTGAAGGCGGCGGACGCCGAGCTCCGGCTCGATCTCGGAACGCACCCGCCGGTGGTGCGCGCCGGCTCGGTGCGGCTGCAGCAGGTGCTGGTGAATGTGATCTCCAACGCGGCCGATGCGGTGGAGGGGTTGGATGACAGGCGCATTGAGGTTTCGGCTTTCGAGGAGGCCGGCAAGGTAGTGCTGACGGTGCGCGATCACGGACCCGGCGTGTCGGCGGCGATCGCCGAGCGCATCTTCGATCCCTTCTTCACGACCAAGGGTGTCGGCAAGGGGCTCGGCTTGGGGCTTTCGATCTCCTACAACATCGTCAAGGATTTCGGCGGCAGCCTGACGGCTGCCAATCATTCCGAAGGGGGCGCGGTGTTCCGCATCGAGCTGCAATCGGCGGCAGGGCTGATTCCGGAGGCGGCGGAATGAATGATGCGAAGATCCTGCTCGTCGACGACGAGGAAGAATTGCGCCGCTCGACGGCGCAGGCGCTGGAACTCTCCGGCTTCAGCGTCGAGACCTTTTCGAGCGGCGAACATGTGCTGGAACTGATTGGCTACAGTTTTCCCGGCGTCGTCGTCAGCGATATCCGAATGCCCGGCATTGATGGAATGACTTTGATGCAGAAGATCCGTGAGATCGATCAGGAGGTGCCCGTGATCCTCGTCACCGGCCACGGCGATGTACAGCTCGCGGTCAAGGCGATGCGCGAAGGCGCCTATGATTTCATCGAGAAGCCGTTCACGCCTGAAATGCTCGCCGGCGTCATTCGCCGAGCGATGGAGCGGCGCGGGCTGGTGCTCGAAAACCGACTGCTGAAGGCGGTTGCCGGCAAACGCGACGACATCGAGGCGCGGCTGCCGGGGCGCACGCAGGTGATGGTGGATCTGCGCTATCGCATCCGCGCGATCGGCGCCAGCGATGCCGATACGCTGATCGTCGGTGATACCGGGGCGGGCAAGGAGGTCGTGGCCCGCGCACTTCACGATATCAGCGCCCGGGCGAGCCGGCCGTTCATTGCGATCAACTGCGCCGCGCTGCCGGCGAACCTGATCGAGAGCGAGCTCTTCGGCCACGAGCCTGGCGCCTTCCCGGGCGCGGTCAGGCCGCGTTACGGGAAGTTCGAACATGGGCGCGGCGGCACCATCCTGCTCGACGAGATCGGCTCCATGCCCTTCGATCTGCAGGCGAAGTTCTTGCGGGTGCTGCAGGAGCGGGTGATCTCCAGGCTCGGATCGAACGAGGTCGTGCCGCTCGACGTGCGCTTCATCGCGACGAGCAAAGTAGACCTAGAGGCGGAGGTAGCCGCTGGCCGCTTTCGCGCCGATCTGTTTTACCGACTGAACGTCGCGACGCTGCATGTGCCGTCGCTGTCGCAGCGGCGGGCGGACATTCCGCTGCTTTTCCTGCAACTGTTGCGCGAAGCGGCCGCCCGCTACGGCCGCGACGAGGTGGCCGTGCCGCCGGAGGTGATCTCCGACATCGCCCAGCGCGACTGGCCCGGCAATGTGCGGGAACTGAGGAATGCCGCCGACCGTCTGGTCCTGGGTCTCGACAATGGCGGACGGCACACCGAGGAGGCAATCGGACTTGCAGAGCGGGTCGCCGAATTCGAGCGAGGGATTATCGCCAGCGCGCTGGTGGCGCATGGGGGCAGTCTCAGGCCTGTTTATGAATCCCTCGGCATCTCCCGCAAGACCCTTTACGAAAAGATGCAGAAATACGGCCTCGACAAGCGGATGCTGACGACCGAAAGCTAATCCTGGTTTGCGTCGTGCATTCTCCGGGACAATGGTGCTCCAGCCCTGGAACGTTGCGCGTTGGGTGGAAATCCACCCATCGCCTATGCCGTTTGTTTCCAAATCGACCCATGCTGCATTGCACTGCCGCAGAATCATCTTGCGGAAGCGACGGTAATGATTGCGGCGCGATTTCTCTCGGCGGCAAATAGGTCATCCCCGGCGCGGAGGATGTGTCGGCGGGGTTGCTGTTTCATCAGGGAGGAAACGATGAAAATCCTGAAGGCCGTGCTCGGCCTGACCGCGGCTGCCGCGGTCTCTCTTCTCGCCGGCGTCGCTTCGGCGCAGACCTACCCCGAACGCACCATCACCATGGTCGTCCCCTTTGCGGCGGGCGGCCCCACCGACACGGTTGCGCGCCTTGTGGCGGAATCCATGTCGAAGGATCTCGGCCAGCAGATCGTCGTTGAAAATGTCGGCGGCGCCGGCGGCACGCTCGGCGCCGGCCGGGTGGCGAGCGCCGATCCCGATGGTTACACCATCCTGTTGCACCATATCGGCATGGCGACCAGCGCCACGCTCTATCGCAAGCTCGCCTACGACACGCTCGGCGCCTTCGAATATGTCGGCCTCGTCACCGAGGTGCCGATGACGATCGTCGCACGCAAGGATTTCGAGCCGAGTGATCTCAAGGGACTGATCGACTACGTCAAGGCCAACAAGGACAAGGTGACGGTCGCCAATGCCGGCATCGGTGCGGCTTCGCATCTCTGCGGCATGATGTTCATGAGCGCCATCCAGACGCCACTCACGACCGTACCCTATAAAGGAACCGGCCCTGCGATGACGGATCTGCTCGGCGGCCAGGTCGATATCATGTGCGACCAGACCACCAACACGACGAAACAGATTAAGGGCGGCACGATCAAGGCCTATGCGGTGACCTCGCCGAAGCGTCTCGAGGTGTTGAAGGATGTACCGACGGCTGTCGAAGCCGGCCTGCCGGACTTCGAAGTGGGCATATGGCACGGCATCTACACACCGAAGGGTACGCCGGCCGCGATCAACGAGCGCCTGTCCAAGTCGCTGCAGCTGGCGCTGAAGGATCCGAATGTCGGCGCCCGCTTCGCCGAACTCGGCACGGCGCCGTCTTCCGATGCAGATGCAACGCCTGCTGCTTTGAAAGCCAAGCTCGAAAGCGAGATAGCCCGCTGGAAGCCGGTGATCGAGGCTGCCGGGGAATATGCGGACTAGTGAGGGATGTGCCAGGAATAGCCCCTCACCCTAACCCTCTCCCCTAAACGGGGAGAGGGGACCTGCCATGCGAGACATGGGGAGGAACGGAGAGGCTGCAGCATGTTCCCTTCTCCCCGCGAGCGGGGAGAAGGTGCCGGCAGGCGGATGAGGGGCCATCGCGGCAGTGACGGCATCACGTGAACCATCTCCAACTTCAGGAGACACCATGAAATCTATCAGTCTCGATAGCACCAATGCGATCTGCGGTGCGCTTTTCGTCGCGATCGGCGCTTTCTTTGCCTATCAGTCGGTCGGGCTCGACCTCGGCACGGCATTGCGCATGGGCCCCGGCTATTTTCCGTTTATCCTTGCCTGCGCGCTGATACTTCTCGGCGCGATCATCTTCATTCAGGCGCTGCGTGTGGAGGGGGAGCCGGTCGATCCGTTCGCCTGGCGCGGCATGCTCTTCATTCTGCCGGCTCCCGTCTTCTTCGGATTGACGGTGCGCGGGCTCGGATTTGCGCCGGCGCTGTTCTTCACCGCCTTCATCGCCTGCTTTGCGTCGCGCAAGATGAATCTGGTGTTCGCGGTCATCCTGTCGCTGCTGCTGACGGTCTTTTCGGTCGCCGTCTTCAGCTATGGGCTCGGACTGCCGTTCGAGCGTTTCGGCCCCTGGGTCCGGTTCTAGGAGGCGGCGATGGATCTTTTCAGCAATCTCGCGCTCGGCTTTGCCACGGCGGCAACGCTCGATAATCTCCTCTTCTGCCTGATTGGCGTGCTGCTCGGCACGCTGATCGGCGTACTGCCCGGTATCGGAGCCACGGCGACGATCGCCATGCTTTTGCCGATCACCTTCCAGCTCGAGCCGGTCTCCTCACTCATCATGCTCGCCGGCATCTACTACGGCGCGCAGTATGGCGGCTCGACAACGGCGATCCTCATCAACATGCCGGGCGAATCCTCCTCGGCCGTCACCGCGATCGACGGCTATCAGATGGCGCGCAAGGGCAGGGCGGGGGCGGCGCTGGCGATCGCGGCCCTCGGCTCGTTCTTCGCCGGTACGGTCTCGACCTTCCTCGTTGCGGTCTTCGCGCCGCCGCTGACCGACATTGCGCTGCAATTCGGATCGGCTGAATATTTCTCGCTGATGATCGTCGGTCTCGTGTCCTCGATCGCGCTGGCGCATGGCTCGGTCGTCAAGGCGCTGGCGATGGTGGCGCTCGGGCTGCTGCTCGGCCTCGTCGGCACCGATATCTATACCGGCACGCCGCGTTTTACGCTCGGCATCCGTGAATATGCCGACGGGCTGAATTTCGTGGCGCTCGCCGTCGGCGTCTTCGGCGTCGCTGAAATCCTGCGTAATCTCGAGGGAGAGTCGACAAGAACGGTGCTGATGGCCAAGGTATCGGGCCTCTTGCCTTCGCGCCAGGAATTCAAGGAGATGATCGCGCCCATCATTCGCGGCACCGCCATCGGCTCGGCGCTCGGCATCCTGCCGGGTGGCGGGGCGATCCTCGCTTCCTTCGCCTCTTATACGGTGGAAAAGCGCTTGTCGAAGACGCCGAAGGAATTTGGCCAGGGCGCGGTTGCCGGCGTTGCAGGCCCGGAATCGGCCAATAATGCCGGAGCGCAGACCTCATTCATTCCGTTGCTGACGCTCGGCATTCCGGCCAATCCGGTGATGGCGCTGATGATCGGCGCCATGATCATCCAGGGCATCGTGCCAGGCCCGAACGTCGCCACCGAGCAGCCGGCGCTGTTCTGGGGCATCATCGCCTCGATGTGGATCGGCAATCTGATGCTCGTCATCCTCAACCTGCCGCTGATCGGGCTCTGGGTGAAGCTGTTGACGGTGCCTTATTACGTACTCTTCCCCATCATCATGGCCTTCTGCTCGATTGGGGTCTACAGCGTCAATTCCAACGTCTACGATCTCTATGCCGTCGCCTTCTTCGGCCTCATCGGCTATGTGCTGGCCAAGCTGCGCTGCGAGCCGGCGCCGCTGCTGCTCGGCTTCGTGCTCGGGCCGCTGCTGGAAGAGAACCTCAGACGCGCCATGATCCTGTCGCGCGGCGACCCTAGCACCTTCATCACACGGCCGATCAGCGCCACGCTTCTGGCTATCGCGGTCGCCGTGCTCATCGTCGTCTTCCTGCCGAGCGTCAGGAAGAAGCGCGAGGAGGTATTCGTCGAAGAAGCTTGAGGGTTGAACTCGCGAGCTGTTTGATGAAAAACGAATGATCTGACGCGGGCGCCGTTCGGGCGCCCGTTTCACATGGAGGGATATCCAGCCCATGAGTATTCCTGCCCGGATCAAGGACGATCTGCCGTTCCTCACCGCCTTGCGCCGCGATCTGCACGCCCATCCGGAACTCGGTTTCGAGGAGGAGCGCACCGCCGGTATCGCCGCCAAGCTTCTTGAGGAGGCCGGCATCGCCGTGCATCGCGGGCTTGCCGGCACCGGCGTGGTTGGCACGCTGCAGGTCGGCAATGACACGCGCAGGATCGGGTTGAGAGCCGATATGGATGCGCTCGCCATGCCTGAGATGGCGGAGCGGCCCTATAAATCGACAGTGCCTGGAAAGATGCATGCCTGCGGCCATGATGGCCATACGGCAATGCTGCTCGGCGCCGCGCGGTATCTGGCGGCGACGCGGAATTTTTCCGGCACCGTGCATTTCATCTTCCAGCCGGCCGAAGAAGGCCGCGGCGGGGCGAAGCGTATGGTCGAGGAGGGGCTCTTCCGGCTTTTCCCCTGCGATGCCGTCTATGGCCTGCACAATATGCCGGGGCTTGCCGTCGACGAGATCGCCGTGGTCGAGGGACCACAGCTCGCCTCCTCCGACAGCTGGCGCATCACCTTTCGCGGCGTCGGCACGCACGGCGCCAAGCCGCATCTCGGCCGCGATCCGATCACGGCAGCCGGTACTTTCCTATCATCGCTGCAGACGATCGTCGGCCGTGTTGTCGACCCGCTGCAGCCCGCGGTCCTCAGCGCCTGCTTTCTGCAGGCGGGCGATGCCAAGGCGTTGAACGTCATTCCCGATATTGTGGAGATCGGCGGAACGGCACGGGCCTATTCGCCTGAGGTGCGTGACCAGCTGGAGGCAGAGATCGCCCGGTTGGCGAGTGGGACGGCTGCGATGTACGGCGTATCGGCCGACTATCGTTTTGAGCGGCGCATACCACCTGTCGTCAATGATGCGGATGCGACATCACGGGCGCTTGCCGCCGCCGGCATCGTCTTTGGTGAAAAAGTGCGGAGGAAATTTCCGCCATCGACGGCCGGAGATGACTTTGCCTTCTTCGCGCAGAACGCGCCGGGCTGTTATGTCTGGCTGGGCAATGGACCGGCGGTTGACGGTGCGCTGCACCACAACACGGCTTATGATTTCAATGATGAGGCGCTTGGATACGGGGCGGCTTACTGGGTGGCGTTGGTGGAAGGGGAGTTGATGGTTTAAGCGATGTCCATTGCTCCGTTTTCGCTGTTTTGCGGCGCTGTGGCAGTCACGCACGACTTTTCGGAAGTGAGGCGTCGTTCCACACTAGTTGACGGGCCAGACAAATAGCAGCGCCGGCACGCTGACGAGAATAATCAACGCCGACAGCGGCAAGCCGAGTCGCGGATAATCGGAAAACTTGTAACCGCCAGGACCGAAGACGAGCGTGTTGCACTGATGGCCGACAGGCGTGAGGAAGTCGCAACCCGCGCCAATGGCCACCGCCATCAGGAAGGCTTCCGGTTTGAAGCCTAGACCCGTTGCAAAGCCTGCGGCGATCGGTGCCATGACAAGGACCGCTGCAGCGTTGTTGAGGAAGGGAGTAACGGCCATGGCGGTCACCAAGATCAGGCCGAGCGCACCCCATGCCGGCAGGTTCATCGCCGCCCCACTCAGCCAGCCGGCAATCAGATCGCTGCCGCCGGAGGTGCGCAAGGAGTCGGAGACGGGAATAAGGGCCGCGAGCATCACGAGGATCGGTCCATCAACCGATTTATAGACATCGGCAAGTGGAACAGCTCGAAAAACGACCATGCCCAGGGCGGCCGCGAAGAAGGCCACCGGAACCGGCGCGAGGCCGGCCGCGGTCGTTGCCATCGCGAGCGCCAGGATAAGAAGCGGAATGAAGGCGCGGCGGCGGGTGCCGAGCAGCACCTCGCGCTGTGCGAGTGGCAGCAGGCCGAAATCCTGCAGAAGGGCAGTCAGGCTTTTCCGGTTGCCTTGCAGAAGGAGCACATCACCGGTGCTGATCGTCAAGTTTCCAAGACGTTCCTTGAGGCGTTCACCGCGCCGGCTAATCGCCAAAAGGTTGACGCCGCGCGTGTAGGAAAGCGCCAATTCTTTGGCCGAAAGGCCAGCGAGGGATGATTCCTGACTAACGATTGCCTCAAGCGAAATTATGTCTGATTCCGGATGGCCGCCTTCCGCCAGAGGCTTGCCGGAAAGCTTCAATTTCCCCTGGGATACAATGCGATCCATCGCTGCCGATGGACCTTCAAGCATGATAATATCCTCAGTGCGAAGCGTGAGATCAGGGAATGCAGCCATTCGGGTACCACCCCGCAGCACTGCCGTGGCTATGACCTCACCATCACCGAGCTTCAGGAGATCGCTCAAAGCCTGCTCAACCAGAGTTGACTGGTCTGTGATCGCGACTTCGCTGGTGTAATTCTTGATTTCGATTGCATCTTCAATCGAGCTGTTCTGCTTGGTGCGGCTTGGCACCAGCCAGTGGAAGAACAAGAGGAAGGTGATGCCAACAATCGCGAGAACACCACCTGTCGGCGTGAAGTCAAACATGGTGAAGGAGGTCCCCGTCATCTCCTCCCGCAATCGTGAAACGACGATGTTGGGCGAGGTGCCAATCTGCGTCATCAATCCGCCAAGTAAAGCGGCAAACGACATCGGCATCAGGTATTTTGAAGGAGAGGCGCCGGATTTTTTCGCGAACTTGAAGGCGACCGGCATCATGATCGCAAGCGCGCCGATATTTTTAATGAAAGCAGAAAGCATCGCCACCGCAATCATCAAGAGCGCAAGCTGCGTGTAAAACGTGTCCAGATTCGGGAAAAATCTCTTGATTGCCGAATCCACAATGCCTGACCGCGCTACGCCTGCGCTGACGACCAGTGCGCTGCCAACGATAATGACGATGTCATCCGAAAATCCGGAAAACGCTTTTTCCGGCGGCACAATGCCGGTCGCGACTGCCAATACAAGCGCACAACACGCGACAACATCATAGCGGAAGCGATCCCATATAAAGACCGCCATCATGAGCCCGATGACAGAAAAGGCGATTATCTGTTGTGTTGTCATGCGGCCCTGGGAAGAGGCTGGGATGTTGCGGACAGCCGAGCTGAAAATGATATTCAGAAACGCTGTAACGTTGTGCAAGTTCCTCGGCACCAACTCCGGGGCCCGAACCTCTGGATCTGCGGAGATACTCTCCGTTTTACGAGAAAAAACTCAACCTCCGATAAGGTTCTCCCCGGCGGCACCTCACCCATTTTGGTGATGGAACTAAACTGCTTAGCCGTGGTTCGGCGAGCTTTCACGGTTTCGAAGCATAAGGGAAATCCTTTGAACGAGCTGCATCACGAATTCCAGCTACGAAGAGATTTTCTGCCGAGAGCCGAGGAGGACCAGTGGCCTCAACCTGAGCCTGCGGCATTGTCGGTGCACAGTCCACCGGACCTGCAAAGATCGCTGTCGCCCCGCCCATTAGTGGTTGATCTTGACGGCACCCTGGTGCGATCCGACCTGCTAATTGAGGCGGCCTTCTCGGAGCTTAGCCGTCGGCCCCATTCGATCGTCGATTTCATCAGGTCGCTTTCCGCCGGAAAGGCATGTCTGAAGCACCGCCTGTCTCAGCCAGCGGATTTCGATCCATCCATCCTTCC
Organism: Rhizobium atlanticum; assembly: GCF_030182485.1. Taxonomy (NCBI): domain Bacteria; kingdom Pseudomonadati; phylum Pseudomonadota; class Alphaproteobacteria; order Hyphomicrobiales; family Rhizobiaceae; genus Rhizobium; species Rhizobium atlanticum. Next base: position 323,031 of record NZ_JAQJCJ010000004.1, read on the forward strand.
TTATGACGCGGAAGTGCTGAAGGTCATCAAGACCGCACGGGAGGAGGGGCGTTCGGTTTATCTCGCTTCTGCAACCCACGAGCGCCTGGTTTGCGCGGTTGCAGACCACCTCGGCCTCTTCACCGGCTGGTTTGCAACAAGCGAGACGATGAATTGTGCCGCCGAGCTAAAGGCGGCAAAACTCGTGGCCGCCTTCGGAGAGGGTGGCTTCGACTATATCGGCAACGGCTCGGCCGACTTGGCAGTCTGGCGCCACGCCGCAAAGTCTTATGCCATAAGGACATCGGCGGCAGTTGCGCGAGCGCTTTCGTACCAATGCGAGAACGTCGAGCATCTGAGCCACGACAAACCGACATGGCGGATTTGGGCGCGTTCGTTGCGAGTGCATCAATACGTCAAGAACGCGTTGGTATTTGTCCCGTTGCTGACAAATCAACTCTTTGAGCTCCATAGCCTTGCGAATGCCTGCTTGGCTTTGGTGGCTTTTTCGCTCTGTGCCTCGGGCGTATATCTCCTGAACGACTTGGTCGATCTGCAGGACGACCGCCGGCATAAAACCAAATGCCGCAGACCCCTTGCCTGTGGCGAGATACCGCTTTCGCGCGCCGTTCTGGCAATCCCGATCCTGCTTTTGCTGGCGCTAACGGTCGCCGCCATGGTTTCATCGGTCTTTGTGCTCGTGCTGGCGGGATATTTCGCCTTGACCACCGCCTATTCTTTCTTCCTCAAGCGGAAGATGATCCTGGACGTGGTGGCTCTCGCCTCCCTTTACACCACACGGGTGATCGGCGGCGCTGCCGCCGTCTCGGTGTGGCCATCTCCCTGGCTGCTTGCCTTCATGATGAGCTGGTTTCTCTCGCTCGCTTTGGTGAAGCGATACACCGAGCTCATTTCGCGACGCGCCGCGCACCTGCCGGACTCCAGAAACCGCGATTACAGGAAGGCGGATATTGGTATGGTGGGTGCCCTGGCAGCTGGAGCAGGAATGAACGCGCTGACGTTATTTGCCCTCTATGCCGCAAGCGACAGTGCCCAAGACATCTACACTAGGCCAGCTATGCTGTGGTTGGCCGGGCCGATCCTTGCCTGCTGGATTGCCCGCATCCTCATGCTCGCCCATCGGGGGCAGATGCATGACGATCCAGTCGTCTTCGCGATGAAGGACAAGGTCAGCCTTGCCACGCTCGGCGTTGCCGGCGCACTTGTCATCGCCGCGATGTGAGGTGGTCGCATGGGTCGTCAGTCTTCAGAGCGAAGCACTTCTGCCAGCCTCGCAACCCGCTACCTCGCCTTTGCCATGCTCTCCACGGCCGCCAATTTCGCGGTCCAGGCTAGTGTCATGCAACTGGCCCCGTCGCCGAGCCTCATGCCATCTATGCTCGCAGGGACTGCTGCCGGCTTCGGCTTGAAATACGTCCTCGACAAAAGATGGATCTTCTTCGACGGCTACACGTCATACGGCGACGAGATGCTCAAGCTGGCGCTTTACGGCCTGTTCAGTGTCCTGACGACGCTCATATTCTGGGGGTTTGAAATTGCTTTTTGGACGGTCTGGAAGACGGACCTCGCAAAATACACCGGCGGAGCGCTCGGCTTGGCGATCGGCTACATCTCCAAATACGCATTGGACCGGAAATTCGTCTTCAAACCAGAGGAGGCGTGACAAACTCATGGAGGGCTGGGGACGCTATCCGCACCATGAGAGCGAGGCAATCGACTGCCGGCTGCCGGAGGCGCTTGCAGGCACCGTGGCGGCTTGCGTGGGACTGATCGGGCACGGAAATGGGCGCTCTTATGGTGACGCGGCGATCGGCGAATACTCCACCTTAATGTGCCGTGGGCTAAGCCGGATTCGGAGCTTCGATCCCACCAATGCGACGCTGACCGTGGAAGGGGGCGTAATGCTCTCGGACATTCTGCGCTCGTTTGTCCCGAGAGGCTATTTTCCGCCTGTGGTACCGGGCACCAAATTTGTCACGGTCGGCGGGATGATCGCCTCTGACGTGCACGGCAAGAACCATCATCGCGACGGCGGGTTCGGTGACCATGTCAGCGAGCTCAAGCTGGTGGTCGCCGGCGGAGAGATCCTCACCTGTAGCCGCACGCGCAACCCTGAGCTTTTCTTCGCGACGGTCGGTGGCATGGGTATGACCGGGATTATCGCGGAAGCGACCTTCCGCTTGAGACCGATCGAATCCGGCTGGATCGCGCAAAAGACGATCGTCACGAAAAACCTTGGCGAGGCGTTGAAGGCGCTGCAGCAGACCGAGGATGCCACTTATTCGGTCGCCTGGATCGATTGCCTTTTGCAAGGCGCTTCCCTTGGACGCTCGCTGATTTTCGCCGGCGAACACGCGTCGCTGGACGAGGTCGGCGGCATGCCGAAGGCCGATCGTTTTGCAGCGGAAAACGAGGGGAGGTTTTCACTGCCATTCGATCTGCCGCAATGGGTGCTCAACAAAACAAGCGTAGCAGCCTTCAACGAGCTTTATTTCAGGGCGGGAGCGCGAAAGGCGGCCAAGACGTCGCTAGTCCACTGGGATAAATATTTCTTTCCACTGGACGGTATCCTTGAATGGAACCGGCTGTATGGCAGGAGGGGCTTTCTGCAGCATCAGTGCGTGGTTCCTGCCGAGGATGCGCTGGCAGTCCTGAGTGGCATTCTCGAGCGCTTTGCGCGCTCGGGAAAAGGCTCCTTTCTTGCCGTTCTGAAGAAGCTGGGGCGCGGGAGCGGGTTGCTGTCCTTTCCTGCCCCGGGCTACACGCTCGCACTCGACCTGCCCGTCACGCAGGAAGTGTTCCGGCTGCTCGACGAAATCGACGAGCTGGTTGTCAAGGCAGGGGGGCGGCTCTATCTCGCCAAGGATGCACGACAGTCACGTCACACATTCGAGGCCGGTTACCCTCGGTTGGCTGCGTTCAAAGAGCTACGCAAAATAACGGGCGCCGATCGTCACTTTAATTCCCGCTTGGCAAAGAGGCTCGGCATATGACGGGGATCTGCAAGACATTGCTCCTGATAGGCGGGACGTCGGATATCGGTCGCGCGACGGCGCTGATCTATGCGGAGGCCGGATGGAATGTGCTTCTCACCGGACGAAAGCTCTCCGCCGTACAGCGCGAAGCCGACGACATCAGCGCGCGGACCGGCGCTAATGTCCTGGTTCACGAACTCGATATCCTCGCCACGAGCCACTTCGAAGATTTTGTGGGCGTCGTTTCGCCTCTGCCCGACACGGTAGTCTGCGTTGTCGGCGAACTGGGCGAGCAGTCTCGCGCAGAACGGCAGCTCGAGCACGCCGCCATGATCATGCGGACGAACTTCGAAGGACCAGCTTTGCTTCTTGGCCTTCTGGCAGAACGTTTTGCGGCAAGGGGATCAGGTACCATCGTCGGCATAAGCTCCGTCGCCGGAGATCGCGGACGCGCGTCCAACTATGTCTATGGCGCCGCAAAAGCCGGGTTGACCGCCTACTTGTCTGGCCTGAGAAGCCGGCTGTCCGGGTCCGGCGTGCGCGTGCTCACCGTGAAGCCGGGTTTCGTTCGGACACGCATGACGCATGGCATGAAGCTGCCGCCGCTTCTCACAGCCGAACCTCGGGAGGTCGCGCAGAAGATCTTTACCGTCGCGGAGGGAGGTAGAGGCGGGGACGTCGTCTATGTCAGACGCATATGGCGGCCGCTCATGACGGCGATCCGGTTAATTCCGGAACCGATCTTCAAGAGGTTGCGGCTGTGACGGAACCTGGCAATCACGCCGCTTACGCGGCCATCGGAACGAGCGCAGGTGCCAGCAAGCGACCGGCGGCGAGGATACGGCGGTTGCTGTCGGCCGAAGGCGCAATCATTCTAACAGCATTGGCCTGCGCGGCCATGCTTGCCCTGCCCGGGAGGACCATCAACGCCGCCTTTATCAATGACGTACTGGTCTTTATCGACGGTGCGCACCGCATCACGTTCGGTCAGGTGCCGAATCGCGATTTCCACACGGCGCTCGGGCCACTCGTCTTTTATCTTCCGGCGGCTGGATATCAACTCACGGGGAATTTCGGCGCTGCCATACCGGTTGGAATGGCTATTGTTGTCGTCGCCTTCATCCCGGCGATGATCCGCATTCTCATGTCCCGCCTCAGCCCGTCATTGGCGGCCGCGCTCGGCATATTCCTCACTCTCATCCTTGCGGCGCCGATCAATCTCGGCAGTTCCATCTGGTATCCATCCTTCGCGATGTTTTACAACCGCATCGGTTGGGTCGCGCTTGGCCTGCTGCTGGTGATGTATCTGACGCCGCAGCCCGCGCGCGGGCGAAGCGATGCCGCCGATACTCTTGCCGCCGTCTTTCTTCTGCTCGTCTCATTCTACACCAAGGCGACCTACGGGCTTGCTGGAACCGCCTTTCTGGTGATCATCCTATTGGATCGGCAGCAGCGTCGCTGGGTCGTGACCGCCCTGCTGCTGACGGGGCTGGCCATGATCGCCATCGAGTTTTTCTGGGGCGGAACCGCTCAGCACATTGAGGATCTGCGGGCGGCGGCGCGTGTCAGCGGCGGCCATGACCTCGGCAGCATCCTGAAGAACCTACGTGAGAACCTTTCCGACCTCGTCGTATTTGCGACCTTCGCTTTGATCGCCATCTGGCAAACCCGCAGATTCCGCGATTTTCTCTTCTTCGGGTTCTGCGTAGGCGCCGGCTTGGCGATCATCAACCAGAACGCCCACAGCTGGGGCATCATCACGCTCTACTGCGGTGCAGTCGTTCTGGCGCAGAAAGCCGCGTTGCTTCAGCAAGGCGATGAAGGGAGAAGGGCGGGAGGTTTGGCTCTTCCTGCCACGGCTCTGCCGCTGCTTGCGACCTTATTCCTGTTGCCGCCGATCGTACACCACGCCGCAGCTCTCATTCTGCATACATCGCTTGCGGCTGAGAAAGCCGGGCAATCTCTCGGGCTGCCGCGTTTCGACGATGTTCGGGAGATCGATCCGCCCGGCGGCGAGCCTGACTTCATAAGGCGTTATCTCGACGACATCATCACCGGGGGAAGTCTGCTGCAGGCATTGCCGGTACCGCCGGAGCGCGTTTTCGTGCTTGATTTCGCCAATCCTTTTTCAGCGGGGCTCGGCATTCGTCCGCCTACCGGTGACTCCGCATGGTTTCACTGGAACCGCAATATCAACGAGAAAGCCTACATCCCACCGGAAGTGCTCTTTGCGGATGTAAAGTTCGTCATGGTGCCAAAAACAGGAATCAACAGCCTGCCGCTGCAGGCGCTGTACGGCCCGTTTCTTTCGGCTCGATTCGAGGTCGTTCAGAAAACATCCGAGTGGACGATCTATCAGTGGCGCCAGGCGAAGACGCAAAGCGAGGTGCAGTGACTGAGACGGAAAGGTCGGTGGAAACGGCAGACGCCGCATCGCCCCTGGCGTCACGGTTGAGCCGGTCGTGGGTTGTCATCGCCGGCATGGGTTTCGTTCTCGCCGCCCTTCTCGCTTTGCCTGGCCGAACGGCGACGACCAAGTACGTCAACGACCTCTTCGTTTTCCTGGATGGTGCTCATCGCATAGTGCGTGGCCAGGTGCCGAATGTGGATTTCCATTCGTCGCTCGGGCCGCTGACATTTTATATTCCCGCTGCCGGCTATGGCTTGTCGGGCAATCTGGGCGGCGCGATGCCGTCTGGAATGGCGATAGTGGTCCTCCTGCTTACTGCCATTGCTGCGGAAATCGTGAGCGGCCGGATGCATAAGGCGTTCGGACTTCCGCTTGCGCTCTTCCTGCTCCTGATAGTTGCGGCTCCCGCGAATCCGGGCGAGCGGATAGGGGAGCTAACTTTTGCCATGTTCTACAACCGGATTGGATGGGCGTCGCTCGGCTTTTTGTTGGTGATGTATCTGCCTCGATTGCCGGCCGCCGGGAGTAGCAAGGCAGTCGATGCGGCATGCGCCAGTTTCCTTGTGTTGCTGATGCTCTACACCAAAATCACCTATGGGGTCGTAGGGCTTGGCTTCCTATTGTTCATGCTTTTCGATCGTCGCCAGATCGGTTGGGTGAGGTTGGCGCTGGGGATGATCGCCTTCAGCGTCATCGCGATTGAAATCGTCTGGCGCGGCGGGTTCAACTACCTTGCTGACCTTGGCCTTTCAGCAAAGAACAGCGGCGGCGTTCTGACGTTGACCGCACTCGGTCATTTGGTACGGAACAATCTCGCCGACCTTCTTGTCTATCTGACAGTCGTGCTCATCGTTCTCAACCTGACGCCGAGCTATCGGCATCTGCTCTTCGTTGCCTTCTGCGGCACGACCGGAATCCTCTTGATTGGGCAGAATTTCCAGACCGTCGGTATTCTGACTCTGGGTGCAAGCGCCGCCATCATCACGGAAAGCCTCTTTCGCGCCAAGCCGCTCTCCCGATTCAGGAAAGCGCGGTTTGCGCTGCCGCTACTCGTGGGGTTCCTGCTATTGCCTGCCGCCGTCGGCAACGCTGCATCATTCGCAATTCACGCCTATTACGCTGCCGGCGGCCGAGGCAAAGCGATCCCGCTGCCGGCGTTTTCCGAGATCAGGCTCGTTGAGATGTGGAGCGCCGGCCAATACGAATATTTTGAGGAATACAACAGGACACTGGTGGACGCTTCGGCCATCCTGTCGCAACTCATGTCTGGTGACGAGCGCGTCGCGGTTCTCGATTTCGTCAATCCCTTCTCCGCCGGCCTGGGGCTGACGCCGCCCGCGGGCGACAGCGTCTGGTATCATTGGGGGCGAACTCTTGGGCCGTATGATCATCCGGCCGCGGAAGAGATGTTCGCCGACGTCGATCTTATCCTCGATCCGAAATGGCCGATCGAGATCTGGACGGGCAACGGGCTGCGCGATCTTTACGCCCACTATATCGCCCGCCACTATGCGCTGGTGCGGGAGACGGCCGATTGGCGCATTTACCGCAGAAAGGCTTCCTGAGCTGGCGCAGCCTGTTTTTTCACCTCCGCGGCGATCAGGCCGATGAGCATCAGCACGAGCGCCCAGGCGTAAAGGATCCTGCCGGCAGCTGGTTCAAACGGAAAGCCCCGAAGTAACTGAGTATGACGGGGACCGGGATCACCAGCGCTGCTGCCGCCAGCCATGCCCACGAGCGCTGCCAATGGTGAAACAGCACGGGTCGGAGGAAGAGCGTGTAGTGGATCCGTCCGAGCGGCGAAGCCAGCGAGATGCCAACAGCACGAAGCCACTCATTGCGGCGACCGCCAGGAACAGGAATGCCGAAATTAGTGGATTTTGGCGCCATATGCTCCAGTTCTGTGCGCTCGCCGCGGCCTCGTCATCAGCATGTCGCGGAGTGGCCCTGCTGCGTCGTCGCAATCCGATTGCTCCGTCTGTCTTTGACGCTTGCTAACTCTCCCTTGGTGCGGATGTCCCGGCCGGTCTGCAGCAGCGAGGCCGGGCGGCCATCCCGACTTACGACAGCTTCCTGATGGTGCTGTAAATGATGTTACGGTTGGCACCGAACCAGACTGTCTTCTCAACGGTGTTTTCCGCCGCACTACTATTGGCAATACGCCACATGTCGGCCTCGGAACGCTGGAGGAGCTCCCAGTTCATGTAGGATTCCATGTATCCGTCATCCGCCATCTCATCGGAGAAGTTGGCAAAAAGAAAGACTCCGCCCGGTTTCAGCATTTCCATGCAAACCTGCGTGAGCCGGATTGCTACTTTATCGGCGAGGTAATCGTACAGCCCTGCTGCGTAGATCAGATCGAAGGTGCCAAGCTGATGTTTGCGCGCGAGCAAACCGCGCACCGATCCGTCGATAGGCTCGACAGAAGTCCCATGGAATTGGCTCGCGATCGAACCAATACTTTGCGGATCCTGATCAAGAGCAACCCAGCGCTTAAGGCGGCCTTCTGCAAGCGCCTTTGATGCCTCCGCTTCGCGAAGGTGACCCGCGGCGATGGCCAGAACTTCGGCGTCCGACCCCCTTCGCGCGGCGGTGTCATCAACGTAGCGGGTCAGAATGTCGCGACGTTCCCTGACCGCTACCGGGCCGGGCGCATTGATCGTGTATTCAAAGATATCCAGGCCGAGAGGCGTGGATCTGGCAACTTCTTCGGCGACCGCCGGATGCCCATAAATAAAGTCTATAAGACTGGCGTCACCGGAATAGCCGCGAGGCTTTTCAAAGGACCAACGAGTGAACGGGCACTGCTGCAGAATCTTTGCCGAGGGATGGGCCTGAATGAATGGGATGAGCTTTTGCCATACAGCAGCACCGAATTTTTGACGGACGTCATGAAGCTGACCGATCAACCACCTGACTGCACCAGGCAGGTCTTTCCCGGCGCTGAACCGCTGCATTGCAATGTTGATGAGAATCGCAAACTCGGCCTCTGCCGTCCGCAGGAGGTCCGTTTCATTATGGTGGTGAGGTGAGGGGAACTTTTTGCTGACTGACTGCGGTGTAATCAAGCTTTGGCCATCAAGAGAAAAGAGGGGCTGAGCCACGGAAACCTCATTGGGGATAATGATTTAAACATTGAGTAAAATCTTCATCATACTCATGAAGGTCAAGCGTCAAGGTTGGAGCGCAGTCGAAATGCACGTTTTAATTTTAGAAAATATTAGTGAACCCGACAGATACTCTGCCCGCCGGAAGCTCGGTGCAGCGTTATCGGTTGATGTGGAGTCTGCGGGGGGCTATCCAGCGTTAGCTAGCAGTCTGCGTAGGGCAATGCTGCATTATTTTGGGTGGCAGGGGCATGATGCACGTGTTAGCCGAGACCGCAGTCGCCACCATAGGGCCGACGCTATCGTCAGAACAGTTGCGTCGCCTGTACAAGCAGAAGAGCGAGAGCGGCCGAAAGACCGCTACGCGCAACGGCCTCTGGATAGCGGTGGCTGCTTACCTTGCATACTCTTTCACTGACTACCTTTTTATTGGCGATGTCGTCCGGTACACAATCGCCGGCCGATTGGCGGTTGGCGTCGGTGCGATATGCATGCTGGAGCTCTTGCTCTACCGCAAAGCAAAGGCCGATACGGTCGATATGGCGGCGGCGACGTCCGTGCTAGCGGCTTATTTAGTCTGGCTTCTGACGGCACAGATGACCACGGTCAGAGACGCCTTCTCATATTATATGGTTTTTGGCTCGATCTTCATGATGAGCGTCAACTTGTTCTTCAGTTTCCGGTTTCCGCTAGCTCTTGCGGCCTCCGTAACGAACATGCTCATCTTCATCGGCGCGCTCTATCTATTCGCGCCTATGTTGCTTCTTCACAAGCTGATCCTCGGTGCGTTCTGCATTTCCTGCTTTGTTTTTACGTCTTACGTAAACCTTCAACTCAACAGAGAACGCTATAAAGTTTTCCTGAATGCTCTTGAAGCGAGTTTGCAGCAAGCCGCCGCCGAGGAAAGGGGCAAGGCGCTTTTGCATCTCTCAAACACCGACTCGCTGACCGGCCTGGAAAATCGCCGGGCGATCGACCAACGGCTGCGTGATTGTTGGCAACGCTGGCAGGACCATAGGGCGCCCTTTGCGGTGCTGCTCATCGATGTCGATTATTTCAAACATTACAACGACTGCTATGGCCATCAAGAAGGCGACCGATGCCTTGTCGCTGTCTCGCAGCTTCTCCAAAGTGTGGCCTCGTCCTGGGACTCCATCATCGGACGATACGGGGGTGAGGAATTCATCCTCATCACACCAATGCTGAATTCGGAAAGAGCGACCGAACTCGCAGAAGCGATTTGTGCTGCCGTTCGAGAGCTGGCTTGGCCACACGAGCACAGGCGAGACGGGACCACCGTTATCACGGTGAGTGTCGGCGTGTCCTATACCAGGGGTGAAACCAAACAGGTCGACAAGGTCATTCATGAAGCTGATCGCGCGCTTTATGCCGCCAAGGCATCGGGTCGCAACACCCTCGTGGTTTTCGATCCCGAAGACCCGCAGAGGAGCGATGACAGCGAGGATATAGCCGCGACCTTGAAAATCGCGATTGAACACGGCCTTGTCTCCCTCGTCTATCAGCCGATTCGCAACATTCAGACAGGCAAGACGGACGGCGTTGAAGCTTTAATGCGTTTGAGGATGTTGGACGGGACGCAGGTGTCACCTGCTATGTTTATTCCTGTTGCGGAAAGGACAGGTTCGATCGTTGAACTCGGCCGGTGGGCAATTCGCACCGTTTGCCGAGACCTGTTGGCGACCGGCTTAGTGCAAGTTGCCAGCGTCAACGTTTCGCCGATTGAGCTCAAGATGCCGGGTTTCGCCAGCTATGTCGCCGCGACGCTCGCAGAATTCGGCGTGACGGGCGCTCGGCTTGCTTTCGAAATTACCGAAGGCGTTGAGCTGGAAATCGACCAGACCGTGGTTCGTTGCATCAGCGACCTGAGGAGGTTGGGCGCTCAAGTCTGGCTGGACGACTTCGGCACAGGCTTCGCCGGGCTCTCGTGGCTGCGCCTGATCGAATTCGACACCGTCAAGATCGATCGATCCTTCCTCCATGATTGCCATACGGAAAAAGGCAAGAGGATGTTGCTTGACATCATCAGCCTGCTGCGCAATCGCGGCGTGAGGATACTCATTGAAGGCGTTGAGACCATTGAACATCAGCGGCTGATGCAGCAGTACGGAATCAACCAGATCCAAGGATATTACATCGGACGGCCCGCGCCGGCAGCTCAGCTTGAATCTGATAACGTGCTGCCTTTCGGCCTGGTCAGGACTCATTGATTCCAAACGTCCATTCCGGAATGGGCAATAAGTTATGTTGGTCACGGCGGCAGGCGCCCGTAGGCGGATTGCACAGCACTCCCGCTCGCTTTTGATCCGTGCGTCCCTGCCTAGAAAATCTCCAGCACCGGACCTTCCAGCACTTTCCCCGTCACCACATCAGCAATCCCCCGGTCCGTCTGATGCGGGCCGGCATTGCAGGCGAGTGTCGCGCCGAAGCAGGCCTTGAAGACGCGGTAAGGTGGCTTCCAATCGACGATCTTGCCCATGGCCTTACGGATGTCGGCAAAGGCTGAGGCGGTGTCCTTCAGTGAGGCGTCGGTGACGAGGCCGGAGAGCGGCAGCGGCAGGATCGCTTCGATTTGGCCGTCCTTGGCGACCGCCATGCCGCCCCCGGCTGTTATGACAGCGTTGGCGGCGAGCGCCATGTCGGCTGCATTGCCGCCGAAGACGGTGAGGTTGTGGCTATCATGCGAGACGGTGGTGCAGAAGGCGCCGCGCCATTCGCCCCAGCCGCTGAGGAAACCGTTGCGCGGGGTGCCACCGGCCCTTCCGTGGCGATGGGCGACGGCGATCATGGCGCCGCCGACAGGCGGCACGACGAAGCCGTCCCGGATATCCGTTTCCGCCTCTCCCCATTGAGTGAAGCGTGGGCGGTCGATGGTGGCGACGCGGGCGCGCCTGCCTTTCGCGGGGATGCGGAAATCGTCGTCGGTCAGCAGCGGCAGCTTCACCGACTTGATCAGCGGCGCCGTATCGAGCGGCTGAACGGTCGCCTCCATGCTGCCGTTGCGGGCGACGACGCGGCCATCTGATATGACGAGGCGTGCTCGGAATTCCGTGAGATCCTCGAAGAGAACGAGGTCGGCGCGGCGGCCGGAGGCGACAAGGCCGAGATCGGAACGCTTCAGCCGCTCAGCGGCGTTGAAGGTCGCGGCGCGCAGTGCCCATTCCGGTTTCATGCCATAGCGCACCAGGCGGCGGGCGACATCATCGAGGCCGCCGCTTTGGTAGAGTTCATCGGGAAAGACGTCGTCGGTGCAGAGCGTAATGGTTGGCGGCAGATGGCCGAGGCCGTTCAGCACCTCGACGAATTCCTGCAAGAGATGGTCGTGAGAGCCACGGAGTTCGATCGTCAGACCGGCGGAAAGTTTGGCGCTAAGATCGGCGCCGGAGGTGAGTTCGTGGTCCGACGTGACGCCCGCTGCCATGAAGGCGTTGAGGTCCGCGCCGGTGAGGCCGCGGGCATGGCCACAGACGAGCTTGCCGGAGGCAAGGCCTGAGTTGACGATGGCGCTCATGCGCGGATCGCCGTCGATGACGCCGCGCATGTTCATGACTTCGGCAACGCCGCCGACAGCAGGAGAACGCAGCATCTCGGCGACGACGGCGGCATCGAAATCGGCGCCGGCGAGTTCCAGGCCCGGCGCAGACGGCACGCAGGAGGGGGCGAGCAGGATCATGCGCAGCGGCTGAGCACGTGCCGCCTCGATCGCCCACCGCACGCCGTCGAGGCCGTGGACGTTGCCGAATTCATGCGGATCCCACACGACCGTGGTGACACCGCGCGGTAGCACGGCGCTTGCATATTCGGCGGGTGTCACCATCGAGCTTTCGACGTGCATGTGCGTATCGATCAGGCCCGGCGTCAGCATGCCGCCAGTCGCATCGATGATTTCGACCGCGTCCATGCGGCTCGCCCGGGCATGGACGCTGGCGATGAGCGCGCCGACGAGGCCGACATCAGCCTCCCGGATCAGGCCCGTCACCGTATCGAGCAGGCGACCGCCGGTGATCAGCATATCGAACGGGGCGTCGCCGCGGGCGGCGGCAACGGCGCGGGCGCGCAAGGCTGGATCGTTGAGATCGAAAGGTTCCTGACGAGCAATGGCGTTCATCTGCGGGCCTCATTGATCAGGGCGGCGAGAATGATGTTAAGCGCCTTCTCAACGTCGATATCGGCGGCGAATTGGGCGTTGAAGGTCGCATGCGTGGCGCGGGTCTCGACGACGGTGCGGCCACGGGTGAGGGCGCCCTGCAGTTCGACGTCGATGCGCGCGGGGCGGAAGCTGACGATATCGGGGGCGACGAAGCCCACGGCGGCGGAGGCATCGTAAATTGCCATGCCGGGACGGCCGCGGCTGGTGCCGATGCTTATATAGCCGGCGAACATGTCGCCGATCAGTTCGGCATTAGCGCCGCCGGCACTGAGCACCGGCTCGACATCCTCCGGCCTTGCCAGCACTTTGCGGCAGAGGTCGAGATCGACCATGCGCAGCGGCAGGCCATGGGCGATAACGATCGCCAGCGCCTCGGGATCGGCGAGCGCATTGAACTCGGCGGAGGCCGTATGGTTGCCCGATGTGACGCCGCCGCCCATCCAGACGAGTTCGGTGATACATGCGGCAAGATCGGGGCGTGCGAGCGCCACGGCGGCGATATTGGTCAGGGGACCGAGAGCCAGGATGCGGTGTGGTCCGTTGCCCTCGAGCCAGCGGCAGAGCGCGGAGAAGGCGTCGCTCTCGGCAAGGGCGGCGGCTTTCGGTAGGCTCTTGCCGGATGTCGGAATTCCGGTTTCGCCGAGGATCGCCTGGGCGGTTTCGAGTTTGCCGAGAACGGGTGCAGCACGCCCGGTATGGACGGGGAACGTCCAGCCGAAGGCGCTGGCGGCGCCTGCGGCATTCGCCCGCACCTGCGGCAGCGGCGTATTGCCGAAGACCAGCGAGACGCCGTCGATTTGATATTTCGACTGCGCCACCACCAGAATGGCGGCGATGTCGTCGAAGCCCATGTCGGTATCGATCCACACACCCATGATGTCACCCGAAGCGCTTGAGGTTGGCCGCGCCGGCGACCGGCAGATCGAAGGCGAGCGCACTGCCGATCTCGTGTGGCGGCAGGCTCGCGTCGATTTCAGCCTTGATAGGCCCAAGCGGCGTATGGAGGAGGTATTCGCGTGTGTTGCCGGCGAAAGACGTGCCGTGCACTTTGCCTTGGAACGGCCCGGAGCCGAGGGTCACCGTACGCGGGCGCCAAGCCAGGCCGGCCGCAGCTTGGGGCGGCGGATCAGAGAGTGCTGCGGGGCCGTGCGGCGTCACAAGCTTTCCGTCTTTCAGAGCGAAGACATTTTCGAAGCCCACGAAATCGGCGACGAAGGCGGAGGCGGGATTGTTATAGATCTCCTCCGGCGTGCCGATCTGTTCGATGCCGCCGTCCAGCATGACGACGATGCGGTCGGCGAGCGCCAAGGCCTCGACCTGGTCGTGAGTGACGAAGATCATGGTGACGCCGGTCTCCTTCTGCACGCGCTGCAATTCAGCGCGCATTTCGAGACGAAGGCGGGCGTCGAGGTTGGAGAGCGGTTCGTCAAGCAGCAGGACCTTCGGCTCCATCACCATGGATCGCGCCAGTGCGACACGCTGCTGCTGGCCGCCGGAGAGTTCGGCGGGCTTGCGGCCGGCGAAAGTGGTGAGGCCGACGGATTTCAGGCCGGCGCCGACGCGGGCATCGAGATCCGCGCCCGAAACGCCTTTGAGGCGCAGGCCGAAGGCGACGTTCTCGTAGACCGTCAGATGCGGGAACAGCGCGTATGACTGGAAGACGAGGCCGACGGCGCGCTTGTTGGCGGAGACGCCGGTTATATCGGCGCCGTCGAGGCCGATGCGACCGGATGCGGGCTTCAGCAGGCCGGCAATGGCGCGCATCGTTGTCGTTTTGCCACAGCCGGAGGGGCCGAGAAGGGCGACGAGCTCGCCCTTGGCGATCGCAAGGTCGAGATCCCTCACGGCGACCGTGTCACCATAGCGAAGCGTCAGCTTGTCGAGTTGGAGATAGGCATCAAACATAACGCGAGAATCCCAGGAAGCGTTCGGCGAGGAAGACGATGCCGATCGAGAGGAAAGCGAGAAGGGCGGAGAGCGCCGCGATGGAAGGATCGTAGGTAGTTTCCATATAGCCCAGCATATCGATCGGCAGGGTTCGGACACCCGGGCCGGAAAGGAAGAGCGAGACCGGCACCTGATTGAAACTGGTGACGAAGCCGAGGATGAAGGCGGCCAGAATGCCGCCGCGGATATTCGGCATGACCACGCGGAAAAAGGCACCGAACCTGGAGGAGCCGAGCAGGACGGCCGCCTCCTCGATATCCGAGCGCAGATTATCGAGGCTCGCCGACACGACGCGCACGGCATAGGGCAGTACGAGGGCCGCATGGGCAAAGAAGAGCGCAAGCGTGATGTTGAAGCCGAAGGGCACGACGAGATAACGCAGCAATGCCAGGCCGACGATGATGCCGGGGACGATGATCGGCAGCGAGACGATGGTACGGACGGTCTCTGCCGCGGGCAGCGGGTAACGCGACAGGGCATAGGCGGCGGGGATGCCCAGGATGAGGGCTGCCAGTGTTCCGAAGACGGCGAGGAACATCGACATGGCGAAGCTGTCGCGAAAGCTTTCAATAGTGAAGACCTTCATCACCCAGCGCAGCGACAGCCCCTGCGGCGGGAAGGCCAGCGTGTCACCAGCCGAGAGCGAGGCGGCGATGATGATCAGAAACGGGCCGATCAGGAAAACAAGCAGCAGGAAGAGGACGACAGGCGAAAAGAGACGGATGCTCATCTGCGTCTCCTCGCCGTCGCAAGGCGTTTCAGCAGGATGTTGGCGGCAAAGCTCATGACGATCAGAATGAAGGCGATGACGCTTGCCGAGACGAAATCGTTGGCGACGGACACCTGCTGATACATTAGTGTTTCGAGCATCAGCACCTTGGAACCGCCGAGGATGGCGGGGGTGATGTAGGCGGTGAGCGAGCCGGTGAAGACGAGCGTGCCGCCGATGACGAGGCCCTCGCGCGTGAGCGGCAGGACGACCTTCCAAAAGACCTGGAACCAGTTGGCGCCGAGCACGCGGGCGGCCGGGATCGCATCCCTCGGCATGTTTTCCAGCGCACTGATCAACGACAGGATCATCAGCGGCAGGAAGAGCTGCAGGAGGCCGATGAAGACGGCGGTTTCGGTGAAGAGCAGGCGCAGCGGTTCGGCGCAGAAACCCAGGCCCGTGATCGCCTTGTTGACGATGCCAGTGCGGCCGAGAATGACGATCCAGGCATAGGTGCGCGCCACTGGCGAGATCATCAGCGGCAGGGTGACCAAGCCGATCATGCGGCCTTTGCCGTTCGCCGGCAGGTTGACGATTGCAAAGGCTGCGGCGTAGCCGATGACGGCCGAGACAGCGGTGACCTCGAGGGCGAGCCGGAAGGAGCGCAGGAAAACGGTCCGGTTCAGCGTCTCGGAAAAGAAGCCTGTGTAGGCCGATATCGTCCAGGCATCGCCGGCGCGAAAACCCTCCGACAGCAGGATTGCGACGGGCAGCAGGAATACCACCGTCGCAAAGACGGCTGCCGGCAGGGCAAGCGCCAGGGCTTCCGCGCGGTTCTGGAACATGAGGCGCCTTTCCAGGAGAGGAGATGCCCCGGCGAGCGGCCGGGGCGGGTTCATGCGGGCTCTACTGGCCGACCTTCTCGTTCCAGTTCTTCAGCCAGCCGGCGCGGTTGCCGAGGGCGATGGCAGAAGGGATCAGTTTGAGGCTCTTGGCCGTTTCCTCGCCATAGGTGAGGTTGCCAGCGGCAGCGTCCGAAAGCTTGACCTCGCTATTCGCTGGGCTGTCGATCAGCTTTTCGGCGAGCTTGGTTTGGGTCTCGGTCGAGAGCCAGAAATCCATGAACTGCATGGCGAGATCCTGGTTTTTCGAACCTTTGGTCAGCACGAGAACATTCATGCCGCCGGTCTGTCCCTCTTTCGGCGTTGCCCAGGCAATGGGGAGGTCGAGCTTGGTGAAGCCGGCCCAGGAGAAACGGCCGATGGGGGCTGCCCAGATTTCCTCCTGCTGCATCAGTTGCACGAGCTGCGAGGATTTTTCATAGAAGGTGACGATGTCGTCCTTCTTGTCGCCCAGCGCTGCGATCGGGCCTTGCAGATCGGGCGTATCCTTGCCGAGCGCCAGGCCCAGCATGTAGAGCGCCGGCGGGCCCTGATTGGTGGTGACGTTCGGGAAGGCGACATGGCCAACATATTCCGGCTTCAGGAGATCGGCCCAGGACTCGATCTTCATCTTGTCGGAACGATAAGCGATCGATGTGGCATAGAAAGTGTAGCCAACGCTCATGCCGTCGCCGTTCGGGTCCTTGGCGACGTCGTAGAGCTTGGCGAAATTGGCAAGCTTCGCGGTATCGATCTTGTCGATCAGTCCGGCGCGTGATGCGGCAAGCGCATCGGCCATCGAAACGGCGGCGAGATCGACCACGGGGTTGGCCTTGTTCGCCTCCATTTTTGCCAGCCGCTCGACGCTGTTGCCGGTCTCGACCACCAGCTTGCAGCCGCATTGGGCTTCGAACGGATCATACACCAGCGTCTTGAAGTCGTCCTGCGCGAAGGCATAGACGGAAATGGTAAGTGTCCGTTCGGCTGCGGAGGCGGCAAACGGCCAAAGTGCGGCGAGTGCCGCCGACGCCATGAGAGCTTTTTTCATCTTACATGTTCTCCATCTCTGAGGTTTTTGGTGCCGGGTTCGCAGGCCCGGATGATTGGCGGACAATCAGCTGCATTGCGACGCGTTCGATTTCCGCGATAACGAGAACGCCTTCCCGGGTGCGGCTTTTTCTGATGGTATCGGCCAGCGCCGACACGGCAATCCCCGCAATTCTATCCATGTCCATTCTGACCGTCGTCAGCGACGGTGTGACAACAGGCGACCAGATGAGGTCGTCGAAGCCGGTGACGCTGACATCGCCGGGAACGCTGATGCCGGCTTGCTGCAGCTCGGTCAGCGCGCGCAATGCCTGAAGATCGGAGAGAGCCGCGAAAGCGGTAAAACCCTCCCGCACCTTTTCGGCAAGGCCGAGCGGACAGCCGCTGCCGCCATCCTGCTCTACCTTCCCGATCCACAGCGTTTCGGCATGCATGCCCGCGAGCATTCCGGCGCGAATTCCATCGGCGCGATCGTTCTGAACGCTGGATTCCTGGTTGTTGCCGATGATGAGGATGCGTTGGTGGCCGAGGGCCGCGAGATGGAGAGCGATTTCGCGGCCGCCCTGCCAATGGTCGGCGGAAACGGTGTTGCCTGGCGTCGAAGGGGTATCGATGAGAGCGACTGGGCAGGCGGCGGACAAAATGCGGGTGGCGCGGCGGGGAATAACGACCATGCCGTCGACGCCGCGTTCGACGAGACGATTGATCGCCTCGGTCTGAGTGGCAGCATCGCCGCGGGAGTCGGCGATTAGAACACCGTAACCAGCGGTGGAGGCGGCAAATTCGATCGCCTGTGCGATCTTCGGGAACAGAGGATTGGCGATGTCCGGCAACACCAGGCCGAGAACGCCGCTGCGGCCGGTTCTGAGCGCGCGGCCGGCCTGGCTCGGGACATAACCCAGTTCGGCGGCATGTTCGCGGATCCGTTCGACCAGTTGGCCGGAGACCCGGCCTTTGCCGGAAAGCGCATTGGAGACCGTGGCAATAGAGACGCCGAGCGAGGTCGCTATCCTGCTGAGGTTCGGTCCGGAGCGCGATGCAGCCATGATCTGATGTAGTCTGATTAATCGTTTAATCAGTGCTATAGCAGCCGTCTCCGCTTGTCCAATCCAAATTCGTCTGGTGCCCGATTATTCCGGGATATTGTCGGGCATGAAAAAACCCCGCGAGGTGATCGCGGGGTTTCGCATTTCAAGAAAGGCGAAATGCCGATTAGCTCTTGGCCTTTGCCGGCACCGGCGTCACCGCTGCTGTGGTCTTGCCGCCGGGCGCGTAACCGCCGCCGACCGCAATGTTCAGCGAGACGTAGTCCTTGGCCATCTGCTGGACGGCCTGGGCAAGGCTTGCCTGGGCAAGCGAGACCTGGCGCTGTGCATCGAGAACGTCGAGCAGCGAGGAGGCGCCGTCCTTGTAGGACGCGGTCGACAGTTCGAGCGTTTCCTGCGTGGTCTTTACCTGAGCCTGTAGGGCTGCGACCGTGCGGGCGTCACGGCGGACCGCGGCGAGTGCGTTCTCGACCTGTTCGACCGCGGTCAGCACCGTCGACTTCCAGTTGAGGTAGGCGGTCGCGGCAGTGGACTGTGCCGACTTGACGTTGGCGCGCAGACGGCCACCATCGAAGATCGGCAGGTTGAGGGTCGGGCCGAAGGACCAGGGGGTCAGGTCTCCATGGATGCCGCGCTGGTTGATGTAGGACGGCGAGATCGAGCCGCTGAGCGAAATGCTCGGATAGAGCTGCGCCTCGGCAACACCGATATTGGCCGTTGCGGCGGCGAGATCACGCTCGGCGACGCGAATGTCGGGACGGTTGCGGATCAGGTCCGCCGGGATGCCCGAATTGATGCCGCCACGGAAAACCGGCTGACCGCGACCCTTCAGCAGCTCGTCGACGAGGGCCGAGGCCGGCAGGCCAAGCAGCGTGGCGATGTGATGGGCGGATATACGGATGTTGGTTTCGAGGCCGGGAATTTCGGCGAGCGTCGACTGTACGAGGCCTTCGGCCTGAACGACGTCGAGACGCGAGGCGGCGCCGGCTTCAAGCTGGAACTTGGTCAGCTCGTAGGTTTCCTGACGGGACTTTAGGTTGGCTCTCGAAAGCGCCAGGCGCTGCTGATAGTAGCGAACATCGATGTAGCTGGAGACAAGATCCTGCACGAGAGTCAGCTTGGCGACGTCGGCGGATGCGTATGCGGAATCGAGCGAAGCGAGCGCACTTTCGGTGCTGCGCTTGTAGAGGCCGAAGAGATCGAGCAGCCAGGTCAGCTGGACTTCGCCGGCACTGGTGTTGCGTGTGTCGAACTGCGAGCGCAGCTCGCCCTTCTGACCGCTGACCGTGTGCGAAGCGCCGACATTCAGGTTCGGCAGGGCGCCTGCGCCGGCGGTGGTGACGTTTGCAGAGGCCGCATTAATGCGTTCGATTGCCTGCTGGACCGTTAGATTCTGCTCGAGCCCGGCCTGGACATAACCATTCAATTTGGGATCGTTGAAGGCCGTCCACCAGGCTGCGGTAGCAACGTCACCTACACTTTTCGTGCCGCCTTCTCCGAATTTGGCGGGCAGCGGCATTTCAGGAGGAGCATGATCCGGGCCAACAACGCAGCCCGACAGTAATAACAATAATGCCGGTGTGGCAAAACGAAGAGATACCATTCATTTCATCCTGTACTCGAGCAAGTCAATTCTTGTCCGAAGCTTCATGCTTCACTATCGCAGCCGCGCCTCGTCCACCACAAACACACACACCGAAGCAGTCGGGCGCAATGTAGCAATCGGAACAGCATTATCACAGTGCATTTATATCACACTCCTGCCGCATTTTTGTCGCGTGTGGCAAAGATGCGTCGAATGACGACGTAGAAGGACGGCACGAAGAAAATTCCGAGCATCGTTGCCGACAGCATGCCGCCGAGAACGCCGAGGCCAATGGCGTTCTGCGCCGCAGAGCCCGCGCCCGTAGCGATCGCCAGAGGCACAACGCCGAGGATAAAGGCAAGCGATGTCATAATGATCGGCCGCAGGCGCAGCCGCGCCGCTTCCAGTGTCGCCTCGAAAAGGCCCATGCCGCTTTCCATGCGATCCTTGGCGAATTCGACGATCAGGATCGCGTTCTTCGCCGCCAGGCCGATCGTCGTGAGCAATCCGACCTTGAAATAGACATCGTTGGCTTGGCCGAAGAGTGTTGCCGCCGCCAGGGCGCCGAGAACGCCGACCGGCACTGCCATGATCACCGAGAAAGGGATTGACCAGCTTTCGTAAAGTGCTGCCAAGCAGAGGAAGACGACGAGTACCGAGATCGCATAGAGCATCGGCGCCTGTGAGCCGGAAAGGCGCTCCTGATAGGAAATGCCCTGCCAGGCCACCGTGTAACCGCCGCCGAGTTGCTCGGTCAGCGCCTCCATTTCGTTCATGGCATCGCCGGAGGACACGCCGGGCGCGGCGGCACCATCGAGCGGAATCGCGCTGACGGCGTTGAAGCGGGCAAGCGAAGGTGCGCCCTTCACCCATTCGGTTTTGGTAAAGGCGGAGAAGGGCACCATCTCGCCGGCCGTGTTGCGGGCATACCAGTGATTAAGATCGTCCGGCTGCATGCGGAACGGCGCGTCGCCCTGGACATAGACCGGCTTGATCTCGCCGTTCAGCGTGAAGTCGTTGACATCGCGGCCGGTGAAGATGATCGACAGCATCGAATTGACCGAGGCGATGTCGACGCCCATGGCGCCGATCTTTTCCTGATCGAGCACGATGCGCATTTGCGGCTCGACTTCCTTGTTGCTGCTGCGCAGCGCCACGATCCTACCCGAGCTGTTGCCCATCTGTATCAGCCGCTTGGAAGCAGCCGTCAGGGCGTCGTTGCCGTGGCCGCCGGTATCGACAAGATACATGGAAAAGCCGCTCGACACGCCGAGGCCCTGAATCGCCGGCGGCAGGAGCGCGAAGACCTGTGCCTCGCGCATCGCAAAGAAGCTGCGCAGCGCCCGGTTGACAACCGACTGGGCGCTCAGATTTGGATCAGTGCGCAGCGAAAAATCCTTGAGCTTGGTGAAAACGATGGCGCTGTTTTGGCCGGAGCCGTTGAAGCCAAAGCCGAGTGCGCCGAAGACGGATTCGACGGCATCCTTCTCATTCTCGCGATAATAGTTTTCCACCTTCTCGACGACGGCCTGAGTCTGCTGCGTCGTCGAGCCCGGCGGCGTGGTGACGATAGTCAGCAGCACGCCCTGATCTTCCTGCGGCAGGAAAGAACTCGGCAGCCGGGTGAAGAGGTAGGCGCAGCCGGCGCCGACGAGAAGGAAGACCAGCATGACGCGGATCGGGCGCTTCAAGAGATAGCCGATAGTCCTGACATAGCCGTTGGTCGAGCGCGTGAAGTTGCGGTTGAACCAATCGCCGACGCGGTGTTTCCGGTGTTCGCTGACCGGCTTCAGCATCGTGGCGCAGAGCGCCGGTGTCAGCACGATGGCGACGAGCGCCGACAGCAGCATGGCCGAGACGATGGTGATGGAAAACTGGCGATAGATGATGCCGGTCGAGCCGCCGAAGAAGGCCATCGGAATGAAGACGGCGGTTAGCACGAGCGCAATGCCGACGATGGCGCCGGTGATCTCGCCCATCGATTTCTCCGTCGCTTCGAGCGGCGAAAGCTTCTCTTCGGACATGATGCGTTCGACGTTTTCGACCACGACGATCGCATCGTCGACCAAAAGACCGATGGCCAAAACCATGGCGAACATCGTCAAAGTATTGATCGAATAGCCGGTGGCCGCCAGCACCCCGAAGGTGCCCAGCAATACCACGGGAACGGCGATGGTCGGGATCAGCGTTGCCCGAAGATTCTGCAGGAAGACGAGCAGCACCACGAAGACGAGCACGATTGCCTCGATCAGCGTATGCACGACCTTCTCGATCGACAGTTCCACGAAGGGCGTCGTGTCGTAGGGATAGGTAATCTTCACGCCTTCCGGCAGAGTGCGGCCGATGACATCGAGTGCGGATCGAACGCGTGCGGCCGTATCGATGGCGTTGGCGCCGATCGCGAGGTTGACGGCAAAACCGCTCGAAGGCAGGCCGTTGTAACGCGAACTGCCGCCGTAGCTCTCCTGACCGATCTCGATGCGCGAGACATCGCTCAGGCGCACGGTCGCGCCGTCCTTTTCGACCTTCAGGATGATGTGCTCGAAGTCGGCGACGGTGGTGAGCTGGCTTTGCGCAGTGATGGTGACGTTGAGCTGCTGACCTGACATCGTCGGCTGGGCGCCGAGCGAACCGACGGAAACCTGAGTGTTCTGCGCCTGGATCGCCGCCGTGACGTCGCTCGGCGTCAGCTGATATTTCACTAGCTTGAAGGGATCGAGCCAGATGCGCATGGCGTATCCGGAACCGAAGACGTTGATACTGCCGACGCCTTCCAGGCGCTGGATCTGATCCTCGATGGAGGTCGACATGATGTTGCCGAGATCGACCGAATTGCGCTTGCCGTCGGTTGAAACGAGCGAGCCGACGAGGAGGATGCTCGAGGTCGAGCGCGTCACGCTGATGCCGGCATCGATAACGTCGCCCGGGAGCTGCGACTGGACCAGCTGCAGCTTGTTCTGCACCTGCACCTGGGCGATGTCGGGATCGATGCTGGTTCCGAAAGTGAGCTGGATACTGGCCGATCCGGTCGACGAAGTCGAAGTCATATAGGTGAGGTCGTCGAGGCCGGTCATGCCGTCTTCGATGATCGTCGTCACCGATTTTTCGACCGTCTCGGCGCTGGCGCCGCGATAGGTGGCGTTGATGCGCACCGTCGTTGGGGCAATGTCGGGATATTGCGAAATCGACAGGGTGAAGATCGCCAGCAGGCCGGCGAGCATGATGGTGATCGCAATGACCCAGGCGAAAATCGGACGTCGGATGAAAAACTTGGCCATCGGTTGTTCCTGTGCGGCTGAGACGGTGACGATGCCGGCTCGCAGCGATTACTTCGCTGCGGGCTTCTCAGCGTCACCGGCCGCGGGCTGCTCGGCAGCCACGACCACGCCATTGTCGTTGATCTTCATCGGAAGCGGCTTCACCGGCATGCCCGCCGTGACCGACTGCAGGCCGGTGACGATCAGCTGATCGCCGTCTTTTATGCCTTCGGTTATCAGCCAGGAATTGTTGGAGGGCGAGCTGTTCTCGAAGGCGCGAGTTTCGACCTTGCCGTCGGCGGAAACGAACTGCGCCGTCAGCCTGCCGTTGGCGTCACGGCTCGTCGCCAGCTGCGGCAGCGCATAACCGGTTTCGGCGCCGAGCTCGACCGTGGCGCGGACATACATGCCGGGCAGCACGATCCGATCGGGATTGGGGAAGAGCACACGAATGATGAAGGTGCCTGTGGTCTCGCTGACCACCTGCTTCGACATGTCGAGCTTGCCCTGCTGATTATATTCCTTGCCGTCTTCGAGGATCAGGTGGAAGGCGACATTCTCCGCGCCCTTGATATCGCCGGCGGCCATCGCATCGCGCAGCCTCAGCAGATTGGTGCTCGACTCGGTGAGCGAGATGTAGATCGGATCGAGCTGCCGGATCGTCGTCAGCGCCGTCGTCTGGTTGGCCGAGACGACATTGCCGATATTGTAGGCGGTCTGGTCGATGACGCCGTCGAAGGGTGCGACGATCTTCGTATGGTCGAGGTCGATCTGTGCCGCGGTAAGGGCAGCCTTTGCCGACTCGACCTCCGCCTTCGCCTGGAGAAGCGTCGTTCTCGCCGTCTCATATTCGATCTGGGTGGCGCCGCTGCCGACGAGGCGCTGGTAGCGTTCGAGATTGCTTTCAGCGCTCGGCACGCTCGCCTCGGCTTTGGAGATGGCCGCCTTGGCCTGCTCGACGGCGGCGATATAGGGCGCATCCTCGATCTGATAAAGAAGGTCGCCCTTCTTTATCTCTCCGCCTTCCTTAAAGGCGATTTCGCGGATGATGCCGCTCACCTGCGGCCGGATATCGGCCGTCTGGAAGGCTTCGGCGCGGCCAGGAAGAATTGTCGTGATTGGGAAACTCGCCTTCGCCAGGGCGATCACCCCGACGGGGATTGCCTGCTGCGCGGCCGCGCCGGCATTGCCCGCGGGCTTGCCGGCGTTGTCGCTGCAGGCGCCAAGCAATGCGCCGGCCATCAGGGCCGAGGAGATGAGAACGGCACGCCGAATCATTCTAATTCCTTCATGCGGTGGCAATCGCCGTCGATCTACGGGCTCGGCCGGGCCGAGGCAGGCTTGTTTAAGCGTCAGGATGAACTTGGCCTCAAATGCCATAATCCCGAGTCTAACAAAATCTTTACGAAGTGACGTAATTCAGCAACCGTCACTTAGCAAGCGCTATTTTGCAGTGCGGCATCGACAAAGCCGACGATTTCCTCGGCACGATGCACCAGTGTCTCAGTGTCGTCGCGAACGATGAGGACAGGGTGCAACACGCAGGCCAGCACATCGGCGACGGTCTGTGCGGCACGCTGAGGGTCGCGGCAGTGATAACGTCCTTCCACCATGCCTTTGCGGATGATCTCGCCGAGTTTCTCCTCGATACGGGCGCGATAGCGATTGCCGGCTTCGAGTTTGGCTTCGATGGTCGAGAGCACCATTTCGAAGATGTAAGGGTTCTTCTGGATATCCTGCAGATGACCCTCCAGCAGGCGCAGGACGAAGCGGAGCAGTTGCTCTTTTGCGGGCATGTTCTGGTCGAGGGGGACAAAACGCTCGGCGGCATTGTCGAGATGGCGCCCGGCGATGGCATCGACCAGCGCCACCTTGGAACGGAAATGCTTGAAGACATTGGCGGGCGACATGCCCAGCGCAGCTGATATATCGGCGATCGACACTGCGGCGAAGCCCCGTTCGCGAAACAGCATCTCCGCCATGGAGAGGATGTCCTGTCGCGTTTCCTCGGCCTTGCGTCTCGGCCTTCTTGCCATCCGTCCCCCGCCGGGCCGCGCCCGGTACTCCTTTTTTGCCGATGCTAGCGCTATTCAGCGAAAACTGCCAAGCCGATGCAAGGCCCGGCAGCTTTCGCACGTCGCCTTTTCAAGGGAAATAGGGGGCGAGGTTGCTGCGGACACGGGCAAGCGGCGTCTCGCCGCTATTGTCGGGAACAAAGCGCTCGCCGGTTATCGCCTCGTAGGCTCTGATATAGACGGCCGAGGTCTGCTCGATCAGTCCGGTGGGGATTTCTGGAATCTCGTCCTTATAAGGGTCGCAGCGCTCCGCCACCCACGCACGGACGAAATCCTTGTCGAAACTATCCGGGCGCTTGCCAGCGGCAAAACTTGCCGGATAGGTTTCGGCAAGCCAGTAGCGGCTGCTGTCCGGCGTGTGGATCTCGTCGGCGAGGATAATATTGCCGTCGCCATCGGTGCCGAATTCATATTTGGTATCGACGAGGATCAGGCCTTGCCTCGCGGCCATTTCCTGGCCGCGGGCAAAGAGCGCGAGTGCATATTTCGACAAGGTTTCCCACTGCTGGCTGGTCAGAAGGCCTCGCGTGACGATTTCCGCAGGCGTCAGCGGCTCGTCATGGCCTCCGTCGAATTCCTTGCTCGTCGGCGTGATGACGGGTTCCGGCAGGATCTGATTGTCGCGCATGCCGTCCGGCAGACGCATGCCGTACATTTCCCGCTCACCCTTCTTATAGAGGGTCAGGATCGAGGTGCCGGTGGTGCCGGCGAGATAACCGCGCACGACGATTTCAACCGGCAGGATGTCGAGCCGCCTGCCGATGACCACATTCGGATCGGGATAGTCGAGCACATGGTTCGGGCAAATGTCCCTCGTCGCCTCGAACCAGTAACGCGCCGTCTGCGTCAGCACCTGACCCTTATACGGAATACAGGTGAGAATGCGGTCGAAAGCGCTCAGCCGATCTGTGCTGATGATGATGCGGCGTCCGTCGGGAAGGTCGTAATTCTCGCGCACCTTGCCGCGATAGTGGTTCGGCAGTTCCGGGAAATGGGCTTCGGAGAGGATTCGCACGGCGCTCGACTGTCCTTTATTGGCTGATGGCTTCCTGCTCTAGTTTCATTACCGGCGAAGTCAAGCCGAGCGGAAGTATCGCATCACAGCCAGAACAGAGCCAGAAGAAACAGAGCGAGGCCGTAAGTTGCGACGGCAAGCGGCCAGCCGGCCCGCAGGAAGTCTCTGAAGCGGTAACCGCCGACGCCCATCGCCAGCGTGTTGTTGTGATGGCCGAAGGGCGTCAGAAAATCGAGCGAGGCCCCGACGGCGACCGCGATCAGATAGGCGTCGGGTGGGTGCCGCCCGATCCTCGCAAATTCGAGTGCGATCGGGGCGAGCACGATTGCGACCGTCGCGTTGTTGACGAAGGGCGTCAGCGCCATTGCGAGGAAGAGGATGAGGGCGATGCCGGAAAGCGCATGGTTAACCGGCACGGTGAGGCTCAGCCAGCCGGCAATCGCTTCGGCCGCTCCGGTGCTGGCCACTGCCTGGCCGATCGGAATCATCGCCGCCAGCATGATGATGATCGGCCAGTTGAGGTCGGCCATCGCCTGGCGGATATTGAGATGATTGAGCAAAGCGAGGACGAGGACGACACCCGCAAAAGCGACCTCGGGACGCAGGCCCGCCGCCGACGCGGCGACGCCGCAGGCAAACAATGCGAAAGGCCGCCAGGAGAGGAGGGCCGGTTCAGCTGAAGCTGTCGGAGCAAGCGGCAGGCACTCGCTTTCCTCCAGCGCTTCGGCAATTGCCGTGCGCGGCCCTTCCAGCGTCAATATATCGCCGATCGACAGTTGCAGATCGAGAAAGCGGCCTTCGATGCGCGGTGTGCGCATGGAAAGAGCAGTGACTGCGATGCCCCGATGGTGAAAGACTTCGAGTGAACTGACGCGCGAACCCACCAGCGTGCTTTCGGGCATGACGACGGTTTCGACCCGGGTGAAATTTGGCGGCCGAATATTCAGATGGGCATCTGCCACCAGGGCCTGTGTGGCCGCAAGGCCGGCAAAGATGTCATCGGCGCCTTCGGCAAGCAGCACGTCGCCCGCGCTGATCATCGACTGGTCGAGCGGGCCAAACACGAAATTGCCGTCACGGATCAGCGCGTGCGGTTTGATGCCGAAGCGGGTCGGACACTCGGAAAGCCGCGCGCCGATCAGCGGCGAAGCATTGGGAATGCGACGTTCGACGACGACGCGACGCGAGCCCTGGGTGAGCGTTGCCGGCACTGTGTCGGCTTCCGGGAACAAGTATCGGATCCGAACGGCGATGAGCAGGATGCCGACGATCGCGACTGGCAGCCCGACATAGCTGAAATCGAAGAAATGAAAACCCGCACCGGACGTCTTGGCAAGCGCATCGCTGACGAGCAGGTTGGCCGGCGTGCCGATCAGCGAGACGAGGCCGCCGAGCAGGGCTGCAAACGAGATGGGCATGACGAGCTGACGGCGGGGGATTGAGAGCGCCACGCCGAGCCGCAGCGCCACCGGCAGGGTGATCGCAAAGGCGCCGATATTGTTCATGAAGATGGAAAGAAAGCCTGCAAGCGAGGAGGCGCCTGATATGACCTTGAAGTTCGACGGTCTTGCGGTTGCGACACGCGCAGCGAGGTTGTCGAAGAGCTTGGCGCGTGCGAGCACCTGGACGATCAGCAGGATTTCGACGACGGTGATAACGACGGGGCTGGCGAAGCCCGCGAAGATCTGATCGACTGGATAAAGTCCGAGCGCATAGCCGGCGAGCAGGCCGGCAATCGCAGTCACCTCGATGCGTATGCGTTCGAGCGAGAAGAGAACGAGCATCACCAGCAGAAGGATCAGCAGGGATGCTTGCTCAAACGACATGGGCGGATCCGGTGTTTCATCGATGGAGGCATGTCGCTGTACCGCAACCGCTGCAGATTTCCGGGTGACAGGCCTTGGGCGGACTGTAGTTGTTCCTCATCTGCTGTACAGAGGCGTCAGCCGGCAAAATTGAACGATGTCACGTCTTCGGTCGGGCCGAAACCTGCCAGCGGCCCTCGGCATTCCGCTCCAACACGGGCGTTGCGAAGACACCGCGGACGCGCGCGACCCACTGCGGCCCGGCGGTTGCGAGGCTGTCGCGCCAACGCTCCGATTGCAGCATGGCCGCGCCTATGACGACGGGTTCGATGCCGCAGGCCGTCAGCAGATCAAGGCCCGAGACGATCGATGCGCCGCTGGAAATGACGTCATCGATCAGGGCGACGCGCCGCCCGGTCAGCAGCGGCAACATGCGCGGATCGATATAGAGGCGCTTGTCCTGTGTCGGCGTCGTGATCGATGACAGAGGAACGGAGAGCTCGTCGCGGTACCAGAACTTGCGCGAGGTGCCGAGCGGGACATAGCGGCCGTGACGGAGCTTCTGCGCAACGGCGGCTGCAAGCGTCAAGCCGAGCGTCGGCAGGCCGGCGACAACGTCGACGCCCATAGGTCCGATCTTTTCGGCGAGACCGTCGGCCAACGCGTCGAGGACGGCGAAGCTAGCCTGGTTGACAATCAGCGAAGCGAGGGCGTGATCGCCATCTGCCAACACGCGTATCGGCAGGCGAAGCTGGCGGCCGTCTTCCAGCGTGGCGACATAGTAAGTCGTGAACTCCCGATCGTGGGGAAAGGTGCCGGGCGGGTGAATCTCCTGCCAAAAGTCATGCGGCGCCATCTCCGACAGATCGGTCAACGTCTCGCCCTTTCCATGCCGGCTCTTCGGCGCAACCCCTGCAATTCTCCTTCAGTCAGCGCACGCACGGCGCCTTTTGGGAGTTCGCCGAGTTCGAGCCCGCCGATTGCGACCCGCACAAGGCGCAAACATTCGGCCCCGAGCGCCTCCAGCATACGACGGATCTGACGATTGCGGCCTTCATCGAGCTCGACCTCGATCCATGAGTTTCTGTCACCCTGGCGCAGGCGTCGTGTGGCGGTGGCCGTCAGCAATTCGCCGTTATGGCGGATGCCGGATGTCATAGCGGCAATCTCCTCGTCGTCCATGAGGCGGTCGATCTGGACATGATAGGTTTTGGTCACATGGGTGAGCGGATCGAGCAAGGTCTGGGCGAACTCGGTGTCGTTGGTGAAAAGCAGCAGGCCTTCGCTCGCCTTGTCGAGCCGACCTACAGGAGAGAGGTGCGGGATGTCGAAATTCTTGAGGCAATCATAGACGGTCGGCCTGCCCTCGGGATCATGGCGGGTCGTGACGAGCCCGCGTGGCTTGTTGAGCATCAAATAGATTTTCGCCTCGGCGGCAATGACAAGTCCATCGACACTGATCCTCGCCGTCGACAGATCGACCCATGCAGAGGCATCGCTGACGGTACGGCCGTCGACGGCGACGCGGCTTTCGGCAATCAGCCGTTCGGCCTGGGTACGGGAGCAATAGCCGAGTTTGGAAAGGGCGCGCGGAAGGGTGACCCGCTTGCCTTCAGTGTCGGCGGCAGGCTTCACCCGCTCGCGTGTCTTATGCGATGGGCGCCGGTCCCTCATCTGCCATCCCTGTCCAGCCTCGATGCCGCTTCTTGGCACGAACGGCCCAACGATGCCAGCGTGACAACGAAAACTAAGGAATGATAGGGTTGCAAAAGGACGTCAGCGCTTCGGATAAAGCGCCGTCTGGGCGAAAACCGGTTGGTCGCGCCGCCTCAGCGGCAGGCCATGAAGCCTGCCAGTTCCTTGCGGCTGACGACGATGCCGGCAGCGGCCTTCGCTGGGTCGGGATGAGTATAGGACAGGCTTGGCATTTCCGGCAGCTCGAGCGCCTGACGCATATTCATGATGCCGACCGCGTAACGGCCGTTAACGCCGTCGGCGCTGACTTCAATGATGCAATTGGCCCTCTTATTGTCCATTGGTTGTCCTCCCGTTCGTTTTTTATGTTGCCATCCCTTGCATTAAAAATTGGTTTTTCTGAGACATAAGCGTTTACGCACGCCGCCGAAAATGGGTCGGCGGGTGCGTAAAAGAGCCGGCTTCGAGGCGGATTGAGCGCTCAGTGCCACCAATGGCGAGGCTGCGGCTGTGAATTGCCGGATAGCAGGTAGCCAAAGAGGAAACCGACCGCCCCGGCAAGCACCAATGCGGTGGTCGTTGCGGCCGCATGCTCGCGGGCGGCGCCGGCGGCAGCTGCCCCTTCGGCCCGGATTTGGGCGACGGCGTTTTTTGCGCGGGGCAGGGCTTCATCGTAGGCCTTGCCGGCGCGGCCGCGCACTTCGTAATAGGCCTCGGCGCCCTGGGCGGAAATCATCTTCTGCAGACGAGAGACTTCCTGCTGGAGCGCAGCGATGTCCTTGCTGACAGATGCTCTGATGTCATCGGTGTTGGCAGCCATGTCGGTCTCCTTCCTTCAATGGGAAAGACAACACCTCAAACGGTGATAGGTTCCGAAATTGCAGCTGCTGATTTATGTCGGAAATTTAAGCTCGCCTTCCCAGCCTCGATTTAATCCTCGATTAACCATAAATTGGCTCAAAGCGCTGTTTTCACGCGATTTTTCGCCGGTTGCGGGCGGCAATTCGGGGATTTTTTGACCAGCTGATAAAGAAATCTTCGGAAATTTGGCGCGAACACGCCGCCTGTGGATAAAGAACGCGAAGAAAATAGCAACCAAATCAGCCTGTTACAAAAATGTCAAAAAACTTTTGGAATGGCTGTTGACTTAGAAAAGGGGGTGGGATTATAAGCCCACTCACTGACGAGGGCGGCGGCGCTGCTGGCGACGAAGTCTCTCGTTCTTAAGAAACTCAAGCGAATTGGCGGATTGCTGGTTTGTTGCTTCGGGCTTAGGTTTGGAGCGGGTTTTGGTGACGGCTTTTGGTCGTCTGTTATTTGACAATTGAAGATTGGAAGAAAGAGAAACGTGGGCGGCGGAGCTTGCGGGATCTGAGAGATTGGATCCTTTGAAAG
>NZ_JAQJCJ010000031.1:0-42948 GCF_030182485.1 Rhizobium atlanticum
TGCTGCCTCCGATCCTCGAAACGACAAGTCTATTCGGCAACGAATTGTGGTGGAAGACGATCGCTGCACTGCAGGCCGACGCCGAGGCCAGCTTCTCACATTTGCAAGCTTTGCTGGGCGCGAATTCGCCGTCGCAGATCCTCGAACAGCAGTCGACCTTTTTCCGCAAGCGCGTTGAGACAAGTTTGCAGCACGCCAAGGAAGTCCGGGTGCTCTCAAGCAGGGCGGTGGAGGAAATCTCAAAGCCGGTCAAGGATGCTTTTGACAAGGTGCTGACGGACCTCAAGGCGACGTAAAAGCGGACTCGCACTTAAATCGCCTGGACTGATCGGGGGCGGCCTACCTTATTCATGGACGGAAAAGATGGTGACGGGGACCATCAGGTCGGGAGAGAGCTGGAAAGTGTGTCCTGCGATCTCGATAGCTCCAGCTAACAAGCTCCTGAAAACGGATCGCGGGCGGCCGGCGTGACATATTGGACGGTTTGAACTGGCGAAGAACCCACCATCTTGGTATCTAACCGCGTAGGCGGCAGGGGGCAGGGGGCAGGGAAGTGGTAATGGATTCACGCAGGGACATAGCCGAGCGGGTCATCGCGCGTTGGAAGGCGCGAGGAATCCGGATCGATGAAGACCCGGGTTTCATGGAACTGGTCGCTCTTTGGACGGCAGGGTCGATTGCGTCCGGTGAAATGCGCCGCCGGTATTCGGCGCTCCAGCGCGAGCGGTCGCTGTCCAGGTCAATGCCACTTGATGTGTATCCCTGCGACGAAGGGGCGGAGGTCGATCATCGATCGATTGCGATTCCAGACGACGAACCAGATGAACGGGGAGGTCTCGGACTGCCGGCGCAAGGGTGACTCTTACAAAGGGCTCATCACGCACCATTTCCTGGCGAGCGCGAACTTCACGAAACAGCGGGTCGACAAGCGCTGCGTCGCGTTGTGCATATTCTCGGGAAGAGTCCGAAAAATCCTTGCCACGAGCCGCAATGGCTGGCGGCTCAGCAAGGTAGAAGGTGAGGAGCGGCCGGCGGTACTGAGTCGACATCTTTATCAACTGTGGGCGTGTCGGCTCAGGGCATCTTCAAGCATGGCAAGGCGGTCGCTGCCCGCTATACAGGGTGCATCGCTAATGCCGAGCTTGTCGGCACATCTTCAACGCTGAGTCCCTCAGTCTCGTGCGCCCAGCGTCCGACAAGTTATTGTCTTCCATGGGAGTCCGGCTTGCGCAAATTGCCCCCGATGAAGGTTGGTCCGCCCGGGTCTTCCGCATGGAAAACGCGCGTTGCCTCAAAAACGCCGGTGCGCCATGCATAGGTCGTATCGTCGATCATGCGGCAAGACCTCCTGGTTTGTCGGACGACCGTACCATTTGGTGACGATGCGGGCTACTTTGGCGACGAGCGCGGTACTCATGCGAAGGTTCGAGTGTGCATCGAACATCTCCGGCGCCAAATAGCATCGAGACCTCGTTTGGGCGAAAGGTTATTCCTTTGCTGCAAAGCCTAGCTCAACGCGGCTGACATCTAAGATCGCCCGAAGGACGTCGATGCCGAATTTGAGGCTTTCCACCTCGACATCCAGCGAGATGCCCTCGGTGACTGTGCCTTTTGCGTTAGCGATTACCACCTCCTCCAGGTCTTCGAACCACTGAGGACTGTTCCCTTTGTGAAGCTTCGATAGTTCCGCAATCGCGACACTAAATGCCGATTGGACCGCGATTAGAGCGGCGCCGAGCTTTCGTTCGTCTACACCCGAGATGCAAACAATGGGGCTGTTTTTCTCATCCATGGGCTGTTCCTCTGCTGGCTCGCCACGAAACCCTATTTCAACTAATAGGCGACAGAGTCGTCGATCGCCGACGAATGCAAATAGGCCCGTAGGCTGGAGTCTCGGGTAGTTAGATCAACGAATACGCGATGCTGGGGGTGGACCATGTGGAAATGGTGGATGCGCTTGAGGCCTGTTGAAATCTGGGTCCAGCTTCCGAACGTTCCAACCGGCGGCAATGCCTCTAGGCCGTAAGCGTCGCACCTCCTGGTACGCGATAGCGGGTAATCCTTTGTACGAACTGGCTCGCATGCAAGGTCGCCCGAAGGACACAAGTGCCGAGCCTGGGCTTTCCGGCCATAGTCTTCAGTGAGACGTCTGTTGCTTCCACAACTCAACACATTCCGGCGAGCGGCATAAACCTGCAAACTCATTGTTTTTGATCCGCACGCGTCATACCTGGCCTGCACCCCACCGCCATGGCTTCGGCAAAAGGCCTTTTACTCAAAACGCAGGGACCTAGTTTGGCCCGTTTGTCAGGCAGCATCACAAAAAGATCTGCGGAAGGCTCGTCCCGCTTTGCGCGCTCAGGTGCGCCCGCAGTCGATCTGGCAGCGGATTGTTATTCAGGTACACTTTGCAATGAGGCGGAAGCTGCGACAGAATGTACGGCAGTGCAGTTCGCCCGTCGCCAAGTCCTCTCAGGTTGTTTCCACGAACGCTAAGCTCCTCCAGCCCCCTCGGCAGGTTAGGGGGCAGGTGGGTCAGTTCATTACTGTCGGTGCTGAGCCACTTTAGGGTGGCCGGGAGGTCCTCGGGTAGGCTAGTCAGTTCATTGTGAGGGACTTCGAGCCTCGTGAGCTTTGCAGGAAGGCGCTCGGGCAGGCGAATTATATTATTGAGTTCGGCGCGGAGATCCGTCAATTCGAGGGGGAGATTCTCCGGCAGGTGCGCGATTTCGTTGCGGGTGACATGAAGCTCCCTGAGCTCAGGCGGCAGGTTATCGGGCAAACTGGTCAGCCGGTTGTGGTTGACGTAGAGATACTTTAGTCCGGAAGGAAGCTCGTTCGGCAATCTGGTCAGCCGGTTGCCGTCGACGTAGAGCGTCTCGAGCATGTCCGGAAGAACCTCAGGCAGCGTGGTCAGCTGGTTGTCGCAGGCAGAGAGCTTTCGCAGACCGGGCGGGAGGTTGTTGGGCAGCCTGCCCAACCGGTTGTCATTGGCGTTGAGCCGCTGGAGGCCGGCCGGTAAGGTGGGGGGCAGTGCCGTTAGGGACAGCGATGTTAAGTTCAGGGGGGCACGAAAATTGCGGGTTTCCGTCCAGGCCTCGATCCGTGCCATTGCCTCGTGCCGGTCCTCGTCCTGCTCCTGCTGCCCGTCTTCCGCCCAGGCCAGTAAAATTTCTTTCAGTGCCGCTTCGCCGGACGAGGAGCCAGTCAAGCCTTCAACCCAGTTAAAGGTGTCTTCACCGCCTTGTTCGGAACTATTGCCAACACCCCCCTGCCTTCTGCCGTACATTGCGTCGTTCCTTAGGTCATTGCGTCACTGCTGATGTTACTTCCGTCGCGACCTTTCCTTCCAATACCAAATTCGTATCCCGTTATGCTTCGGGGGCATGGCCAGCGTCCTCCCTCGAGCTGGACAGCGCATGATTTTTATCGCGACGTTGAACAATCCCACCATTGACATGCTGCGCAAACTCGGCCTGACAGGCATGGCCAGCGCCTATCAGGAACTCGAAACGCAAATAGAAGCGAGACACCTTCGAGCATGGTGAAAGGCTTCGACTGCTGCTCGAGGCGGCCACGCTCCGCCAGAAGCGCTTCGAGGCGAGAGCCCGCCCTGCAAAGCAGCGCTGTAACGCCCAGATCGAGAACGCTGATTTTTGCGCCGCCCGCGCCCTGATCGCAATTTCGTGACGCCGAGTGATAAAGGTATTTCATCCACCAGTTCCAGCTTGGTGGAGACCTAAACCAGACGCATTTGGAGCCGCTTGCGGCCGATTTCGCGTGGCAACTCCATCTAACTGAGGCGCAAGTTCCCGGAACAAACGCTCACGCGCGATAACCTTTCCTCATTTTCGGGCAATCTCGCAGTGTCACGTTGATTTGGTAGGTCAGCTTACGACGCCGAAGCCGTTACGCTTTTTCTCTACGCCTGCAGGGCCCTGCCGACTTAAAGGCAACGACTTCCGGACAGCCGAGGCCCAGAACCAGTTCACCTTGACATCGTGTCACTCGGGCGTAACAGGCGGCAGCCCGAGTGTCGCAATAAGCTTCATTATCGACGGCGTGGGTGGACCCGGTGTCGGCGGCGGCATGGAGACGATGGACCCGAGCCGCGGAGGCGTTGCCATAACGCCAATCATCGTGCCGATAATGGCGATCCCATCGCCGCTGATTTCGATGGCCTGCGGGCCGGTTCTGCCCGATACTACAAGGCGGATCTTGTCGGGTGTTACCTCGACGCGGCTACCTAAGGCCGCTGCGGCAGGGGAGTCGGGCGCGGCGCCGCCCGAGGTCAGGAGGAAGTGTCTCTTGACGTCGATGCTGTAGATATTCCCGACCTCGACGGTATGATTCTTCTGGGCCTTCAAATAGACCTCCTCACGGCCCTGCTTGTCCTCAAAGCGCAGTTCATTGTAGGCATTAGCGGCGCCGCCATCGGTATGCGTCCGGAAGGTCGACCGCGTTTTGTCGGTCGGCAGGGTTTCAGGCGGCAGATTTGAGCCATTGTATACGACGCCGGTCACCAGGGGCGTGTCGGGATTGCCGTGGATGAAATCAACCACGACCTCATGGCCGATCCGTGGGACGACCAGGTTGCCAAAACCCTTACCAGCGAAGTTCTGGGCCACCCGAATCCAGCAGGAGCTGTTCTCGTTCTTTCCGCCTTCTCGGTCCCAGAAGAACTGAACCTTCACACGGCCGTACTTATCCGTCGCGATCGACTCGCCCTCGGGGCCCACGACGACGGCCGTCTGCGGTCCGTGAATCAACCGCGCCGGTGTGCGGCGCCTCGGTCGGTACTGGGTGGTCGCGGGGATAATCTCTACGTTGCTGTGATAGAGGAACCGCTCGCCCTTCCCCCCCACGGTGTCCGCAGTGAGATCGTCCCCCACCTCACCGATGACAGTGAAGTCCTGTCCGACTGCCAGAAAGCGATCGGTGGGTTTCGGGCGGGAACCGACCTGGCCGTAGTAGAAGGGATTTGCCGCCTTGAATAATGACCCGGTCGTTATCTGGCGCGCAGTGCTTTCGATCCGCGCGCGATAAGCGTTGCAGGCGAGTTCCTCGGCACGGATGGTGGCGTAGAAATCGCCATCGCTTTTTTTTGTATACTGGCCTGGATACTCGAAGACCTCCCGCATTGCCGTGCAGCCGCTGCTTGCCGACGAGGTCTCGCCCGTTCTGACCGCCACGCTCTCCCGCGGTCGGGTGATGGCGCTTCCCGTGAGCTTGCATGGCGGAATGCCGCCTGTCCTCACGGGAGGAACACGCGCGACAGACGTCAGTTCTGCCATCGGCTTCTCATGGTCATAGTCCCTGAGAACGACCTTATTCGGCTGTAGCGATACGACCTCGTCCCAATGCAGGATGACATCTTCTTGGTAAAGACTTCGGGCAGGCCTGAGATTGTGGTGGGTCTCTACGATCTCAGGCGTGCAGGCCATGTGACTCGCGGCGTTGTCGACCAGCACCAGGTCATGTTGGTCCTCAGCATGTTCAAAATAGTAGTAGATGCCGTCCTGCTCCATGAGGCGGCTGACGAAGGCCAGATCCGTTTCATCGTACTGGACGCAATATGGGCGCTGTGGGAACCGTCGGGCGGTCTGATTCTTGAAATTGCCTTTATGTTCTCGAAAAATCGTGGTGATGATCTCGATGCTCGTCTTGTTCTGAAAGACCCGACTGTTAGAGCGATGCTCGAGCAATGAAATCCACGGCCGCACCTGCGCCACGTAGTTGAGGTGCTCGGTATCGTCGAGGCCGAGATATTGGAAGCGCGTAACAACACCGTTGAAGAAGCGCGTTTGCGAGTCCTTGAGCTTAAGGCCGATTGTCAGGTTTTGACCGGGGATCGTAGCAAAGTTCTGAACTGGATTGCGGCTGGCGAGCTTCACCTCGTAGAGGAAAGGTTCCCCCAGCCGCTCGGTGCCACTGAGCCGCCGGAGAGAGATTTCATTCAACTCGGACGCGGCCGAAGTGACCGCAACAAAACGATTGTGCCTTAAGAGACTCTCGATTCTTGACTCGACCATGGTGGTGTGTGTTCCGCAGATTTGATGAGAAGGCGCGGTTGCGCCCGATGGCGTGAGTAGGATGCTGCCGAAGCCATCGGCGAAGATGCCGAAAAGCGTTTATTTCGTGCATCGAAATCGCCGACCGTTGCTCAGCCAAGATGTCTTGCTGGCCCGCATCGTCAGAGCCAAGCGGGGGAGGGCGGGGTGAAGAAAGCGTGTGGGTCTCTTGGAACTCACCCACGCTAAGTCCCACCCAAATCTCGCCATGCGGCCTTGTAACATCGATGAGTTGGCGGATTCCGGCGGTGCTAGCGACGACGTGTCTCCTGGAAGATTCAACCAGGCCCAGGGCGCAGCGCCCGAGCGGACAACCACGGTGGTCGAGTTTCGCCGCGATCGTCGGCTCGATAGGCCTCTCCGCTGCTGAAGCCTCAAGGGCGTCAAAATGGCGATAACGTTCCAAAGAGGCGTCACGGCGAATTTTGCAAAGGGCCTTGGCGGTCCCATTGCAGTTTGCGTTGAGCTTACTGAAGAGAGTCGAGCTTCCGATGCTTGTCATAACGGGCCTTCCAAGCCGCCGCCCGCCGTGCCGCCGCACTTGGTATCGAGGTTACGTGGGCCATTCACCCGTTCCAGATCGATCTCGCCAAGGAGATCTTCTCCCCGCCCGAAAAGAAGGTCGAGCGGGCCCGCCGCATCATGGATGTCCGTTTCAGGAGAGTGCCATGCGGCAGCCGGTGGGCCCCGGTCAGTCGGGGTAGTTGTCAAGTCATCGGCGTGCTGGCGCGTTTTCCTCTTGCCCATCCAACTGGACCATCCGAGTCTGCCGCAGCGACCCAACTGCACTTCCGGGACCTGCTCCTGACGGAGAACGAGGTTAATCTCCCAGTCAAGTTCATCTCCAAGGTAGTTGCAGATGATCTCCGCTATCGACTTAAGGCCGGGAGCTGCGGGCAGAAGCGATTCGTAATGAGCCAGGCTGAGGGGACCCACAATGAGTCGGAACCGATGGTGCCACACTCTGACCCTCGCACCTGCAATAGCGTTGCTGTTCAGCGTGCCCGTGGCCGGGTCGTGGCCCAGGAGGCAGAGCGATATGCGGGGCAGATCCACCCACTTTGGGACAAATTCACGGATATCAACCGGCGCCTCGACGAAGCTGGCGAGGATGGCAGCGAGCCCCTCGGCGTTGCGGGTGTGTGAGGCGAGACGGCCGGTGAAGTGGAGTTTGGCCAGATCAGGCATAGCATCCCGCGCGCGCAGGGAGGTCATCCCGAAGCCGGCTAGCGCGCCGAGCTGAAGGGCAAATCGATCTTCTTGTGGCCTGTCATAGCTCACGGTCGGTTCGCCCTCCGCCCATGCGCGGAAGAAGAACGAGGCCATTCGATGATGAAAGGTATCAGCAAATCGGATCAGCGTCTCATCCGCGGCGTTGTGCTGCCGGAGAAGGGCGTACTCCGTCAGATGCAATGGGAGGGGACCGTGGGGTCCAAACAAGCCGAAGGCGTAGGTGGAGATTACGGGGTCGTTCTCCTCGTGCGCAGTCACGCCCGCGATCGATCGAGTCGGAAATGCAAGGGAGGGCTGCTGGGCGATCCGCACGCGATCCAGGCTGGGACCGCTCGATTCTCCCAGCCGAGGCCGATCTGAGCAGATTGCATCGATCCGCCGCAGAGCCTGGAAGAAGTCGCAGGCATGCGGTTCGGCCCTGAGCGAGCTTAGGAAGTCGCCGAGTGCCCCCGAAATCAAAGGATCGCCCGGCGGCCGGCCATCGTCGGCCATCGCATTACCTCCCCGCGCTGTAGCGTCGAGACGACCATCTCGGTGAAGCTGTTGATGGATACGTATTTCGCGAAGAACTGGTTGAGCACGGAGGCGAGCGGAAAGATGCCAACGCCTTCGAAGGCCGCTTCGTCCAGGATGATACCAACCTCAATCCCACGTGCTACGGCGGCTTGTCCACCGCTGGACAATCGCCTGACCGCAGGCCTGGACCGAATCTCCCGGATCCCGTCGATCTGCCGTGAGGCGAAGGCATTGACTGGATCGACGTAGAGGCGGAGGAGTTCACGTAGCGCTTCTGCGCCCCGGTGGTCGTTCCTATCGGAATTGCTGATCGAGAGGTAGTTCAGTGAAAGATGGCTAATTAATCGCCAAGTGATATCGCCATTGGCGAAGGAGTGGCGCGGTCGGCTCGGGGGCGATACGCACCGGGTGGCGGTAACTGGAGCGCCGATTTCCAGGGTGAAGTCTGTCACGTCCCGGCCGATCGGCAGCAGCAGCGCCAGATCCCGGTTCGAGCACAGGCAGTTTACAGACAAATGCCGGAGTTCCGCCGAATAGGGAGCCGCCTGGCGATCAACTAGAGAAACGAACGTTTCGCTGCCGATGTAGCCAGTCCGCGCGCCATTTAGACGCTGGTGCTCCGACATGAGGCGCTGCTCCCGGCGGATCGCG
Source organism: Rhizobium atlanticum (assembly GCF_030182485.1). Lineage (NCBI taxonomy): Bacteria > Pseudomonadati > Pseudomonadota > Alphaproteobacteria > Hyphomicrobiales > Rhizobiaceae > Rhizobium > Rhizobium atlanticum. Next base: position 8,472 of record NZ_JAQJCJ010000031.1, read on the forward strand.
TAGTATCTGGAATGCTGCTCCTCCTGACCGTGCGCGCTGATGCTATAGAACGGGTAGAACCTCACGGGAGCCGCTTCGTTTTTCGCCCCGTCTCCGCTCATCTCGAGGATCGAGTGGACCTCAAAGTCGAGCGGCCTCATCCTGTCAACAATCACATGATGCTCGGTGTTCTTGTCGCTCACGTGGACGAGATCTGCCTGGCGTTCGAAGAGATTAATCGCGGGCGTTGCGAAGAGAACGATATTTTGGGGCCCGAGCTGTCGTTCCAGCCGTGGCTCGACACGTCTGAGTGCGAAGACGATCTCAAGGGTCTCGGCAGTTGACAGGGCTACTGCGTCTGCCAGCCCGCTAACCTCGACGAACAACGTCCGCTCCGCGAGGGCGAAATACTCCTGTAGGAGACGGTACCCGTCGAAAGAGCGTGGCACCTCGGGCAGGAGAGCACAGCTCGGCTCCAAACCGCGTTGCTGCAGCGCATGAACCGGAATCTTTTCCTGCCAAGGGATAGGCCGGCCGACCGGACGGGCTATGATATTGCATGCGTCACCGAGAAGCTGTTCGGCGAGTGCGGCGCCGATGCCACCGGGGCCTGTTAGGTGCAGTGTGAGAGCCTCTAGTCCGAGTTTATTGAACGGCATGCCATTGGTGGTACGAAGGCGTAGTCGCAAAGCAGCCTTCGCATCTTGCCGGGCCGGAAGATCCAGTGCGGCGATCTGCCCCGGCGTCGAAAAATAATCGGCAGCGCTCACCACAATTGGCCAGAGATGCACATCATGGGCCGTGCGGAACTCGCAATGTGTGACGGCGCCCGGAGCAAGACGGCCCAAAAGCTTGGTTCCCCGCGGCACGAGGTATCCATTTTCAAGTCGTCCGGCATCCTGGTCGGGCTCGAAACGGACGATCGTCATCGAGGGGAGCGGCGGTAGAAAATGCGGATAGACCATCTCCAGGAGGTGCTGGGTGAATTCCGGAAAGCGAGACTGAAGCTTCAATTGCACCCGCGCCGCCATGAAAGCGAAGCCTTCCAGAAGCCGCTCGACGTAGGGGTCGGCGACCTCCGCTGATTCCATCCCGAGCCGGGCGGCGACCTTCGGGAATGCACGGGCGAACTCGGCCCCCATCTCGCGCATATAAGCAAGTTCGTCGTTGTACAGTCGCAGGAGCCGGGGATCCATCAGCTTATCTCTGTACCGAGATGAACGCGGGCGGATTCGAGCTCGGAATCTACCTCCGTACGCATCACCATTCGCACCGGCAATGGCTGCGCCCACAGATCGGCTTCGATCCTAAAGCGAAAAGTGCCGCAACCCTGACCATCGTCCAGGACCGTGACCTTCAGGGTGTCCGGTAAGAGACGCGGCTCAAAGCGCTGAAGGCTCTCGATTATCGCTTCGCGCAATGCGCTCTTATCCATGCCTTCGCGAATTTGTCCGCTGAGAGGCCAGGCACCATAATTAAGTGCACTGGCCGCTACGTGAGGGTACGCTTGTAGATCTACGGTTGCACCCAATTGATTGGTGTTCAACAACCAGGAAACATCGCGTAGAATCACCTCTTCCAGTTGGCGAACAGAGAAGCTGCGCTTGTCCTGCGCTTCACACGAGCTGCGCGGCTCATCGTCCGTAAGCCGGTCCAGGAGGGATGGTTGCACGAGATCCCGCTTAACATCTCTGCCCATGTTACAATCTCCAGGTGCAATGGCGACGAGTCGATCTGTCGTTTTCGCGCGCAGCCCCGAATATTCCCGGGTTGCCGATGGCCCCATCAGCCGACGAGCCTATTGAAGTCGGTGCTGTTCGCGATTTGGTTCCAGATGCCCTCGCCAGCTTTGGTAAGAGCGCCTTTTTCATCCTGCCTGTAATAAATGACCTTGCAGGCGCCGAACCGGAATGTGATCGTCTCCTCGGGGGCCTCTTCCGCATAGGACCACTCGACCTTCTCGACTACCAGCATGTTGAAACTCCAGTGCAAGAACAGGTTCGATTCTGATGTAGCTTGTCCGCTCCCCGTCGCTTTGAAAAGTTTCAGTTCGACGCTATTGAAGTGGGCGCCGCGACCACAGGCAACGTACAGAGAGGGCGATGACGTATCCACCTGCTTCTTGATAGTGAAGACCTCGAATTCGGCCTTGCCCGCGCCCGCCCCGGCGGTATGAGGCCCAATGTTCAGCTTGTTTTCGAGTGAAAAGCTCCATTCGTCCGCTAGGGTGATACCGTCCTTTAGAATGATAGATTCGCCCTTGGGCAAAATGCCGTCCTTGGACGCTTGCGTGAATTTTATAACCGCGTCGAACGCCATGATGGACTTTCCTTTTCTCGTTGATCTGATTGGGCCTGGATTGCATCGGCCAGCCCGGGGCAGCTATTCCGGAGTTTTGGCGCCGAGAACGGAGCACAATCATCTGCGGGTTTTCTCAGTCCTTGCGGGCGGATGGCAGGCGCGAGACAAGTCTCAAAGAGATGGTTAGGCCTTCGAGCTGGTAGTGTGGCCGCATGTAAAATCTCGCAACGTAATATCCGGGATTATCTTCGACCTCTTCCACCTTGACCTCGGCTGAGGAGAGCGGCTGCTGTGCCTTACTCTCTTCGCTCCCAAGCTCGGGCGAGGGGTGGACATAGCCCTGAATCCATTGGTTGAGCCACTCCTCGACCTCGTGGCGCTCCTTGAACGTGCCAATCTTGTCCCGGACCATACACTTCAAATAATGTGCGAAGCGGCAGGTTGCGAAGATGTAGGGTAGCCGGGCACTGAGTTCGGCGTTCGCTGACGCGTCGGGGTCTTCGTATTTGACCGGCTTGTTAATAGTTTGAGCGCCAATAAATACGCCGAGGTCCGTGTTTTTGCGGTGCAACAGCGGTAGAAGACCGTTTTTGGACAGTTCGGCCTCACGGCGGTCGCTGATCGCGATCTCAGTGGGGCATTTTAGGTCGACGCCACCGTCGTCGCTGCGGAAGGTATGTACCGGCAGACCCTCGACCAGGCCGCCGGATTCGACGCCACGAATTCTGGAGAGCCAGCCATAGAGCTTGAACGAGCGCGTGATATTTACGCCCATGGCGTAGGCTGCGTTCGTCCAAAGGTATTTCTCGCTGTCGCCGCCGTCTGTGTCCTCCTCGAAGGCGAATTCATCGACCGGGTTGGTTTTGGCCCCGTAGGGCAGCCGGCCAAGGGTGCGTGGTAAGGTCAGGGCCACGTACCGAGAGTTCTCGCTCTCGCGGAACGCCCGCCAAGGGGCATGTTCGGGCGTGAGGAAGATTTTTGTGATGTCACGCGGGTTCGCAAGCTCACGCCAAGAATCCATCTGCAGCAGATGTGGTGAGACGGCAGATATAAGCGGTGAGTGGCTCGCCGCCGCGATCTGCGCCAGTCCCGAAAGCAACTCTACGTCCGGTGGGGTATGGTCGAAATAGTAGTCGGCAATCAGGCAGCCATAGGGTTCACCGCCGATTTGGCCGTATTCGTCTTCGTAAATTTTTTTGAATAGCGGACTCTGATCCCAGGTGACACCCTTATATTTCCGCAGAGTTCGGGACATCTCCACCTTTGAAACTGGGAGAACGCGAATCTTCAACGTTTCATCGGTTTCGGTGTTGATGGCAAGGTGATGCAAGCCCCGCCAAGCTGATTCCACGCGCTGGAAATTTTCGTGATGGAGGATCTCGTTGAGTTGTGCAGAAAGCTTCTGGTCGATCGAAGCAATCATTGCTTGGATAGTCGTGACGACATCGTCGCTGATTAGCGACGTGTTTTGAAGTGCCTGCTCGGCCAGTGTTCGGACGGCACTCTCCACCAAGTCACGGGAGTGGTCCGAGCGGATCTTGAACTCGAATCGAAGCATGCGGGTGAAATCGCCGAGATCAACGGTGGCGACCTGTACATCTGTGGCATCTGCAGGCATCATGATCAGTTCTCCTCTGTGTCTGGGGATGCCAATGGCGGAGCGGCAACCACTGCATCAGGCTTCTCAGTCTCGATGCCATTGCCGAGGGCGCTTAGCAGTGCCGAATCCGCGAGGAAGTGGGTGAGCAACTCTTCGGCACCGTTCTTCCCGTCCATATAGGCCAGCAGATTGGAGAGCTCCGTTCGCGCCTCGAGCAGCCTGCTAAGGCTGTCGACCTTGCGCGCCACGGCCGCCGGCGAGAAATCTTCGAGCCGCTCGAACGTCAAGTCGACAGCGAGTTGGCCTTCTCCGGTCAATAGGTTCGGCACCCGCATCACCACCCTGGGCCTCAGCGATCTGAGCCGATCATCGAAATTGTCGATATCGATCTCCATCATCTTGCGCTCCGCGACAGGGGCAAGCGGCTCGGCAGCATTGCCGGCGAGGTCGGACATCACGCCGACCACGAAGGGAAGCTGAACCTTCTTCTGAGAGCCATAGGTCTCGACGTCGTATTCGATCTGTACGCGAGGCGGACGAACCCGCGCGATGAACTTTTGACTACTCGCCTTTGTCATGTGTTCCACTCTCCTGATAGGGAAGATTGCGCACGTCACGTGCCCTCGCCGACCGCCAGACCGGCAATCGAACGGTATTGGGCAACCCCTTCTGGCGCCAACTCTTTGATAAGAGCCATGAAGTCCTTCGAGACAAGTCGCTGCGCGCGCTCCAGGAGGGCTGGCAGCGGGCTCGCGGGCTCATTCACCTGGTACCAGTGGCAAATGCGGCCAAGAATTTCGACAACGTCATCGCGGTTGCGGATCACTTCGGGGTAAGAGGCCTTGCTAGAGTCTGGCAATGGAGATGCCGGGGCTGCAGGCTGGGCCCTTTTCCGATGGGCGTCGACCAGATCCTTGGCCTGGGTGAGTAGCACTATCAGAGGGTCGAATCGAACGGCCTCGTCACTCGCGACGTGCTGCCGAACACTCGCGTCTAGATGGGTGGCGGCTGCCAGGCTGGCGTGGAGACCAGTGCTGATCTGCTCGAGCTGCAGTGGATCGGTGTCGATGAAGGCGTGCTCGATGGTCGAACGATCAATTTCCGTAGATTGGGACCGTAGCGCACCAGCCCAATCGCGGAGCGTAAAAGTCCCGAATTGCCTGGAGGAGGTGAGTGGGACTTGGCGTATTTCTGCCAAGAGCCCGGAGAGATCGCAGAGGCTCGCTAGAGCGTTGAGGCGAACGGTCTGATCTTCGTCATCTTCTGGATCCGGTCGCGGATGTAGCTCTGACCAGTAGAGCTCGACATAGGCCGCGAGCAGCTCAAGCCCCCGACTTAGACCAGAGAAGCCGAACTGACTGAGGGCGGATCGTGTGAGCAAGATGCCGACTCTTAGATCCTTAGTGCGGGCAGAAAGGTCGAGGCCAAGCCGCCACACCTCTGTCCAATCGGGAGCCTCCTCGGTGGCGATGGAGTCGCCTATCTGCTGGTGCGGCTTGCCATGCGACGCTATCTCCAGCTCCAGGAAGCTCAAATCGTAATCGAGAGCATCCCCGCATGCGTTGCCGTCGCTGATCGGTTTTAATAGATGATCTGCATCGAGCATGACCCAAATCCCAGTTTTCCCGACATAAAAGATCGTCGCGCCTCTGTTTCTCAATGTTTAGCAATGAGCAGACGCGATTGCTCATGCACAATCGACATTCGTATATGTCGTGAATGCTTGGGGCGTGAATGCCGCCGCTTCGGATCTTGACGCAGCTATGTGCTGCTCAGGCGCGAGGGACACCTTGTGAACAACAAGAAGCTCTTCCGGGTCCATCGGGAGGAGAAGCTCACGATGCGCAAGCGCCGTGGCCGGAAACGAGCGAAAGGCAAGCGTTGGTGTTGATCCCGCTGGCTGCCAATGATCGTTGGCGCGGGTTCAGGCTTCTGATGGTCGTGAGGAAAGCCGGACTCTCGTCGCCGATACTTCGCTCTCCGGCCTGCGGTCGCCTGTGGACTGGATCGGGTTGTTGAGGAGCGTGGCAAGCCAAGCACTCTGGCCTCGGCTAACTAACCCTGCAGAGTTCGCCCAGATCGGCAACCCGCGACGTGATGCAGTGCTACGCATTCGGAATGGTCTCCGCACCTAAACCCGCCGATGCCGCCGCAGATGCGCAACCCACCGCTGGAGCGAACCCCAAACTGGATAAACTTGACGGTACAAGCTCAGCCAGATTGAATTGACATCGTCGGGCAGTCGTTGCAAAGGGCAACCTGCGGAGTACCGTTGCAAACGTGAGCCTGAAGGCCTCCAACTACGAAGTCTTCGCGCGGCCGCCTCCGCGCCAGTTGCTGCATAAGGTGGATGGCGTCCTCGGCGATCGCTCTTGGGGGTGTCGGCGCGCGGACCCTCATCGAACGAGCAGCCAGCCGGCGGGTCCATCGCGCGTGCAGCGACCCGGCGTCAGTGGTAGAACGGCTCGAGCACTTCAACGGCATTATATCTCCTGCGCTCCGCCGGATCGCCGCACGAGGCATATAGGGCGACAATCTGGATGAGATCCGTATTGACCGCATGTAACGATGCTCCCCGAGATTCGCACGTTGCCTCATTCATTTTGCTCCCAGTTGGAGCGAAGGAGTGGGGTGCGGAGATGGCGGGGTTTCGCAGCGGCCGGCCTCCTTCGTGAGCGCCATTGCCGTTTTCGACGGAAGTCGAAGTTTAATAACCATCGTCGCGGTATTTACTTTTGACAATGGGTGTGATGCGGCTTTGCGTGATCTTCTAAAAAGAATCGAGTCCCGCCGCCAATCCCCCGTTCTATCGCGCACCTACCGCATCCCAACGTGACTGTCGACCCTGCTTCCATTAGTCGTGCAGGGCAACCACGCGGTCTCTCGTGCAGATCCCTGCGATTTCGAATTGACGGACACCGACCCCGTTTGACGGTCGTGGAGTGCACGCACTTAGTCACCCTAGCCGCCCGCGCACTGCAACCCCGCTGTAGCGATCCTTCTACCTCTATGCTAAAGAAAGTTTTGGAAAAACTTGCCTCGTCGCCATCGTTCGACGGCGGCCTTGGCGCCAATCTTGCGAGGAGCGGGCTGATGGTCGCAGCGGCATGCGAGCCGACATTCTGCGCTCCCGACCGTCGAAGACGAGGTCGCTCTCGGCGTGTTAGTCAGCCGGAATGCGCCGGCCGTCGTGCCCCTAAATATCGATCTCGAGCCAGGTATTGGCCTCCAGACTGAAGAAAAATTCGGCGCTCTCACATGCTCATGCAATCCCGTGGTGGACAACCAACGCACATGATGGTGCAGTTCCTAGGGAATGTGGTGATGAGTCATGAGCCGTCCTATATCACCTTGAACGCTGCCCTCCTGGCTATCCGTTTCTTCGAGGCACCCACGATTATGGCGGCATCGGCGGCGCTGAGATCGGGATGGGCCGCCTTCAGTGCGTCTGCCCACGCCCCCTTGCTCTGCCCCGGCAGCTGCGGTGTCTGCCTAGCGATTTCGTCCAGCCTCGCCTGATCCTGGGCCGACACCGTCCGGAACGCCGCCCTCCTGGCGATATCGTCCCTAAAGGTGCCCAGGATGGTGGCGGCATCGGCGGCGCTGAGATCGGGATGGGCCGCCTTCAGCGCATCGGCCCAGGCCGCATTGCTCCCCCCCTGCCGCGGTGTTGCCGCCGCGATTTCGTCCAGCCTCGCCTGGTCCTGGGCCGACACCGTCCGGAACGCCGCCCTTTTAGCAATATCCTGCTTTATGGCACCCACGATTACGGCGGCATCGGCGGCGCTGAGATCGGGATGGGCCGCCTTCAGCGCGTCCGCCCAGGCCGCCTTGCTCTGCCCCGGCAGCTGCGGTGTCTGCCTAGCGAGTTCGTCCAGCCTCGCCTGGTCCTGGGCCGACACCGTCCGGAACGCCGCCCTCCTGGCGATTTCGTCCTTTGCGGCGCCCACGATGGTGGCGGCATCGGCGGCGCTGAGATCGGGATGGGCCGCCTTCAGCGTGTCCGCCCACGCCCCCTTGCTCTGCCCCGGCAGCTGCGGTGTCACCGCCGCGATTTCGTCCAGCCTCGCCTGGTCCTGGGCCGACACCGTCCGGAACGCTGCCCTCACGGCGATATCGTCCTTTAAGGCGCCCACGATTGTGGCGGCATCGGCGGCGCTGAGATCGGGATGGGCCGCCTTCAGCGCGTCCGCCCACGCCCCCTTGCTCTGCCTCGACTGTCGCGGTGTTTGCCTGGCGATTTCGTCCAGCCTCGCCTGGTCCTGAGCCGACACCGTCCGGAACGCCGCCCTTTTAGCAATATTATGCTTTACGGAACCCACAATTATGGCGGCATCGGAGGCGCTGAGATCGGGATGGGCCGCCTTCAGCGCGTCCGCCCATGCCCCCTTGCTCTGCCCCGGCAGCCGCGGTGTCTGCCTAGCGATTTCGTCCAGCCTCGCCTGATCCTGGGCCGACACCGTCTGGAAAGCCGCCCTCCTGGCGATAACCCGCTTTACGGCGCCCACGATGGCGGCGGCATCGGCGGCGCTGAGATCGGGATGGGCCGCCTTCAGTGCGTCCGCCCACGCCCCCTTGCTCTGCCCCGGTAGCTGCGGTGTCTGCCTGGCGATTTCGTCCAGCCTCGCGTGGTCCTGGGCCGACACCGTCTGGAACGCTGTCCTTTTAGCAATATCCTGCTTTACGGCATTCACGATTATGGCGGCATCGGCGGCGCTGAGATCGGGATGGGCCGCCTTCAGCGCGTCCGCCCACGCCCCCTTGCTCTGCCCCGGCAGCCGCGGTGTCACCGCCGCGATTTCGTCCAGTCTCGCCTGGTCCTGGGCCGACACCGTCTGGAACGCGGCCCTTTTAGCAATATCCTGCTTTACGGCACCCACGATTATGGCGGCATCGGCGGCGCTGAGATCGGGATGGGCCGCCTTCAGCGCGTCCGCCCACGCCCCCTTGCTCTGCCCCGGTAGCTGCGGTGTCTGCCTGGCGATTTCGTCCAGCCTCGCCTGGTCCTGGGCCGACACCGTCCGGAACGCCGTCCTCCTTGCAATATCGTCCTTAAAAGAGCCCACGGTTATGGCGGCATCGGCGGCGCTGAGATCGGGATGGGCCGCCTTCAGCGCGTCCGCCCACGCCCCCTTGCTCTGCCCCGGCAGCTGCGGTGTCGCCGCCTTGATCTCGTCAAGCCTCGCCCGGTCCTGGGCCGACACCGTTCGATACGCCGCCCTCCTGGCGATAACCCGCTTTACGACGCCCACGATTACGGCGGCATCGGCGGCGCTGAGATAGGGATGGGCCGCCTTCAGCGCGTCCGCCCACGCCCCCTTGCTCTGCCTCGACTGCCGCGGTGTCTGCCTGGCGATTTCGTCCAGCCTCGCCTGGTCCTGGGCCGACACCGTCCGGAACGCCGCTCGAGGCCCCACGATTATGCCGGCATTCGCGGCGCTGAGATCAGGCGCCAACGCCAGCGGCCTTTGAGCATATAACGTCTGCCTGCGGCTGGGCCTGGGATCTGCGTCCTTCTCAGTAGTCCGCCTCTTGCGCCCGCCACCGGTCGGATCGCTGGGCTCCGCGGGCACCTCGGACATGGCCGAATGCTCCTCTCTTCCACCCGGCACCTCGGTGGGCCCGGCAACCGCTGAGGCTTCTAAATTCCCAAGGCCATGCAGCCCCCCGCGCTGAGGGCCAGTCTCCAGCGGCTGGCCCTCGACGAGGTGAATAGTGCGATCGGCATTATTGTATTCATCTGTTGTCCTCGTGAGGTTGAACGCGGTCTCTGCCGGGACGACCGGAACTCTCGTCAGTTCCGTCATGTCAGCCATCATTTGCGGGGTTTGTTCTTCAGGGCTTTGAAGCTCGGTCGGCGGGCTTGGCTGGCCGACGCTTAGCCTTTCCACGTAACGCAATACCGAATTCTCTTGCCAGATGTCGTCCGAATTGAAGTTGTCGGCCACTTGATCGACACGCGCCACTGAAGACTGCGCTCTTTGATCCGCTGGGTGCCGGCCCTCATCCGGCCGCGAAGAGCCCTGCCCCTTAGTCCGAGGGTCCCTGTCAACCATGCTCACCCCCCTGGGATATGGCCTTCAGGAAACAAGGGGTCAGCTGTCGGGCACCGACTGCTGACGGAAGGTCAGAATTTATCAGGGGCTCAAGCGACTTAACCAGAGTGCAAGGGGCGCGACTGCGACCATCGACCGCTCCAGCTTGCCGAGCCTCGTTCGGACGCCGCTCAATCACCGTGGGTCCCGTTTTTTGCTGTTGTGGCATGGGGCGGCTCTGCGGAATCGAGCTCAGGTGACGGGAGGCCGGCAGATCCCGAAGACATGGCCAGGCCGTTGATAACTGGTAGCGTAAACGCATCATTGCAGCAGAACCTCAAAAACCACGGAGAAGAGCCCGCGATTCAAACTAGCGCAGTCCCGGTATTGGATTGCATGCACAGGTGATATGCTCGCATCCGGTTAGTGAGCGGCTATGGCGCAGCTCCTGCGTGAACCCATAACGACAGCGGCGATCCTTCGAGAGATGCAGCGACGACCCGTTCTCCAGACCGGAGGTCCGTGCTTGATGTGGCGATCGGCACGGATTGCTATCAACGCTGACGGCCGCCGGTGCCGCGCAAGCCGGTTACGACGAAACATCGACATGATCTCTTCTATGGTGGGATTGGCCCACCGATACCAGGGTAGTGGCAACTGTCGCCAATTGCGGCGCCAGTGAGGTCGGCCTTCATCTTCGAACTCCTTGCTGGCTTCCGCTAAACAACGCGGCCTTATCACAAAAGGCTGGGAGATTTAACGATGATCCCGGCATCCGGACTTCTGCGCATTGCCGGCCGGTAATAGCGCGAAAGACTTGCAGCAATCGCAGCGCCGGCGGCACCCGTGACTAGTATCCGCACTGCCTGGCCCGTAACAATGCGCTGTGACCAGCGGAAGCCGATCTCGTGGAAAGACAAGGCATGCTGCGGGCTGATATGATGAAAGACGCCGGCAATGGTGCGGCGGACCCGGGACTTGAAACCTCCCACCGAGTGGACGGCGACTTGGACGAATTCGCGGCTCGAATGCTTTACGTTCTCATGCGTAGCAAAGCTCTTGCCAATCGCCATGAACGCCTCACCGCCCAGCAGGCAGGTTGCGGTTCGATCCCTTTCGCCGTCGCGCGCCCTGCATGTATCGAAAGGCCTTTTCGGCCCCGTCCAGGCGGTAGACCGTCCGGATCCATTCTCGGTCGCTCACCGAGATGAAAACGGTCGATCTCCACCGTGCCATCTTGCATGTGCTCGCGCGCCAACATGAGGCGCAGCGCATATCCCATTCGCTAGCTATTGGGCATCACCAAATGTGGAAATGCCTATCTTCGCCGCATGAATGATCCATGCCGCCAGGGCTGCTATCCCGCACCTGGCGCGAACCGGGACTGCAACCGGTTCGTGGATCGTGTCCAGGAGGTGGTTGTCTAATCGCTAAACTGGTCGTCAAGGTGCTTTAGGGGCGGCGGCGCGTGAAGACGATGTTGGCGGCGGCACTGCCTCAGCGTATTCAGGAACATTTTCGACGAGGCAATGCGCATCACGTGTCACCTTGCCTGTTGCGCTGCTCTTTTGGCCCCGTACTTGCGGCGCCGGGTCTCAAGGCTTCCGGGCGGTCATTTGCGAGATTCATCTCGTACGAGTGACAGGACAGGCGAATTGGCGCGTTGTAGGTCAGTGTGAACATGAACGACCAATAAGGCTCTGAGGGCAACGGGCTACTGAGCGACAGTCTAGATGAGACCCCTTGCTTGTCGCGCTGCAAGGGGGCTCATGACCAATCCTGATGAGCTTCGGCGCTTGCATATCTGAGCTGTCCCGACACGCGATGCCCTTCTACCAGCGCATTGTTGGATATCAGATGTGCATGCAAGGGGGCAGTGAAGCTCTGCTACTTTTACGGAGAAAGCCGTTCTGTCAGGTGGACGCGAGGCGAGTCTTGAATGTCGTGGAATAATAGGGTCGTCTGGTCGGAGGGCTTGTTCCTCCGCCCGCAGCATTTTCAGCAGGCCGATCGTCACGTCGAACAGCTGGTGCGCAGCAGGACGGCGGTTTTGCATGGGTACGGGTGGGGTATCAGCGAGCTGCGGCTCAATCGAGAGCTGCTTGGTCTCGGTAAGATCGCCATCGAAGCGGCTCGCGGCGTCTTGGAGGACGGGATGCCCTTCAGTATTCCTGACGAAGCCAACCAGCCAACTCCCTACGACGTTCCGCCGGATTTTCGAGATTCGCTTATTCACTTGGCGGTACCGTTTTATCAACCCGGCGCTCTTGAAACCGACGCGCAAGCGGGAATTGACGTACCTATCCGCTTCGCAGTCTCCACTGAGGATGTTGTCGACACCAACGCTGGCGAGCGAGGCAGCGCCTCCATCGACGTAGCGAGGCTGGATTTTCGACTGCTGCCGGACGCGGCAGACCGGTCTGGCTACACTTGCATCCCAATCGCCCGTATCATAGAGGTCCGGGCCGACCGACAGATCATTCTGGACGAAACGCACGTGCCGCCAACCCCCGACTGCGCCAGCTCCCGGGTCCTCTCGAACTACATCACTGAGATCACCGGCCTGCTTCACCATCGTGGTGAAGCTCTGGCCACTCGGGTCTCCCAGTCGGGAACGAGCCGGGTTGCAGAGCTCGCGGACTTCCTTCTGCTGCAGGCGATCAATCGGTACGAGCCGTACTTCTGCCACCTGTCCAAGGCCGCCGTTGTAAATCCGGAATCGCTGTATGTTGTCATGCTCCAATTGGCGGGTGAACTAGCCACGTTCGCCCGCGTCGATAAACGTGCCCCGACCCTTGGTGTTTACAAGCACGACTCTCTCGCGGAGGCGTTTTTGCCAGTGATGCAGTCGATCCGGGCTTCGCTGGGTGCAGTGATTGAGCAGACTGCGGTCCCCGTACCGCTGCAGCGGCAAAAATACGGTGTCCATGTGGCTGAGGTGGCCGACCGCTCTCTCTTTACGACCTCGAGCTTCGTGCTGGCTGCTCGGGCTGATATTGAGGTCGAGCGCCTCCGGCGCGAGTTCCCGTCTCAGATTAAGATCGGCCCGGCGGAGAAAATCACGGAACTCGTCAATGTCGCACTGCCCGGCATTATCATCAATCCCCTACCGGTCGCGCCGCGTCAGATCCCGTTCCATGTTGGATTCAGCTATTTCGAGATCGATCAAAATAGCCGCTTCTGGAAGGATATGCCCCAATCCGCCGGCTTGGCGCTGCACGTTGCTGGCGACTTCCCAAATCTCGAAATGGCTCTCTGGGCCATCCGAGCCGGACAGAACCCACATTTGAGTTAGCCCACCAATGCCCCTCACGCTACGTGTACACAGCAATAGATGTAGTTTTCCGGAATATCTCGTGCCGGGCGACGCGGCTGGTGGACTGACTACCAGCCGAGCAGGCAACAGCCTGGTTCTGCCGGATGATCAGCAGATGGTCTCGAAATCCCACTGCTCAATCGAGTGCATGGCACGGCGATACGTACTGATCGACCGAGGCCGCGACGACACATGTCAAAATGACGAGGCGGTGCCGCTTCCGTCAGAGGCGCCGGTCGCCCGGAAAACCAGCGATGTTATTCAGATCGGCGCCTATATGACCGATGTCGTCGCGGTGTCGCCTTCGATATCCATTGCGGAGAGTGCCGCCGAACCGGAGGGACAACTTGCAGCGACAAGTGAGGAGTTGAGTCTTCTTGGCCCCCTCGAAACGGCCTCGTCGCTCCTGGCGGGCAATTGCACCCGGGGTGAAGAAGCGCTGCTGGACCTGAGGGACGGCGAGTTCCTACCATTGCCGTTCTTAGGCACTCGTTTAGACGCGCTGGCGGGCATGATGAGAAGTCCGTGGGATATCTACGCAGACAGTGTGCCAGATCGGGCCCCCATCTTGACGCAACCCAAGGTGGAGCAATCATCTCGCCAAGAATCATCGAGCGGCTGTCACGGCTTTCCTTGCCGCCTGCGGCTTATCATTGGCAGATGTCCGGAATGCCGGCATCGTAAGCGTGTTGGATCGTGCAGGGAAAATGCTTCTGTATTCCGCCGCGCTGCACAGCATACTCTCCGAGCGAGAGCTGGCGAACAATTATTCAGAAATAAGAGTTCCGACGAAAAAACCCTGAGTCTCGTCCCCGATGTCGGTGAGGCGTTGCGCGCAGTTCTGTGCAATGACTCCAGCGGGTTCCTCCGCGGAGACCTGGCCGTTGAGCAAGCCTTCACCGACCGTGGGACGCATGACGTGTCATTCGCGGCTGTGCAGAAGGCTCTGTCCAGCGTCCGTGCACGCTTGTCCCTAGCAGGGATCGAGAAGGCGATGGGGCGGCCCCGTTCCCTTTTGCACCGCAACCATAAGGCGCGAAACCGGAGTGCGTACGTGCGCGTCTTCAATGACGTCGTATCGAGCATCGAAACCGATTTGCTCCGGAGCTTCGGCGCCGACTTCGCGCGCCCAGTGCGAGAGCGTAGTCGACCCACCCGCCGATCCCACGATGAGAGCGTCCGCTCCAAAGGGAAGTGGGCGGGTTGATGATGGTGATTGAGGAAACGATGCCAAAATCCCAGCCACTCGTCCTCCTTCACGCCGAGGAGCAGTTGGCTGTCCCTTCGCCGTCATCGCCAGTGGCGGAGGAACTTACCTGGGAGATGCTTGCGCTCGACCGACTTAATCCACTGGTCGCGGCCGCGGCGGCGCTGCTGGGTCTCAGCGCTCAGCTCAAGAGCAGTGCTAGCCATATCGACGTTGAAGCACTGCGCCTTAGGGTGCTGCGGGAGATCGATGCTTTTGAGCGTCGGATCACGCCGCTCGGATTGCCCTCGCGAGCGATCAAGGTCTGCAAATACGCCCTCTGCGCGACCATCGATGACATCGTTCTGAACACAGCCTGGGGCAGCAACAGCGTCTGGACGACGCGCAGCTTGGTGGGATCGCTGTTCAGCGATACCTGGGGCGGCGAGCGCTTCTTCGATCTGCTGACGCAATTGAAAAATGAACCGGCCATCAATATAGAACTGCTGGAGCTGCTCTATTACTGCATGAGGTTGGGCTTCGAAGGCCGCTACCGCGTCACTGCGGGAGGAGCCGCAGAGCTCAGTGTGCTGTGCGAAGACGTCTACCGCCTGATCCGAGCAGCCCGTGGTGACTTCGAGCGCGAACTATCCCCGCACTGGCGGAGGAACTCAAATAATCCGGAGCCACGCCGCACAATCGTTCCAATCTGGGCCGTCGTAGCGTTTGGGGCAGGATTACTCCTCTCGATCTATGCCGGACTCCTGCATGCATTAAATGCCCGCGCCGACGCTGTCTTCAACGATATCGCGACATTGCCGCCGAACGGCGTTGTCAGATCGGCGAGAATCGCATTGCCACCAAAGGTTGTTATGAGCAGCGACCGACTGCGTAACTTCCTCGAGCCCGAAATCCGCGAAGGGCTTGTCACTGTGTCCGAGGACCCACAGCAGATCGTCGTTATCATTCGCGCCTCCGGGATGTTCGATTCTGCTAGTCCGGAAGTGAAGAAAATGTTCCTGCCGCTTCTTTTACGAATTGGTCGTTCTCTGAACGGTGAGTCGGGATCGGTCCTCCTGACCGGGCACACCGACGCCATTCCGGTGCAATCACTCGCCTTCCCTTCAAACGATTCCCTTTCGCTCGCGCGTGCGAGCGCAGCTGCCGAGATTATCAAATCCATGATGAATGACCCAGGCCGCGTGCGAGAAGAGGGCAGAGGGAGCGGAGAACCGGTCGCTTCGAACCACACGCCCGAGGGCCGCGCGCGGAACCGTCGGATTCAAATCATCATCACAAAGACACAATGAAGACAAGCCATGCAGTCAATCAAGAAAGCGCTTAGGTGGCAATGGCTCCGTGTCGGCGGGGCGGCGATCGTATGTGCCTTAATCTTCACGCTCGGACCGCATATCTCGGTCGGAGGATTTGCGCCGCTTGACAGCCTTCGCAGCCAGATCGCGGCATCGATGCTGATTCCGGTCGGATACACCGTGATCTACTTGATCCAGTCCCAGCTTTACAAGGTTCAGGCCTATTTTGAAGACCTCGTCCAATCACGAGTGTCGGGAGCGCTGGACGCGGGTGGGGCCGAGCAGAAGAAGGGAGACCCAAGGCCTTCCGACCGAAGTGTGGGGCAAGCCAGCACGCTTGCTGAAAGAGAGCTGGAGGCGATTCGTCATCGTTTCCGCGAGACCCTTACCACACTCAAGGGGCGCCGCTACGCAGGAGGTATCAGCAGGCGGTGGCTCTATCAGCGGCCCTGGTATGTGATGATCGGTCCGCCCAACTCGGGGAAGACCACAGCAATAGTCAATTCCGGGCTCAGCTTTCCGATGGCGGCGAGGTCCGGTCTGAGAGCCGCCGGTGGGTTAGCGGGTACGGAAAACTGCGACTGGTGGATCACCGATGACGCGGTGTTCGTCGACACTGCTGGGCGCTACACGATACAGGAGGGTGATGCAGACCGGGACAAAGCGGTTTGGCGTGGCTTGCTTCGTATGCTCAGACGCTCCCGGCCACGGCAGCCGCTGAACGGTGTCTTAGTCACGATCGCAATCAGCGAGCTGAATTCTACATCCGAGGAAGTGCTCGCCGATCGCGCGCGCTGTATCCGTGAGCGGCTCCTCGAAGTGTACAGGGAGCTTCGCCTGCAACTGCCGATTTATGTGCTTTTCACTAAGAGCGATCTGCTGGCGGGATTTGTTGAATTCTTCGACGATCTGGGTCGCGAGGGGCGGGAGGCGGTGTGGGGGTTCACCTATGCGCAAGAGGCGTCGGAGGACGAAGGCGATCCGATGGCGTTTGCCGCAGCATACGATGCGCTTGTTGGCCGCCTAAACGAAAGGCTGCTTGAACGAATGCAGCACGAAAGCAACCTCCAGCGTCGCGCGCTCATGTTCGGCTTCCCACAGCAGGTCGCTAGCCTCAAGCACCTGACGCAACAGTTCTTGAAGGAAGCCTTTGGCGGGAATTCGTTCCAGGAACCGCTTATGCTCCGCGGCGTCTACTTCTTAAGCGGCACGCAAATTGGCATGCCCTTCGATCGACTTGCGAACGCCAGATCTCAGACCTTCGAGATCGCTCAGCCGCCCTGTACAGCGCTTCGTGGCCCGGGCCGTGGTTATTTCATCAGCCGGCTGCTGCGCGAAGTCGTTTTCGCCGAAGCTGGGCTCGTCGATGCCAATCACCGCTTCGATCGGCGCCAGCGGCGGATCCGGTATGGCGCCTACACGATGATAGCGGCGGTCATTGTTACCGCCAGCGTCTTATGGACGTTCAGCTATATTCGGAATGTTCAGCTGATCGAGAGCGTTCGCCTAATGGCTGGCAGCTATGCCAGAGGGGCCGAAAAGCTGAAGCTCGACCGGGTTGAGAGTGGCGATCTTCGACCCATCCTGCCACTGCTTCAGCGGCTGCGTGATGCCAACGGCGACAGCGCGGGCGGCCCCCTATCAAGTTCGGGTCTCGACCAGAGTAAGAAAATCAAGGTTCAGACGCTCGCGGCGTACCGCCGCGCCGTGAACACCATCCTGCTGCCGCGGCTGATGTTCCGGTTGGAAACCTTATTGGTCGAGCGGCACGACGATGATCAGTTCGTCTACCAGGCGTTAAAGGTTTACCTGATGCTGGGTCAGCAGGGTCCGCTCCAGCGCGCGGTCGTCAAGAACTGGATGGCTGCCGACTGGCGAGTGATGTTTCCGGCCGAAGCCGATGCCGGCCTGCGCAGCGCGCTCGCTGATCACCTGGATGCACTCATGGAAGGGCCGCTGCCCCATAGTGAGCTTAATGGCGAACTGATCGAGAGGAGCCGCGCGAAGCTCCAGACCGTCTCGATGGCGCGCCGCGTCCTCGACATCATCGCGACCAGTCCCGAAGCCTCGCGGGCGCCAACCTGGCGTCTGGCCGACCATGCCGGGCCGCTGGCGCAGGGCGTCCTGGCTCGCAAATCGGGACAGCCGCTCAGCGAGGGGGTTCCTGGCATCTACACGAGGGCGGGGTTTTACGGAACCTTCCTGCGATTGCTGCCGCAAGTGGCTGACGCTGTCGCTGCAGAAGGCTGGGTTCTCGACTCACAGGTAGTCGCGCCGATTGCAGCCGGTGATGTGAGCCAGAAGCTGCGGCGTTCGGCGGCGGATCTCTACGCTCAGGAGTTCGCGTTGCGCTGGGACCAGCTCATTGGCGATATGTCCATCCGCCCCTCTGGGGGTATCGATGACGCGCTGCGCACCTTGAACACGCTGTCCGCGCCGACGTCACCAATGCGCCTGTTCCTTTTCGCGGCGGCGCAGGAGCTAAAGCTCAAGCAACCACCGGCTCCCGAGGACGGCTTGACGAAAGGTGACAGTGTCCCCCAGGGCGAGGTGTTGCCAAGCGAGCTCGAGGCACTGTTCCGGTCCCAACCGGCCGCGGACACGCCTGAAGCTCACGTCCAGCTCTATATGGGCGATCATTTCCGGTGGCTGCACCAGCTGGTCGAAGTGCCGTCGAACAGCCAAGCGGGCGCGCAGGCGCCGATTGACAGTGCTCTCCGGGATCTTGGCGAACTGTATCGCTCCCTCAGCCAGGCGCAGGGGCTGGCGGGTTCGAACATCTTGGAACACAACGGGCAGGCGGGCGTCGCCATCCAACAGATCGAGGCGGGGGCGGCCGATCTGCCCGAACCCATCCGGCAATGGATCCTCGGCCTCAGCCGCCACAGCTCGGACTTAACCGTCAGCGGCATGAGGCGCGGGTTGGCGAGCGGTTGGGCGGGCGGCCCCGGCGATTTGTGCCGACGGGCTACCGAAGGACGGTATCCCTTCGCGAGCGGATCCCGCCGGGATATCCCTTTGAGCGATTTCGCCCGGCTGTTCGGCCGCAAGGCGGAGATCGACACTTTCTTCGCCGAGAACCTTTCCCCATTCGTCGACAAATCCAAAGGCTCGTGGCAGTTTCGGCCAACGAGCGGTGTCGATTTCCCTATCGGCCGCAATACCTTGGCCCAGTTCCAACGGGCAGCCACGATCCGCGACACCATGTTCGATGATGCCGGCAAGGTGTCAGTTGGATTCCTGCTCACCGTCGCCGAGACCGATCCGTTGACAGACCAGGTGGTGGTAGACATCGACGGCCAGCGCCTCGAACATCGACGAGGAACAGCCGCCGCGGCCATGCATTTCCATTGGCCTACGGCCGGCGGCGTCGGCGGCGCTTCCGTCGCTTTCATCGGTTTTCAAGGCGCCACCCTCTCCAAGAGCGGCCATTGGGCGCTGTTTCGCCTCTTAAATGAGGCGGATAAGCAGCCATTGGGAGGAGGGGACCTTATTCAGGTACGACTGGTGTCCGGTCGCCATTGGGCGGTTTTTAACCTCCAGCCTGACAGCGTGATGAGCCCGTTGTCCCGCAATCTGTTGTCAGAATTCCGATGTCCAGATTTCTTATGAACGCCGGGATAGCATCCGACTGGCGCTGGGAAAGCCCTATGGGGTCACGAGACGCCCACGCAGGTCTGCGGCGGGAGAGGTCGGCATGTCGGTTGCCGGCCGGATCGGAGGCGGTCACGGCTGCGACTGGCGGCGATCGTCGCTTGATCTCGGCGCGCCGCTTTCCCGCTCGACTAGACCGCTGGAGAGCGCGGTCACCTCCATCAGGCAGATCTTCGGGAAGTTGGGTGATCAGATCCTGTCCCACCCTATCAACCGACGTACACTGATCTAGAACAGGAAACTGGAGAGATATAATGGCCGGAATGAAGCACAATAGGACAAGAGCGAAGAAATTTCTGCAGTTGATCGACCAGACGAAGAACAGAGCGGATTTGGAGTTCTGCTTTGCGGTTGGCACGGTTGGCGATCTGCGGAAGCCTGCTGTCCTGGTGAGTAAGAAAAAGCTCAATGGATTGGCACAAACTTTGAAAAACATGCCTTTTGAAGATGATGAGGATAGTAGTAAGGAGAACTTTTCGCTTCTGCGGAGAGGCACGGGCAGGATGAACGAAAACGGCGTTATCCTCGTCAAGTTGGCTGATGGTGGAAAGGCCGGGTTCCCGCAGGTCCAAAAGGTGATGAAGAAGTATTTCGTGAACTTCCGCATGAGGTTGCCTGACATGCAGGAAGCAGGAATCTTAACTGAAGAAGACATTCAGCAGTTTGAGATGAACGCCGAGGAGAACTCCCAATTTCTTCCACCCGACGACTCTGAAGAATTCAATCGGCCGATGACGGCGCTCGATAGCGCGGAAGGGAACTCTGCAGGGAGTGTTGAGGAAACTGAAGAGAGAAGCAAGCGTGAAGGCGGGGCTGAGCTCCTGGAGCAGCTTCTCCCGGAAGTGAAGGAGGGGATTGCCGCCGCGGCCGCGACCATTTCCAATCACGCAGTAAGTCTCAGCGCGCAAATTGGCGCGGGACAGACCGCAGAGTTGTCCCATCTGACCACGAAGATCGCGGATTGGCTGCAACGTGTGCTGGCTGCGACGCCTCCGGAAGAGCAGGAGGCAACGTTGCACAACTTCGCCGGCCGACTTCTGTTGATGCTGGCCTATCCTGAGAATCTGCGAAATCTTCAATATGTGGATGACATGCCCGATGGGGCGGGGCAGGGCGAGACAAACGGCGACCGCCGCGAAGAGGTCGTGGTGAATGGGATCGATCTGAACAGAGTTCCAACGGGCGCTCTCGATCAAGACGAGGTAGTAGAGTCCTTGTTCCGTCTGATCAAGGCAAAGGCTCAGGAGCGACAGCTTTCTTATCCGCTAGAGAACGCGAATTCTGAGAGGATTGCGAAGATAGTGTCGTCGCAATGGCCGAAGGAACTAGGCGATGCAGCCCGTAGGCGCGCGGTTGTGGAGCGTCTGATCGCAGCGGTGGTCCCGCGGCCCGGTAACGATGATCAACTTCTGGTCCTTCTTGGCATCGCAGACCAGCCCGAACGGACCAAATCCATCGAGAACTCGGTCGAAAGTATCATAGCTATATGGCAGGCTTATCTCGACACTGCCTTGACGCTGCGGGATGAGGTAAAGAGCAAGATCAACCAGATGGTCGATGTGGAAGCCCGCGGCGGAACGTGGAGGTATGTCGACGACATCTTCCTGCAGTTCGGAGGAGAGCTTTCAGATCAGCTCTCCGCCATCACCGAACGCAACGGTGAGGCACTGTCGAGCGCGACCGAGCGTGTCCGAACCACAGTCCAGAAGAAGCTCGATTATCTCAACGGCAGCGACATTGTAGCCATGCTTGACAATCCTCCAATCGACATCGGTCCGGGCACTATAGGGCAGACGCTGCGGGAAGGGCTCGCGGCCATCACCGATGGACTGAAGCGCATCGAAACCTCGCGCGCCGCGCCCGCCGCGTAATAATCGCCTGTCTCGATGCCGGCCGACCCACCGGAAGGCCGGGCGAGCAGGCCATCAACGGCCTCATCAGCGACGGAAGGAGTTCCGCCGCTCAGGTGGGTCAGCGAAGCGGTGAAGGAGCGGCGCACCAACAGAGGCTCTTCGGCTCTTCTTCATCGGCTGCCGCTTCAACGACCAGATGCTGCGCACCTACGCCCGACAGATCATGACGCGATCCAACGCACCACGTTTTGCGGTGCTGGATGCGGCAGCGCCGACCAACAACCAACGCCGTTTCCTTGCAGCAAGCCCGATCACGCTTATCGACGTGCCGACTGGCGAAGCTGCGGCTAGGCTTATCGGCTGAAAACCAGAGTAGAGAAGGAGTGTTGCGGGTACGACGATACACGAGGATTTCGGAGGTCGGTCGTCGGCACCGACGTCGGAGGCGGATTTGCCGTAAACGTTGATCATCACGGCCGCTGTTTGAAAGTGCCGCTCGCCTTGCTATGAATCCACCCATCCCTTTTTTGCACGCATTCCATCCAAACAAACAATTTTACTGGTCAAAACAATTGCCCTTAGAAAAAACGCTGAAGAGCGCTGTGCAGAACGATTGTGTGGAGTTCTAAAAATGGGTCCTCAGGTTCGGTAGAGACTGTGCTGGAAAACGAGTTGGAGCACTCTGTCAGTTGCCTGGCCTCGATTGTTATCACGTTGGACGTGATCGGCCAAATCTTGGCCGTTGCTTCTGCCGTTTCAGTGCTAATGGGCTCTCACAAGAAGCACTGTTGCCTGGTCGACTAAATCTGTGAGTGCATCCCTCACAATGACTAGAAGCCAGAGCAGGCGCGCTCGCAGCCGCAAGGACATGATCTGCGCCTTTTGCAGGAACACCAAACCTCGTGATTTTCTTGCGGCTGTCGGGCCGAAATATGAAGGACTGAGTAATGTGGATAGATTACGTGGCAGTTCTGCTGCAAATGCTTCGGTCAGGGTTTCCGTGCGGCGTCGCAACTATAGCATCAAGAAGGTTGCGCAGCATCGATTGTCGGCAATGTCGCCGAGCCGGTCGCTATTAGTATCGGCTTCGCCTGTGAGCTCTATCTGACACGTCAAACACAAGCTTTGAACTTACGAAAGCCGGCGGTCGGGCCAGAGCGACCTACCTTTCGAAACGGACTGGAGAGCAACATGCTGTGTCTAGGGCTGAGTGGGCGTCTAAGCAGAGTCTACGAAAATTCGTTCGATCTACCGAACAGCTTTATGCACAATGGGGCTGCGGTTCGCGTTCGCGACGGCCGAGTGATAGCGGCAGTCGAAGAGGAACGGCCTAACCGAATCAAGCACTCCAACACGCTACCAATTCGTTCGATTCAATATTGCCTCGCATCTGCAGGTGTTCAGCTTAGCGACATCGACCGCATCGCGTATTATGCAACCGAGGCCTATTGCAACGCTGTGCTCGAGCGCGTGCGCCTCTCTCACCCAAGCACCCCAGTATCGGATGCGAGGCTGTTGCAACGGGCTCGGGGAGGTCGACACGGGCTCTATATTCCTGTGGGACACCCCGATGTTCCATGTGATCGCCATCGTCACACAGATCTGGCCGCCCATTGGACGCGTGATGGCACAATGCCATGGAGGTTGTCACCCGCGCTCCACCGCCGAGATGAACTCGAAAACGTTGGACCCGGAATTGATTGTTGAGGAATGAACTTCATGAAACGCAATGTAGAAAAAGAGGTGACGGATCAACTCGCTTATAGGCGAAAGATGTTGCAAGATTGGAGAGGAGAGCGCCTCACTGGACACCAGATAAACCTAGCATCAATAGACCTCAACCTCCTGGTGGCGCTCGAGGCTCTGCTCGAATACCGGAACGTGACGCACGCGGGCCAGCACATCGGGCGGAGTCAACCGGCGATGAGCCGGGCACTGGGAAGGCTGCGCGGCTTGTTCAATGATGATCTCCTGGTGCGGTCTTCAACGGGTTTGATCCCAACGCCGCAAGGCGAACATTTGGCTCAAAGGCTGCCGTCGGCACTGCGTACGATCCGAGAGATGGTGACAAGCCGCAGCGTAATCTCAAAAGAATGGGGGAGGGGGGCAACGCTGGCGATCCCCGATCATCAAGCTTTGGCTGTACTACCGCGCCTCCTGCCGTGGTTACGCGAGCGTGCCCCTCATCTCGACACACTCGCCTGTTTGCCGTTTGATCGTGCCGTGCGGGGGCTTGAGCAAGGTGATATTGATTTGGCCGTTGGGCATATCGACGTGCAACTGCCTGGCTATTTTCGGCGCAGTCTTTATACAGACCGCTTCGCGTGTTTGTTGCGCCACGGCCATCCAGCGCTGGCGCAGGAATGGACGATCGACAACTTCGCGACCTTGCGTCACGCTGCCATCAGTACGGACTCCCCCGACCACTTCGGCCCGATCTACGACCACTTGCCCAACCTGCGAGCGGATCGTAGTCCCATACTTTTTTCCAGCGTTCTCACGGCAGCGGTGGTAGCTTCGGCAACGGATTTGGTATTGCTCGTCCCGCGCCGCGTTGCGACCCAAGTTTCCGCGATGCTGCCGCTTAGGGTTGTTGATCCACCCCTCGAGCCGGCACCGTACAAGGTCATGCTCATCTGGCACGAGCGGTGCCATCACGACCCGCAGCATAAATGGCTGCGCAAGGAGGTCGCCGCCGCGTTGGAGACGGGAGCGGACTGACACAAGAAGCGGGTGATCGGGATGCTCCTGAAGCATCAAAGAGAGCAACCGGGCATTTTGCGCGGGGAGGTGACCAAGGCCTCAGCGCTGCTGCGACCGAGAGTGCCCGGCATGTTGGACGAATATCGAGACTTGGCTGCCTATGTGCTCGCGGGGCCTGCTTGTGTCCGGGCTTCTGCTGAGCTGCGGCACGGCCCGGCAGTGGCGCGGATATCTTCGCGTCGACTCTCGGATCGACCATGTTGGTGGTGATCGTCAAGTGATCAACATTCATGTCAGCAAGCTCGCCGACACGGTCCGGCAGTGCCAGACCGTTGGTTGAAAGACACAGCTTGATATCGGGGATCTCTGTGGCTCCGCGTTCAAATGTCGCCTTTGTCTTCTTTCGGTCATAACAGGCATCGCTTGGTCCGGTGATAAAGAGCACGGAAAGCTGAGGGACTTCATTGGCGACCGCAACGACCTTTCGCAGGGCCTGGTCAGGCGTCAGCTTTTCCGAGACGACCCCAGGCCGGCTTTCGTTGGCGCAGTATTTACGATCGCAGTAGTTGCACTGGATATTGCAGGCTGGTGCGGCTACGACGTGCATGCGCGCGAAATAGTAAACTTCTTCTGAATAGCAGGAAAGGTCCTTGATTTTCTCCCACACAGCCGGCTCGGCGTGGTGCGGCTTTGCGGACGAACCGCACAATGACGCGGCGCAAGCAGTGGACTTCGCTGTGGCCAGCAGTTGGTTCATGGTTGTCGTGCTGGTCAGGCTCTTGAGCGAAATCATTGGTGGGGACATTGAAGGCTCCGTTGCTGCTTAACATCGCGGTTCAAAAAGCAAGGGCCATGCCAATGCAAATAGTTAGGTTTTTCAGCGGGTTAGCGTTTTTTGTCCGGTTCCCTCCATTTGCTACCCGACATAGGGTTGTCAGGCATTTGACAATAGACAGACACCGGTAAAATGGCGGCTCGCCTCGAGTGCATGAGTTGAGGAGGGCAGGTCGGGCCGTTCGACCACACCAGGCTTAGAACTTTCTTTCACCCCGATTTGATGCCCGCGGATGGCATAACCAACCTAAGGTGGGGTGAGGCCGGAGGCGAGCCGCCTGGCCTGAACCCACCCAGATTTCTCCATCGCGTCGATCAGCCGTTCCCGCTCGGTCAGACGCGCACCGATTGCGAGCCAGGCAGGATCGTTCGGATCACAGGCTTTGGAGGAGGCTTCGCCGAGGCAGGCGCCGGCGCGCCCGGCGGCCGCAAACGGGGATCCAGTCGACATTGGGCTCTTTCTGGCGAACTCGTCAATCGCATTGTTGCCGAATGGACCGTTAGCTCCCTTCCACACAAGCGCAGAG
Source organism: Rhizobium atlanticum (assembly GCF_030182485.1). NCBI lineage: Bacteria > Pseudomonadati > Pseudomonadota > Alphaproteobacteria > Hyphomicrobiales > Rhizobiaceae > Rhizobium > Rhizobium atlanticum. The sequence goes on from NZ_JAQJCJ010000031.1 coordinate 33,773, forward strand.
GGGCACTGGCTGTTCTTGCAGGCAAAATCCAACGGAGCAATGGTCCTTGATTGCGCGAGAGTTGCTGTCCTACGCACGCGGTTTCAAGTTCACAGACGTTCCCTGGGAAGCGGCATTGCGAGGCCAGGTCAAGCGCCGACGGCGCGAATGTCCGTTCGCAGATGCACCGAACGCCACTTTCAACTCAAGACTAGACTTGCGACGAGCCATGGACCAAGAGAAAATGGTCGAATTGCATGATCGCGAAACGATCCGCGACTGTCTCTATCGGTATTGCCGCGGGATAGACAGGCGGACGAGGCGGCGCTGCGCAGCTCCTTCTGGGTCGATGCGCAGGACAATCATGGAGCGGATACGGGCTCCGCCGAGGCTTCATTGAGTTCGCGCTTGGTGTCTTCAAGACCGAACCGCCCAACATCCACCAGATCACGAAAGTTCTGATTGAGTTTATCAGCCCGACTGAAGCAACTGTCGAGAGCTACTTCACAGTGCAGCATGAGGCGGGCCGTCGCAGACAGTCGCAGCAAGATTGCAGTCTCTAATCTTCGCCTGCGTCCTCGTAATAGAGGGGCGTATCAACTCGGCCGGCGGCGCAAAAAGTCATCACGATGACGGCAAGCTTTTATTCGCGGTTCAAATTGAGGTGTTCGAAGTACCAAGAGGGGTCATCATCGGATGAATCTGTCTCGACACTGGCTTCACTCGAATGCCCCTCGACACCTGCTTCATCGTCGCTAAGATAGTCCACGGTTTTCGAGAGATAACTCCAAGGTTTGCCTGCGCGCTGCCATCCACCCTTGCTATTCTTTGTCCACTTGTCCGGATGTTGCGTAGGGTCGAGCACCCAGCGATTTTGACCCACGTCAACGAAACCCATCTGCTCTAGACGGGCTCCCATCTCTGGCGAAGCGGGACGTGACATGATTAACGGCTGTTCGCCGTCGAGTTGAAGTTGATGTTCGAGCAGAATATCGCCTGCGTTCTCGACAAGCGGATGAGTAACGCGAAGGTCTACAATCGAAGTGATTCTTTTCCGACCGGGAAAAAGTTCCCGCCACGGCTCGTTCTCGATGCTAAATCCATCCTCTGTTCTTAAAAGCCCAACGCTTCGTTCTCCCAGATCATAGCTGAAATATCGCGCGCTGGGCGTATCATTGTCGGTGCCGCCGTAGAGTCGAGCGATGGTAGCCGTACGCAGGGCTTTAGAGGACACGAAGGGCGAGTACTCTTGTGGATTGACGGAAATGTGCTTGATATCATCACCGTAAAATTCCCTCACTTTTCTGGCAAATGTCGATCTGTCGAGCACCTTAATTGGAGGTTCGGAAGAGAGCGAGTATGGCCGCGTTGGCGACGAAGGCGAACGAGCATGGGGATCTGACGTTGATCGGGACGGCATGCCCGTAAGTGTTTGTGCCCCGGTCATATTCTCGATCCACCCCGCCATGGCCCGGGTGCGATCATCTTCCTCGGAAATGTTGTAGCGCAGCGATCGTTCTGTGTTATCCATGGCGGTCTCTCCTGAGAGTGAAAGGTGTGATGAAGCGCATCCTTTTCAGTCGCTTCACATGTGGGAACGGTGCGCTCACATGTCCGGCCTATAAAGCGGATACGTGACTGCTAAGCTTCGATGAAGCGGGGGGTACGCGTTGCATGCGCGGCTCCTGGTCTCGCCTAGAGGGGACTAAACTTCCGCGAACTGGGCGGAAAGACGACCTGCGGGGCCCATATAGCCCGATGCGATCACTGGTTCTGCCAGCGTCGTCCGGACCCGCTCGGGAAGCTGCTCACAGCCGGTTGTCGTCCGCGAGCTTCTGGAGCTCTGGCGGAACAGTGCCGGCGGCTTGGCCAGCCGCAGTGATTGTAGTTGCATTAACATCGCCAGCGTCCATCCACGTTATAGTTCGTCTTACCGCCTCCAGCCGCTCCTCGTCTCCTCCTGATCCCTTTCCTCAGCCCAAGCCTCGAGGATTCGTGAAAGCGTGGTCCCTTCGCCAAACCATCGTGGAAGTCCGTCGGAGGTGTCTGCGCCGCGGCAGGGCTAAGATTAGCTTGAATGTTAGAGGTGTCCTCGGAGGATTTACCGCCCCGCGGGCCTGTTCTGTGTTCACCGTTGTTGGTCTCCAATTGCAGATTACGCATATGCTAGTGCAACCGGACTGGCCGCCATCATGCAAAACCGATATTCCAAAATGCTTTGGAAAAGCGGATCCACGGAGTCCCCTTAGGTGGTGAAGGTTCTGAGGAGTAGGTGGGCATCAGTGGTTTTTCGGCAGGGTCTGGTTGTTCAAGCACAGCCCGATAGAAGGCCACTGATGACCAATGAGATGATGGACCTCCGCTCGGGAATACGTCATGCCAAGCTGATAGCTGCTTGGCGGCGCAAGTCCCATCCGGCCAAAGTCACAGCGGCGAAGCCGGGGCGAGTCTTGCGGGCGTCGCGGTAACGGGGGGGGCTGAAGTGTAGACAGATACGGGTGCGGGAATGAGCCTCAAAAGTTGAATGATCACGGAAGGCCGAGTGGGTTCTGTAGAGCGACAATCTGGCTGAGTCTCACCTTGTTTGTCGCCGCGCACTGAGGCGGCGAAATCAGAAAGGCCGGCGGAAAGATTGGTTGGAATCGGAATGCTGACGGCACCCTTCACGCTGCATGTTCCACACATCACCCGAAACTGCTTAAATGAAGGCCAATTTTAGCGGGCTCCGCATGGCAAGCGGCAAGCTGGCGAGCCTCTCAAGCCATGTGCCGGCCTGATGGTCGAGTGCAGACGATTGTCGGCAAGCCGTCGCATATAGCGTTCGGCCATGCCTTGAGGGCATGATTGGATCTGGCTTTAGCATGCCGGGCGGCGGTCGGCAGGCATTAGGATCGAGGTTCCAAATTTGAATTTCCGGAGGACCCGCATCGATGTACCCAAGACGGAACCAGCCGCGCGATGACGATTCTCGCGAAGTAAGTGGGTGGATCGAAGACGTGACCGGAGCTTTCGATACGGACGCCTGGATCCAGGACTACTATTCACAGAGACGAGACATGGAACAGGATCCGAGCGACTTGCGCCTCGGTTCGCACGACAGTGACGCCGGCGACCGTGTGCCGCGTCGCAGATCCGTGGGCGGTTCGATGCGAGTGACGCCGCAGTCGCTGGCGCCGGAGAACTCGTTGAGCGGCGCCCGCCACAGCATAGACGTCTCTCGGGCGGGCTCCAGCAGCTTGCGATTCGGCGGCTCGGGGAGCAAGACATCGAGCAATATGGCGGACGCGGGAGAAGTCGCCGCGGCGCCGCAGGGCAGAAGCCGCGGATTTAAGTCGCGCATGGTGTCAGGGTTCAAGAAGGCGTTCGGATTGAGCAGCGGCAAGACGTCGTCGCGGGGTTCGGGGCAGCAAGACGTCGATGCCGCAACCGAGACTCACGTGGTCTCAACCAAGGTTCGCGTCGATTACGCCAAGCGTGGTCGCCCCGCCGACCGGGACATGCATCCCGATGACGAGTCCCGCATCAACCAGTTCGCGGAAGCAGTCCGAAACTACGAAATTCTACCCGACGGTAGCATCGGCCGAGGGGACGGAAGGGTTCCCGAGCGTACCGTCGAGAACAATTTGGGGATTCTTAAGAGGTTCGCTCGTTGGCTCAGAGCAGAGAACAGAGATTCGATGGCTTCTCGGTTTTTAAACGATCCAGATTCACTAGCCGTTGATATCGCGGCTTATTGGGCAAGCGGTGGGGATGGTCAGGGCCGTCTTCAGTCAGCACTGTCTCATTTCAGGAGGCTCGCGCCTGAGGGGCAAGAACTCCAAGCCGTTGGACCTGGGCCGCGCCTGATGGGACGCCAGATACATGATCCTTATCCCGACGACGCCCGCGTCATTGATAGCTTGGCCAAGGAAGAGGTCCCGAATTCTCGGAAAAATGCCAGTGGGCAACGAAAGTTTAGCGCTTGGCTCAAAAGGGAGGGCAGGGAGAGCATAGTCAGCCGACTCACCGGTACTGATGAGCAGCGACGGTCGTTGCAGGAGGATTTTAGGGCCTTTACCAAGGATGAAGGAAAAAAAGTGGTCGTGGGTTTCGATCGGCTGCGGCAGTATCTAGGCGCCGAGTCGCAGTTGAAACAGCATGATCCTTATCCCGACGACGCCCTCATGATTGATAGCTTCGCCAACGAAGAGCTGAGCAAGCTCGGATCGGGCTCGACTTCCAAGAGGAATGTTGTCTGGACTATAGCCAGCAATCAACGAAAGTTTAGTAATTGGCTGCAAACCAGGGGTAGGGAGAGCATAGCGAGCCGGCTCAACGGCAGCGAGATGCAGCAAAGGTCCTTGAAAAAAGATTACCAAGACTTCACCGAAGCCATGGGAAAAAACCTCACCATGTCTTTCAAGCGGCTTCGGCAGTACCAGCAAGTCGTTGAGGCGAACGCAGCGTCGGGGTTGTCCCCTGAGCAGGCAAGTGGCCGGGAACCGGCCGGTCTGGACGGCCGTTCGGATTCACGTGCCGAGTTCAGATCAACTTCGCCGCTGCAGCAGGCTGATCCATCGATCGAAGGCCGCAGCGGATTGTCGCTCGACCATACCGAATGGTTGGGCGACCAGCATATCCAGACGGATTATGAGCTGCTAATGCAGGACTTGCAGCGAAACGATCCGGATCTCGCCGCCAGGACGCGGCTTATCGATCCCCTGATAGCCCATTATCATCTGCGCCTGGGCGATGAGAGCACCGCGCTGAGCGCTTTCCAGCGCATCGTTAATGATCAGGATGGAAGAGATACAGCCGACTTCCTGTTCCTTCCAGTGAGCGATGCCAGTGCTTCGGATCCTGATCACCGCGGCACCCATTGGTCGCTGCTACTCGTTGACCGTCGCAACCGCGAGGGGCCGGCTGCCTATCACTATGACTCCTTCCGGGGCCAGAACGACGAGTTTGCAGCAATGCTCGCACAAAGATTGGGTACCCGTCTGGAGCCCGTCCGCATGACCCAACAGCGCAACGACTATGATTGCGGAGTCTTCGTGGTTGACGGCACGCGGGCGCTCGTTAGACGACTGGCGCGAAGAGGCCGGCCAGCCGTGCTGCACCTCGACAACCTCGTCGCCGATCGGGAGCAACTCCAACGACGTCTGAGCCCCGCGCCCAACAGTGCTCGAGCGGGGGCTGCGGCGGCTGGACCGGAGTCCTCCACACAGATCGCCGATCCCGCAGAGTTTTGGCATGGAGTGGCTCAACCCGGCCAGCTTCCCGATAGCTGGAATACAGCGCCCTTCCGGCAGGATTTGCCGTCAGCCGCCTATTCACCGGTGCAAAGCGTCAATCCGCCAGACGCACCATGGGAGCAAAGCTTGGGGGCATCGATCTTCGGCACCCCACAGTACATGCTGCCTGTGGACGACTTGGGAGAAGCTGTCCCTCCGAGCTGGCAACACCGCAATCAACCGGCACCGGCTGGCCTTCGGCTTGCAATGTCCTGGCTTGAGTTGCTGCCGAGCGCGGACAACCCCCAGACCAGCATCACTATCCATGGTGTGCCCTACACGGCCACTCTGGGGCCATCAGGCAGGGAGAACGACATTTACCTTTTCCAGCAATAGGGTGGAGATGGATCGAGCAATAGATGCCAGTCGTTCTTGAAAAAGCACCAAATCGTTGAGGGAGAATCCGTTTTTACGCGGCCACGTGCAGCCGCCAACCCAGATGAGACGATCCCCAGTGCCCGGGGCGACATCGAATGTGCACGTCGCCAGTCTTCCTTCAAAACGTGACGTTTGGCCAGCATCCCAAGAGGCGACGGCTGTCGCATCTGAGGTGTAGACAGATACGGATGCGGGAAGAGCCTCGGGTGCGAAGGATGCTGGCGCGGTCGCTGAAGTGCTTAGTGCCGTCTATGACGGCCTACCCTTTGCGGGTTCTACTATGGCTTCAGGCCCGGACGAAACCCGCCCATGGCGCCGGATGCATTTCATACGGCGATCATGAACCAACGTGTGAGTTGGGTGCTCGATGCCGACCCCGTATCCTGCAACTATCAAACTATGCCTGCGGGCGGGTGCCGCGGTGGACCGACTTGTTCATCACGCAACGATCTTCGAAATGAACGTCGAAAGCTATCGACGACGTTCCGCCATGGAGGCCAAACGCCAGCGCGGCAGGCCAGCCTCATTCGCGACAATCAAAGGCACCGCACAGTTTGTCGCGGAGCGGCAATCAGACCACGATGAAGCTCTTGCCAGCGACAATCAACATGATAACTTCATCCCGACCGCGACATAAGAATCTCATCCAGATTGTCGCGCGCGTCTCATCCTGATCGCCGCGCCATAGGTCGCATAACTATCAAGCGCGCAACGGGTTCTGTCAGCAGCTACACCGCATATGGTTCCGTTGCCTGAGGCGGCGAAATCAGAAAGGCCGGCGGATGGATTGGTTGGAACCGGAAATCCTGACGGCACCCTTCACGCTGCATGTCCCACATATCACTCGAACTGCTTAAATGAAGGCCAATTCTAGCGGGCTCCGCATGGCAAGCGGCAAGCTGGCGAGCCTCTCAAGCCATGTGCCGGCCTGATGGTCGAGTGCAGACGATTGTCGGCAAGCCGTCGCCATATGGTGTTCGGCCATGCCTTGGGGGCATGATTGGATCTGGCTTTAGCATGCTGGGCGGCGGTCGGCAGGCATTAGGATTGAGGTTCCAAATTTGATTTCCGGAGGACCGGCATCGATGTACCCAAGACGGAACCAGCCGCGCGATGACGATTCTCGCGAAGTAAGTGGGTGGATCGAAGGCGTGACCGGAGCTTTCGATACGGACGCCTGGATCGACGACTACTATTCAGAGAGCCGAGACCTGGAACAGGATCCGAGCGACTTGCGCCTCGGTTCGCACGACAGTGACGCCGGCGACCGTGTGCCGCGTCGCAGATCCGTGGGCGGTTCGATGCGAGTGACGCCGCAGTCGCTGGCGCCGGAGAGGGGTTCGGGGCAGCAAGACGTCGATGCCGCAACGGAGACTCACGTGGTCTCAACTAAGGTTCGAAAGCGTGGTCGCCCCGCCGACCGAGACATGCATCCTGATGACGAGACCCGTATCAACCAGTTCGCGGAAGCAGTCCGAAACTACGAAATTCTACCCGACGGTAGCGTCGGCCGAGGGGACGGAAGGGTTCCCGAGGCTACCGTCGAGAACAATTTATGGGTTCTTAGGGGGTTCGCTCGTTGGCTCCGAGCAGAGAACAGAGATTCGATGGCTTCTCGGCTTTTAAACGATCCAGATTCACTAGCCGTTGATATCGCGGATTATTTGGCAAGCGGTGGGGATGGTCGGAACCGTCTTAAGTCAGCACTGTCTCATTTCAGGAGGCTCGGACCTGAGGGGCAAGAACTCCAAGCCGTTGGACCTGGGCCGCGCCTGATGGGACGCCAGATACATGATCCTTATCCCGACGACGCCCGCGTCATTGATAGCTTGGCCAAGGAAGAGCTGAGTAAGTTCGGACCGGTCTCGACTTCCCGGAATAATACCAGTCACCAACGAAAGTTTAGCGCTTGGCTCAAAAGGGAGGGCAGGGAGAGCATAGTCAGCCGGCTCACCGGCAGTGATGAGCAGCAACAGTCGTTGAAGGAGGATTTTAGGGCCTTTACCAAGGAGGAAGGAAAAAAAGTGGTCGTGAGTTTCGATCGGCTGCGGCAGTATCTAGGCGCCGAGTCGCAGTTGAAACAGCATCATCCTTATCCCGACGACGCCCGCATCATTGATGACCTAGCCAAGGAAGCGCTGAGCAAGCTCGGATCGAACTCGACTTCCAAGAGGAATGTTGTCTGGAATATGGCCAGCAATCAACGAAAGTTTAGCGATTGGCTCCAAAGGGAGGGCAGGGAGAGCATAGTCAGCCGACTCACCGGTACTGATCAGCAGCGACAGTCGTTGAAAAAAGATTACCAAGACTTCACCGAAGACATGGGAAAAAAACTCAATATGTCTTTCAATCGGCTTCGGCAGTACCAGCAAGTCGTTGAGGCGAACGCAGCGTCGGGGTTGTCCCCTGAGCAGGCAAGTGGCCGGGAACCGGCCGGTCTGGACGGCCGTTCGGATTCACGTGCCGAGTTCAGATCAACTTCGCCGCTGCAGCAGGTTGATCCATCGATCGAAGGCCGCAGCGGATTGTCGCTCGACCATACCGAATGGCTGGGCGACCAGCATATCCAGACGGATTATGAGCTGCTAATGCAGGACTTGCAGCGAAACGATCCGGATCTCGCCGCCAGGACGCGGCTTATCGATCCCCTGATAGCCCATTATCATCTGCGCCTGGGCGATGAGAGCACCGCGCTGAGCGCTTTCCAGCGCATCGTTAATGATCAGGATGGAAGAGATACAGCCGACTTCCTGTTCCTTCCAGTGAGCGATGCCAGTGCTTCGGATCCTGATCACCGGGGCACCCATTGGTCGCTGCTACTCGTTGACCGTCGCAACCGCGAGGAGCCGGCTGCCTATCACTATGACTCCTTCCGGGGCCAGAACGACGAGTTTGCAGCAATGCTCGCACAAAGGTTGGGTACCCGTCTGGAGCCCGTCCGCATGACCCAACAGCGCAACGGCTATGATTGCGGAGTCTTCGTGGTTGACGGCACGCGGGCGCTCGTTAGACGTCTGGCGCGAAGAGACCGGCCAGCCGTGCTGCACCTCGACAACCTCGTCGCCGATCGGGAGCAACTCCAACGACGTCTGAGCACCGCGCCCAACAGTGCTCGAGCGAGGGCTGCGGCGGCTGAACCGGAGTCCTCCACACAGATCGCCGATCCCGCAGAGTTTTGGCATGGAGTGGCTCAACCCGGCCAGCTTCCCGATAGCTGGAATACAGCGCCCTTCCGGCAGGATTTGCCGTCAGCCGCCTATTCACCGGTGCAAAGCGTCAATCCGCCAGACGCACCATGGGAGCAAAGCTTGGGGGCATCGATCTTCGGCACCCCACAGTACACGCTGCCTGTGGACGACTTGGGAGGATTTGTCCCTCCGAGCTGGCAACACGGCAATCAACCGGTACCAGATGACCTTCTGCCTGCAATGTACTTGTTTGACTTGCTGCCGAGCGCGGACAAACCCACCAACTTCAGTATCCATGGTGTGCCCTACACGGCCACTCTGGGGCCATCAGGCATGCAGAGCGACATTTACCTTTTCC
>NZ_JAQJCJ010000032.1:0-40964 GCF_030182485.1 Rhizobium atlanticum
TGAGTGAGCCGCATCGGGTTCTTCACACCGAAGTCAGCACCCGTGGCCGAGCCGACCTCCAACTCCATCAGCCGCTCGGCAGCAAGACCGATCATCTCACGCAACAAATCTGCATCGGCACTCTTCTCAACAAGCGAACGCACGTTCATCATGTCATTGGTCATCGGTGATCTTTCCGTCAGGTTGGTCTTGAACAACCCGACCCTAGCGGAAAACACTGATGGCCGCCCGCAAAGCCGATCACCCGCTACAGCGCAACGAGAAGCGCGCGGGCGCTCGGCTTTACTCCCTACCGTCACCTACGCCACGTACTGGGACACGATCGGTAAATGGCCAACGCGGTTGCTTTGTGATCAGCCGTTATCTTCGACGAACCGAATAGCGTCTTGCAAGAAGCTCCGGAAATAGTCAGGATTTTCGCACATCGGAAAGTGCCCAAGCCCCTCCATAACGACATGACGGCTGCCAGGAATGAGGGCCGCTAGCGCTGCTCCGTCTGCAGGCGTCGCAGAGTAGTCATAGGTCCCGGAGAGAAGAACGGTCGGTGTTCGCTTGGCATCAATCTTCGGACCGACGACGGCACCGTCGAACTCGTCGCTGTAGAACGAAAGATCGCCGGGATAAACTCCAGGAGCACCCTGCGAGTAGATCCAACTGGCGCGGCGTCGCTCTTCTTGCGGGCTGAGCGGGCTCATGATTCCGCGGACATAGGCTGAGTTATGAAGCGACCCATGAACGTTGACGTTGTGTTGAAAGGGGTTGCGACGGCCCTTTGACTTCAACGGCGGCTCGACCGCAATTACACCCATTAGACGTTCCGGTCGCTCCGCCGCCAGCACCATGCACATCGCCGCGCCCATAGATCCTCCAACGACGATAGCTCTGTCTCCGACGAGCTGGTCGAGTATCGCCGTGCACCAGGTCAGGTAGAGATCCGTTGTGAGTTGATAGGGCGAGCCGTCCCAAGTTAAAGGAGGCATCGAACGTCCGTGAAACGGCAGATCAACTGAGATCAATCGGTTCGTACGCGCAAACCCAGTGTCGGAGAGTTGCGGTAGAAACTGACGGCCGTCTGCGCCAGCCGTATGGAGGAAAAGGATAGGAGTTCCTGCACCGGCTTCCTCGTAAAAGATATCGTGTTCTACGCCGCCGACCTCTACCCGCTTATAGCGTCCGGTGACCTGTTCAATATTTCGATCGATCTTCGGCGCAACTAGGGGCGGAGACGCTACGACGATTTCGAACAGTCGCTCCAGAGCGGGACGCGCTTGAGCGATTGCTACGGGCGAACCAGATAACGTGAACTCAGGGTTAGCGAGTTGAAAGGCGGTGAACGAATGGTAGGTTGCCGGCGGCGGCACCTGCATAACCTTTTCCCAAGCTCCTTCTGGGGCACTCAGTATGACGTCAGCATTTTCGTCCGCGCCGTCCAGTGCGACTATCCCGCCTCCCACAGCAAGTGATGACTTTTCTGGTCCAACTTGCAACGAGATCCGTGTTGTAAGACCTGGGGTCAGTCGCGGTAGCTCCGGATCTTCGATCGCCAGGGTTACGCGTTTAATCAGCTCGGCATGGGCGCCCATACGTCCTCCCTAACAAAATGATGTTGTTGGGAAGCCGCACTTCCTGTGTCTCACCTCCCATAAGAGAGGTAAGCAGATTTTCAGACAATCTGTCAACCTTAGCCGTCGCCTGAACTTCGTTTTGTGGAACTACTCGGAGGTTTCGACGGGGTTCTTGCTCAAGTAGTCCAACGCCACCTTAGCCGCGATTTCGATATGGCGCTTGCAAAGCGCGGCTGCCCTGTCGCCATCACGCAACGCAATAGCGGCCGCAATCTCTCTTATTTCGAAAACGCTGTTCTGCAGCCGCCCTGGCTGGGTCATCGATGTCATCCGCAACAATGTGACCCGGTTGTGCAACGACGTGAGCATTTGCTTCACAAACACGTTCTTGCTGCCGGTCATCAAACAATCGTAAAAAGCGGTCTTGGCTTCGATGATCCGCGTTCCGGAACCGCTCTTGGCTGCGGCTTCGAACGCTTCCACGGTCTCGAGGAGAGCAACGATCTCTTCATTCGAACCGTTCTCGGCGAACTCCTGGCCGGCAAAGCTTTCAAGCAGCGCGCGTACACTATAAAGCTGCCTAGCCTCCTCGTAGCTGATAGTGCTGACAACCGGCCCCCGATGCGGATAGCTAGTAATAAGCCCTTCAGCTTCTAACTGGCGTAGCGCCTCGCGAACTGAAGTTCGGCCAACCCCGATAAGTTCGCACAACTCGCGCTCCACCAGCCGCTGCCCGGGCTTGAAACGGCCACTTGAAATAGCCTGCCGGAGCTTATCCTCAACAAGGATTCGAAGAGAGGCGTTTTGACGTCTAATCTGGAGGTCGATCGTTCCCATTCACAACAAACCTTCGATGAAATTTCTAGTGACGCACAGAATCAATATACTGCCGGAGCGTTTCGTAGGACAACCCGATTGTCTGCAAACAGCAAAAAATTTCAATCGGTTTATTGTGGGTCACAGGAGAACTCTAGCGAACTGGAGGTCTGGCGCAAGGGGAGAAAATTTCTGTAGCACCTCAGGGTCATGACCCGGAATGATGAGTCCGTTTGCTCCGGCAAGGACGCGGAGCTTGTTGTAACCCTCGATGACCTCTAGGTAATCTGCAAACAGGGGAAACGCGCCGTCATTTTCAAGATAGTGCTGGAAATGAAGCGCGTCGGAAGCGATAACCAGCAAAGCGCCGCCTGTTGCCACCGTAACAACTTGCAAACCTTTCGAGTGACCGCCAACCAGATGCACCCTGCATCCAGGAACAATTTCCCCATCCCCATCATGGAACCGTACCCGTGACTGAAAAACGAGCCGGACCGCGTCGACGACACCTTCTGTAGCAAAAGGCCGACGCATTCGCTCATGGCACATACACCGCCCCGTTCCATACGCCATCTCCCGATCCTGAATGTGAAAAGTGGCGTTAGGAAAGGCCGGGAGGTTTCCGGCGTGATCGTAGTGCAGGTGTGTCACAACGACATCAGTAATTTCGCTGGATTTGATGCCAAGGCTGCTCAGTGCTGCCACCGGATGGATCAAGAGGGTCCGCCCTCTGGCCGCGCCCTCTCCGGCTTCGAAACCAGTGTCAACAAGAATTAATCGGTCCTCGAGACGGATCAGCCACACGAAGTAGTCGATTTGTGATGGACGATCATGAATGTCATTCGTCTCTAGTATCAGGTCACTTACTGGTCTTTGCGCGGTGCCGTAATGGATGGCGAGCACTGTCCACTCGTTCAAGAGAATTCTCCCCGCCATCAGTCCATCAAGACTAGGTGTCGATTGATCTCGGCCCTGTCAAGACGGTCGAAAACCTCATTGATCTCATCAAGGGGGCCAGTGCTCGACAGCAATTTGTCCACTGGCAGCTTACCTTTGAGGTAAAGGTCGATATAGCGGGGTATGTCGCGCGATGGCACGCAGGAACCCATATAGCTGCCCTTGATCGTTCTCTCCTCTCCGACCAACGGCAAGGGCGAAACCTCGAAACGGGAATTTGCGCTGGCCAGTCCGGCCGTAGCGGTCATCCCTCCGCGCCGGGTAATCTCATATGCAAGCTCGAATGCCTTTTTGGATCCAGCCATCTCTATCGCGTAGTCTACCCCGCCGCTTGTCGCGCCTTTTACTTGGGCAACAATATTCGGCGAGGTGGCCAAAAAAGTCTTCGTCGCTCCCAGCTCCTTGGCAAGATCCAGCTTCGCTTGGATTAGGTCGATCGCCACGATATCGCTTGCACCGCTCGCAACAGCGCCAAGTATCGCCGAAAGGCCTACGCCGCCGAGCCCGATTACCGCCACACTACGGCCTGGGCGGACCCCACACGTGTTCATCACAGCTCCAACGCCGGTCATAACGGCACAGCCGAAGAGAGCAGCTGTCGCCAAATCGATATCTTTGGTCACTTTGACTACCGAGCTCGCCGACACGACAGCATATTCGGAAAACGCAGAAACGCCGCTATGGTGGTTAATTTCGTATCCTCTCAAACGGATGTGCTTGCCGCCGGATAGAAGCGTTCCTGCAGCATTGGCCTGGTAGCCCGGTTCGCAGAGGCTGGCGCGGCCTTCAGCGCAATATGAGCAATGGCCACAAACCGGCAGAAATGACATGACTACATGGTCACCAACCTCAACCTTCTCGACACTCGGTCCGATTGCTGCGACGACGCCAGATGCCTCATGGCCTAGAGCGACTGGAAGCGGACGCGGTCTGTCCCCATTGATTGCGGACAGGTCAGAGTGGCAGACACCGGCAGCCTTGATCTTGACCAACACCTCCATGGGGCCAGGCGGCGTCAGTTCCACAAGCTCAATCTTAAGAGGTTTCGAATTTGAATAGGGCTTCGGCAGACCCGACTCCCTGAGGATTACCGAACGCATCTGCATCTTTGAAATTCCTTATCGATGTGCAAGCAACTGCATTGGAGAGGGGATATAGCGGAATCCGTCTCCGTTTCGCACCACATGCCCGGCACCTGGCCATGCGAAGTGATAGGACATTACCGCAATGCGATCTGTCGCCAGCATATCAAGCACGCGCGTGCGGGATCTAGCTGACAGCTTCGGGTCCGTGTCGTATCGGAATTCCATCATCGGCCTCTCCATCAACAGGATATGATGGTGCGTAAGGTCGCCGAGAAAACAGAGGCGATCGTTTCCCGACTGCAGCATAAAACAATGATGACCGAGCGTGTGGCCGGGGGCCGAAATCGCGTGAACGCCCGGCAAGAACTCCTCGCCGTCTTTGAAAAAGAAGGTCCGATCCTTGTGGGGAAGCAGGTTTCGCCGAGCGTTATCGATTTGAAATTGAAATGAAGAATCGATCGACGACCCGTCCGTCCAGTCCGTGAAGTCTCGCTCACTGATGAAGATGTCGGCGTTCGGGAAATTTAACCTTCCATTGGCATCGCACAGACCGCCGATATGATCGATATGGGCGTGCGACAGAACCACCGCATCGATCTCCGTCGGATCTCGACCTGCCTCTCTCAGGCTGGCTAGGAGTCGACCTGTGGTGGGCCCGAAAGCTTTGGAAGACCCCATCCCGGTATCAAATAGAATTGTTCTTCCATTTATCTCAACAAGCGGCACGTTTTGCTCGAGTACAACTTTGTTCGTTGGCAGGAAATTGTCCTCTAGCATCAGGCTGACCGTGCGTGGCTCTACCCCCAAGAAGTTCAGGCGAGGATCTCCTAGCTCTAACGGCCCGTCGGACAGTACCGTGATTTTTCCATCGCCAAATTCGAACGGATAAAAATACGGAAGCTTGGCCAGGTGATGCATACTAAGAGACACTGATTTTCCTCCCATCAGGTGCTTGGCGACATTTTTGGCAGATTGTATGATAATCTGTCAAATATTTTTGAAGAAAGCCATATCGAGAGCGACTGCCTTGCTTTAGGAGCCGGTGTACCGCGTTTTCCCCGGCCTACCGAATGCCGCGCAGTAGGAGCAGAGCATTCGAGAATGCGGCTCGCGGGGCCGCACAACGCATGGTCGTTGACCCAGCGTTGCCCCCTGTTCCGCGAAAAACCGCAGACATTCAGAGATTGACGAGGCTCAAGTTGAGTTGTCTCACAGCGCGCACCGCATCACCGTCCATCAGACAGGTGACATTTTCCCTTATTCGCGCTCATCATCGCGAAGCGGCGTAACGATCTGAAACGAAGCCGGTGGCGGACGCGCGCACCCAAAGAGCGATCAATTCCATCTTCGGCAGGGCCTTGCTGTAAAAGAAGCCTTGCGCCGAACCGCATCCGTTCGCTGCGAGAAATGCTGCCTGCTCGGCGGTCTCAACACCTTCCGCCACCACGTCCTGCCCAAGACATTGTGCAATGGACAGAATCGCTTTGACCAATTCTTCGTTCCTTTTGTCCGAGCTATTTATGAATGACCGATCGATCTTCAGCGTGTCGATCGGGAAGCGGGCTAGATAGTTGAGCGCCGAGTAACCGGTGCCAAAATCATCGATAGCAATCGAAAATCCCATTTGACGCAGCTTAAGAAGCGTCTGCAGGGTCTCGCCCTTCCGATCGAGAAGCAGACTCTCCGTGATTTCGATTTCGATCCATTCCGCGCGGCAACCGGTTTCACCGAGGATTGCAGCGATCTCGTTTACCAACCGTGAGCATTGGAATTGCTTACCCGAAAGGTTGACTGCAATCTTGTGCAGGTGGTGGCAATCGGCGTTCAGCTCCTTCGCCGTCTTGCACGCTTCACGCAGCACCCATCGCCCGAGTTCAACGATCAGCCCGGTATCCTCAGCGACCGGAATGAATCGAACCGGCGGAATCATGCCCATCTCGGGATGAGGCCATCTCAACAACGCTTCCGATCCTATCATTACGCCGCTGTCCAGAAGCACCTTGGGCTGGTAGTGCAGCTCCAATTCTTCGCGCTCGATAGCGCGGCGCAATTCAGATTCCAACTGCATCCGCTCCTCCACGCCCACAGTCAAATCCTTCGAATAAAAGCGAAAACTGTTTCTCCCCGAGCGTTTGGCAAGATACATCGCAGAGTCGGCGTATTTCACCAGATCGTTGACATCTGTGCTGTCGTCGGGCGAGATCGCGATGCCTACACTGCATGACACGTAGACTTCCTTGCCATCCAATAGGAAAGATTCCTTGAATCTCTCGAGGATCGAGCACGCAACCCAATCGAGATCGTCGGTTGTCTGGATTTCCGGCAACAGAATCGCGAACTCGTCGCCGCCGAGACGCGCAACCGTGTCGAGATCGCGGACAGATTTCTTAAGCCGGGTAGCGACCTGGCAGAGTAGTTGATCACCCACAGGGTGACCCATCGTATCGTTCACGACTTTGAAATGGTCGATGTCAATCAGCATTACCCCTGTCCGCCGACGTTGAGACGACGCGTCACTGACGACCTTTTGCAATCGCTCGTTAAACAGCAAGCGGTTCGGCAAAGAAGTCACCGGATCGTAAAAGGCCATTTGCCTGATTTTTTCCCGCGAGGCGTTCAGTTCCGTGACATCGCGAGAGACCCCGAGGACTCCTGTAACCTCTCCCCCGGCGCCGAGGACCGCAAGTTTACGTGTTTCGAGAAGAATGGACTGACCGTTCTCCGGGGAAACCACCCAATTCTCGTCGATAAGTATGCCACCGGCTTCGATCGTGGCCTCATCAGATTTTCCGGAAATGTGAGCTCTCTCAGCCCCGAACAATTCAAGGTCCGTTTTTCCAACGACCTCCGCCTCCGATTTCCCGGTCAGCCGCTCAAATGCATGATTGCACAACAGGTGTACGCCATCGACATTCTTTACCCAAACCATGTCAGGAATGGTTTGCAGCACACTTAGCAATTGCGTCCGCACGGAGTTGATGGCGTCTTCCGCCTGCCTTCGTTCCGTGACATCACGCGAAAATGCCAGGAGCGTGGTGGCGGCGTCAGGATCGGCGCTTGGTCGTCTAGCCACCGACAACTCGAACCATCGGGTCTCGCCGTTTGGCAAGGATACGCTAATGCATCGACCGTAGGCAACTCCTTCACTGCTTGCAGTTCGAAGCGCCTCCATTGCAATAGCCGCTTGATCAGGCGCAAGAACTTGGTCGACCGTCCTACCCAGTAGCATTTCCCGCTGCTGGGCTAGTAGTTCGGGATTTCTGGTCCAGACCTGAAGATATCGCCCATCCTCGTCGACCTCAAACAGAACGTCTGGAATAGCGGTGACGATCCCTTGGGCTAGTTCGAGAGCGTTTTTGAGTTCCTGCTCCGCCAACTTGTGTTCGGTTATGTCGATGATAACGCCAATCAGACCCGCGGGCTCGTCGTCGTGACCTCTGAAAACTGCCTTGTTGCAGACAACATCCAGGATGGCGCCGTTTGCGAGAGCGATCTTACGCTCGGAGACTTGGGCTCCACCCCTTTCAAGAAGGCCTTTCTCTTCAATAGAATAAATTTCCGCCAGTTGCGTTGAACTGAGATCAAAATCTGTATTCCCGATGATCTCGTCGCGCGAGCGACCGAGGAGATCTTCGAAAACCTTGTTGCAACCGACATAGCGACCGTGCAGATCTTTGAAGAAAATTGGGAGGGGCAACACGCCGATCAATGCTTCAAGCAGCGCTCCTCGGTCGGCTGAGGTATCATGATGCAGCGCTTCGTCTCTCCGGCGATTGCGCCTTTTCTGAAAAAAGGAGCGTTGCCAAAGCGGTTGTAAAGTCGAATTCATCGTGAAGCTCCTTACCGAGGGCCAAGACAGATGCATCATCCATCCGATCAGGAATTCCGGGAACGCCACCCAAATCATTCGAGCAACAAATTGATGCAGATATGTCAGTAAGGCGTCGAACCGCGCGTCGGCCTGAGCCGGATAGTGCGGTCGGAAATGAACTTTGCTTTCACATTCGAAGCAACAACCTTCGCGGCAGCACGTAGATCGAAAGGCGCAATGAGTATGTTGTCCCGTTTGGCGAGAGGAGGGCCGGAGGAAGAATGCTACCGCGGAGCAAATATGTTCGTTGGAACCGGATCGCTTGTCTCATGTCTCCTGAGGCGACCCGGGCATTTCCCAATTTGAACTGTCATTCCTTAGCGCAGCCTACCTTGCACGAGAGCCGATCATGAAGGCACCGCATTCCACACAGACCCCGCATGCGATCTTCAATCGGCCGGCTTCCAGGAGAGCGGATCCGCTGGGTTATCGAAATATTTAGCAGCAGCGCTGGCAGACCACCAAGCTGTATTCTTCGGCTCGATCCAATCCTCAGAGTTAGGATCGCAATCAGCTGGCAAAACCGCCATTACATCCTCTATGGTACTGGGAATTGCTGGCCGCAGGATTGTCTGAATTTTGGGGCCCTGTCCCTCAAGAGTTCGCATCATTACGTCCCATACGAAACCCGCCTCAGAGCGCGGCGGCCAGAAATGAAAACTCTTGCTTACGAAGTCGGGGTTCCGTCGCCAGTAACAGGCTGCCGAAGCTTCGCCCCCTAGAACGATTGGGATCATGTCGCGCCCGGACTGGCGCACCGCGTTGATAACACCATTCTCAGCTCCCGACTGAACGATAATACCATCAATTCGACCGGGATTCGCTGCAAGGAATTTTTGCACCTCGGCCTGCGCGACCTTGTCTGTCCACTTCCCGTCGACATGACCTACGATCTTTATCTCGGGATAATACTCCAGAGCCTTCTTTGCGCCGACGTCAAAGCTGTCCGAGGAGGCAAAGCCGGAGATCCCCGAAACGAGAAGCACATTGCCACTTCCTTCGATTTCTTCAGCGAGCCACTTCGCCGCCTCAAACCCGCCTTGCATGTTGTTCTCAGTTGCGTTGACGGCGAACGGCGATGTTACGTAACCAGAGTACGAGAACACAGGCACTCCTTTTGAATACGCATACTCTATCGTAGGATTAAGCGCCGTGAGGTTCGAACAGCAGATAATAATTGCATCAACGCCGTCGTCTACCATCTGCCGCATCTGCCTGATCTGGACAGCGTCTTCAAGATTTGACTGGGTGACGATGAACTCGGAGACCAGCCCCGCTTTCTTGAAAGCTGGAACAATCTTGTTTGTGAACTCATCAAGAATACTCGCACGCCAAGAATTGTCAGCATATGTCGATGCGTACCCAATTTTCCACGGCGGTGCTCGCTGTGCCTTAAACGTGCGGAAGACAGATTCACCTGTAGGCAACTTTGGATCGAGCAACTCGTAGGTTTTTCGTTCCTCCCGCGGCAATTCCGTAAGGCCACCGGCGGCCGCTACAGAAGGGATCACCAAGCCGGTGATTAGAATAATGGCTCTTGTAATTTCACGTATGCGCACGGATTTGATACCTCTCGTGTCTCTGAGCATTGCAAAGCAGTTGATCTCTTGAAGGTTGATCGGCTCTAGGTGGGTTTTTTACAGTCAGACGGGCGGCGAAAGGGAGACCAAGAGCCTAAGGCCGGATTTCGCTTCCGTAAGCGGATTTCCCTTCAGTAGAACGCCGCTATCACAGTGGCCATCCGACGCGTGGCAGTCTCGTTCGATGCGTAGCTTACGCCACTAACCTAACCCGACGCGTCGACTTATCTTCGGTCAATTTGAATGAAGCGAGCCGCTCGCTGAGTTCGTTAGTCTGATCCGAGAGAGTCTTTGCCGCGGCATTTGTCTGCTCGGCCATGGCAGCGTTTTGTTGTGTTCCCTGGTCAAGTACATTGACGTTATTGTTGATCTCGGCGAGGGACGCCGCTTGCTCGCGGCTCGAATTGACGATTTGATCAATCCGATCGGAAATCTTCAAGATCGACGCCGTTATGTTGTGTAACGCCTCACCTGCTTTCCCCACGTAATCTGAGCCGATCGCCACCTCCGAAGAGGATTCCGAAATCAGGTGGCGAATCTCGCGGGCTGCAGCTGATGATTTCTGGGCAAGTTCGCGCACTTCCTGGGCTACGACTGCAAAACCCTTTCCGGCATCTCCAGCACGAGCCGCCTCGACACCAGCATTTAGTGCCAAAAGATTTGTCTGGAACGCAATCGTATCGATCAAACCAATGATTTGGCCGATCTTGTGGGACGCGTCTTCTATTCTGCCCATTGCGTTGATCGCATCGGTCACAATGGTTGCCGCACCCTCGGCGTGTTCTTTAACAACGGACACGAAAGCCTGGGTTTCATAGGCATTCTCGGATGATTTTCTGACCGTGACCGTCACCTGTTCGACGGCGGCCGCAGCCTCCTCCAGTGAGGCGGCTTGCAATTCAGTTCGCCGCGACAGATCATCTGAGGCTTTGAAAAGCTCGCTGGTTCCCCATTGAATTTGATTGGTATTCTCGTCGATATGAGACACTGTCTCTCTCAGGATCGAAAGCGAGTGATTGAAATCGCGCCTCAGCGGCTCAAGATTGGGATGGAATTGGCGGTCAATTTCTTGAGAGATGTCGCCACGCGCCAATCGAGATAACGCCTCTCCTAGAATGGTGACGGCAGTTGCGACCTCCTCCTCCATCTGAGCGCGTTCGCGTTCACGATCCATCCGCTCCTGTTCAACGGTTTTCCTATCGGCTTCCGTTCGTGTCTCGATGTCCATCTTCGAGACAGCATTTTCACGGAAAACCTCGAGTGCGCGAGCCATTTCACCTATTTCGTCTCTCCGGTCACGTCCGACAATCTGCGATCGAAGATCGCCCTTTGCCAGCTCTTGCATGCGCTTCGCGATCCGTTCGATCGGGGCGCGAAGTGTCGCCATCAGGCCGGCGCCAGCCGCCAAGGCTACCAAGACGCCGGACACTGTGGCGATAGTTGACAGCAAGCGGGCAAGATTGCTTTCATTGCGAGCATCGTTTTCCTGAGTTGCTGCAAAGGTTACGAGGTTTTTCCAGATCTCCTGGCCGGTTTTGTCCGCCTCAGAATATTGCGCTTGGCGGGCTTCCGCTATCTTGACCAGCTTCTCTGTGTTCTCTTGGATAGAATCCACCTGGGCGAATAGATCTTCCTGCATTTTATCGAAGCCAGATATCGAGCTGGCAACGCCTCCAACTGCCACGGTGTCACGCGCCAATTTTGTAAGTTGCTCAACGAGGCGCTGCTGATTCTCTGCGTTGGCTGTACGGAACAGGTTATTGATTTCGATTTCGATCGAATCGGCGTCCTGGCCGATCGTTGTCGCCGTCGCAACAAGCATTTCGGAATCCGTCAACGCTTTATCCAACGCCCGGATCGCATTTGTTCCTTCAATCATGTGCTGGATCGCATCCACTCGCAGGTTCGTCGCAAAGCTCTGTAGGTCAGAGCCGGCAAGCCGTGTGGAAGGGTCGACAAATTCGGGGTTGGCGATTAGCTTGGCGATAGTCCTCTCAATTTTAGTAACGGCCTGCTCGTCAGCAGTCGAGACTACCCGCTTAACTGTTTTTAGCGACTTTTTGATCACAAGCCCTTGCTGGGCGACAGTCGGAGGCTGCTTCGCTCCGTCCGGCAAGCTCACCAAGTCTTCCGCCATGTGTTGCATAACTGATGCCGTATCGAGTGAGCGGGTAGCCTCCCGGAGCATGGTTTTCCCGGAGTTCTCCTGATTGCGTACTTGTGAGCGCACATCAACCGCAGCCAATTTAAGGGCGCCTCCGACCTCCTTGATCTTCGACAAGTTGGAAACAATGTCGCTGCGAACGGATTCCTCGTCATTATGCAAAGACCACATGCGGCCGATGCTGCCCGAGATAACGGACATTGCCGATACACTGTTTTCGAGCGCACCAGTTTCGCTCCCGCTACCTGCCGCCGCTTCCTGGAGCGACTGCATGGTTGCGCTCTGCCCGTTTAAACTTGTCAGCGCCTCATCTCGGTACTCCGTTGAGCTTTGCGCCAAAAAGCGGTTCATACTTTCCGCGACACTTCGAAACCCGCTCAAGGTCTGAAGAACCTCATTTGAAAGCCGAAGACGAGACTGAAGCAAGCCAGTTGCTTTTAAGCCGACCCCACCAACTGCCGCCAATATCAGGATCAAGGGTACAAGTACCAATAACACCTTTGCTCTTATGGTAAAGGTGGACAACAGGCGATCGACGAACATACTTACCTCCAAAGGGCTCAAACGGTGCTGGGGCCTCGCTTTTGGAATAGTAATGTTTGAGCCTGAACGAACATGGATAAGAGTTTCACTAAAACAATCGAAACTTTTTTACGTGTTGTTAGGATTTGACCTCTTGCCCATTGCGTCTTTCGAGAAACTTAACGGAAGGTTAATACCTGCAGATTTGCCGGATCAGAACGTGGGAGTGGATCTATCTGCACCGAGGATCGATCTCCAGCACGTTCCCTGTCAGCTTTCCGGACAGTTCCGAATTCGCCAGGAATTGCACGGCGTGGATCACTGTTCGAAGCACGTCATTTTCGCTTGAAGACGTAGAGTTCACATCGCTGGCGTGTACAGCATTTATCCTCAGCCCGGAACCGAAATATTGCCTAGCAATTGCGGAGGTAGTAGTGCGCAACGCCGCTTGAAGGACGGCTTCTGCTTCCAGCGAGGTCGTCTCTTCGAACCATGCGACGTCCACTACGGCAAGCTCCGCGCCCTGAAGTCGAGAGCTAAAGGCACCTGTAACTCTGATTAGATTGGATACGGCATCAAGCCCCAGATTCGCGCTGGATAGCGATCCCGTTACAGTTTGGGTTGTTTCATTTCTGCGGAAAACTATGTTCACCAGAACGTCGACCCGTCTCCAGCGCAAATACACCTGGTCAGCCATTGAGTTGACGTAAACGTCTCTGTTCGGGTTGACTTTGACCGGTAAAAAATTGTTTCCCTGGCCTTCAGCCAGGGAGGCGAAGTCGGCGGGATTGGCGTCGCCTACGGCGACCCGATAGCCTTTTTCTATAAATGAGCGCGCCAAACAAAGACCAACAGGATTTGACGCGCCTATCAAGACACAGACTTTTTCCCCAGGAGAAATGTTGGCGTCACTGTCACGTTCAACCAGTACCTCGGTCGATGGAGTATGACACGCCTTGTGAGTCAGAGACGCTTGTATCACGCGCCGGTCGCCGCTTCCGGCAGATTAAGAAGGTCGACAATTTGTGCATTTTTGGCCAAGTTTAGCACTTATAACTCCCGGTCCGTCGCTGCGTCTCCCGCGAACAAGCAATGCGCGGGCGATATAGTAAAATTTTTGTCCGACAATCTGTCAATTCCTTTTTGCGATTTTCGGCGGACACAGGTCGAGACCGGCGTCATTTTGAGGCCTCATGCACGCAATGCCGTAAGCATCGGTATTCCGACACCCGGTTGAGTTTGATGTGGTCTTTCCTGTTAGTCTTCTCTCGCCGCCACGTTCCGATTTGATCGCGCTTTTCGCGTTCGCGCGGCACAGACAACAGCACGCCTATGGCAGCACAAGCTGTTTGACCATCATCAGGTTTCGTCCTTAAGCTCTTCTTTTGCCCAATCAGACGCCCGGAGTCCGTACCCGCTAAGAAGAGCGCAAAGTCAACTCAATGCGACGAGGCGCGGCTTACGCATTGATATTTGCCGCGACCGCCTCGCTTAGTAGGCCAAAAGAACTCGTCGACGTCTTTGCGTCTCCGAGTGTTGAGCCTGGAGCGTGCCTCTCTTATACGTCATAACCGAAGTATGCTGATGCGCAGGATAAGAGGACCAGCGTGTGGCGAAATCGTGGGGCCATCCTACAGCACAATCATTTTTCTCCGTGTCGACTCAACGGCCTCCAAGGTCGGTTGGCGTAGGTTCTCTCCCACTCATAGCACTCCCACCCTTCCCGTGACGGGCTGCGATCGAAAGCAGCCCGTCACCCCTCGCCTTGGGAGGCATCTTTAGATTGATTTGCCGTGCGGGAACTCCACTAGAACCGTGGCAGATTTCCCTGATGCTGCCTTGCCTTTGATCAGGAATAGCATTAACGTATATCAGACAATCTGTCAATCTGTTCGAGGCTTGTGGAAGCCAGTCATCGCATCATTAGAGGCTTCCCAACTGCAGCGCTGAAAAACTAGGAGGCCATCTCGAGCGGGAGAACGTGGATGTCGGTGCTGGTGATGATCCGCCATGACGAAAGCCTAGGGAATGAGAGATTCAACCGGCCTCCACAAAGGTCCGAATCGGTCATGTACGCGATCAAAATCGCTCGCACGCCATCCGGTCTCGAGCTTTGAAGGTTTGGAAAACTAGTCCCGGCATGTGCGAGTTGGTGTTCATAGATAGGTTTATATTGGATGACCGAAAGTTTGTTCAGCAAGCCCGATGAAGGGACCTTAGTGAAAGACAACTTTATCGAGGGCTCCGATCCCGAACGTCTTTTGCCTTTGATATCATCGCCCCTGGCGTCCTCTGACCTTGCTCAACACGACAGTAGATCGCTTAACTCTCGCTGCAGTCGAATTTCCCTTGATGGTTTTGGCGTTGCGGATGCCCATCATGAAGGGGCGTTCTCGGTCATGATAGATTCCCCAGTTGACGTCGTAACGGTCTTCCTGCCGGCGTCCGGGAATGCAGTCTTTCATTGGTCTGGGCAACAGGTAGAGTCGCCGCATGTTGCAAATGCTCCGCTGAATGCCCGACAAGATGGCATAAGATCTCAACTGTCATTGACGATCGATACGCAATCCTTGCGTGACAAGCTTTCTCGCATGCTCGATCGGACGATCAGCGGAAATCTGCAAATTCAGCCGACCCTTGATCTTGCATCGAGCGCGGGAACGCTCATGCGAGAACTAGCCCTGTCTGCCCATCGCGGCCTCAGTGCCGGGGGGGCTCTGCGACAATGCCCGTCGGCCTATAGCTCGCTCCTCGACGCGATAGAGTACCTTTTGATCGAAAGCTGTATGCATCGCTATACCGATGAACTTCGTCGTCCGTCTCCGTCTCCCACGCCTCGCCACGTGAAACGGGCAATGGAGTTTATGGAAGAGCATATGGCTCAACCCATTTCCCTTAACGATATCGCCGCTGCGGCCAAGGTCAGCGTGCGGACTTTGCAGCACGGCTTCCGACAATTTCGTAATACCAGCCCCACAATGCACCTCCGAGACTTGCGTATGTGCGCAGCTCGACAGGAACTGCTGCAAAACGGCGCTAAAATCAGCGTTTCGGAAATAGCGCTTAAGTGGGGCTTCACACACCTCGGCCGTTTTGCTGCAGAGTACAAGAGACGTTACGGCGAACTGCCATCTAAAACAGTGCATATGATGGCCTCTCCGCCCGAAAGCTGACCCGGAAATAGCCCTTCGCGATGGCGCTGTGGTTCGCAGCGCTCCACCGGGCTATACCATCGCTGCGCCCTTAATTTTTCGGTCTGTCGCCACAGACGGTCAGCAGCCGAGCGTACAGTGCTTCAAGGTGATTGGTGATTTGGATCATTTGCAGCCGCTCTTGCTCCAGGCGCTGCGACTGTGCATCTTCGTGGCTTTCTAAGTGGGTATCTGTCTTAGCCTGTTGCCCGAAATTGATTGCGATAACTTTGGACATCTTCGAACTCTCGTTGAATTTCGTTAATACTCCGCGTCTTGAAGGAAGACAGTCGCGGAAGGTGAAAAAGCAAAAGTCTGCTAGGCAGCTGCGATGCGTCCTGATTGGTGCCAAACCTTTGCTCAAAACTAAGGGAGCATTCCATCCCTTGTTCAAGCGGAGTGATTCCGTAGCTGAAGGTTGGGTCGAAGTCGCGCCTAAGTCCGAACCGGTTGGATCCGATCGCCGTTGATCGATAGAATGCCAGAGACCTGATCGACGACCGGGCCGATGATACCATCTGCTACCTCAACGACGACAATGGCGCTGTGGCTAGACCGATGGGATTGGTTATCTCGGCAGCAAGCTCTATCACCGGAATGACAGAACCGGCAGATCCCTGAACCGAGAACATGCGTTAGGGGCAGCGGCGTCGCCTCTGCTAACCCCCGGATTTCCGGGATCAACGTCGTCTTCATGCAGAACTGCTGGCTGCCAGATGGAAACCGATAATATCCTGCGGTGAATTATGACATGATTCATTAAAACTCTTCCCATTCCTTAGTCGCGACAGCGGCTGTAGTACGTCCGCCGAAGGCGCCGGCAAGCTTCTGGGAGAGGGCACGCGCTGGCGAGGCGGCCGGCTTACCGTTCTGGTGGGCAACACGCCGTACAAAAGTCGAACCGTCGAGCCTGAAGCGCGCAATAAGCCGCGCCAGATTGGAAGCCTCATCCGCCAACCGGTTGGTGGCCGCCGTCGATTCTTCCACCATCGCCGCATTCTGCTGGGTCGTCTGATCCATCTGGTTGACCGCAGTGCTGACTTCCGCCAGCCCGGTCGATTGCTCTCGTGCCGCCGTCGAGATCGTATGAACGTGCTCGTTCACCTTGATCACGTGGCCTCGGATTAGACCAAGGGCATCGCCTGTGGCCGTTACCAGCCTGACCCCAGTTTTGACCTCGTCGCCGGACCGGTTGATCAGCGCCTTGATATCCTTGGCGGCAGTGGCGGAGCGCTGTGCCAGTTCACGCACCTCCTGAGCCACAACGGCGAAACCCTTTCCAGCGTCACCCGCACGCGCCGCCTCGACGCCGGCGTTAAGGGCCAAAAGATTGGTCTGGAAGGCGATCTCGTCAATGACGTTAATGATCTGGCCGATTTCATCCGAGGCCTGCTCGATGCGGCCCATGGCGGCGACCGCGTCTTTGACAACCGCGCTCGACTGCTCGGTGCTTCTGCGTGCCTCATCGACCATATGGCTGGCTTCCGTGGCTCTTTCTGTCGAGCTTTTTACCGCCACCGTGATTTCCTCAAGCGCCGAAGAGGTCTCCTCCAGGGCCGCGGCTTGCTGTTCCGTGCGCTTTGAAAGGTCGCCTGAGGCGATGCGCATCTCGCCGGCTCCGCCGTTGATCGTGTCGACGGCGGAGCGAACCTCGCCTAATACGGATCGAAGGGCTGCCATGGTGGCGTTGACATTACTCTTCAGTTCACCAAAGGCTCCCTGAAACTCGCCGCACATGTTTTCCGTCAGATCCCCATCGGCAAGCGCTGAGATAACTCGGCGAGTTTCGGCGATGCCCCGGTCAACAGAGGTGACCAGCTCATTGACGCTTCCTGCAAAACGGTCGAGAGCCGCATCGCCGTATTTCTTGGTGATGCGATGGGTGAAGTCACCGGCTACGGCGGCTGACACCACCTCGGCAATGCTCGACTGCAAGTCGGCGCTCTTGGCCTGCAACGCGGCCTCCTGCGCGTTCAGATCGCGGGCCTTGATGCTGTTTTGCTTGAATACCTCAACGGCTCTCGACATCTTGCCGATTTCGTCGGCGCGCATTGCGAAAGGAACCTCAGTGTCGAGATTACCATCTGCCAGTACGCCCATCGTGGTAGTCAACCGCGAGATCGGATCGGTAATCTTCCGGATGCAGTAAAGCAGGGCTATAATGCCCGTCGTAGTTGCCAGCGCCATGGCAAGAATGGTGACCAAAACCGTCGATGAAACGGCGCCCATCGTGTTTCCGACGGCCGCGACTCCACCACGCTTGTTAACTGCGACATCCTGGTCAAGGAGCGCTCCGCTATCATTATACAGTTTCGTCGTGGCGTCACTCGTTAGAAGAGCAAATGCTTCATCCTTCTTGCCTGCCTGCATTAGTTTAACAATCCGCTCGCCATCCTCCTGATATTGCGTCCACAAAGCGGAGAACGCGTCATAGGCCTGACGCTCCTCGCCGGATGTCACCATCGGCTCATATTCACCACGGGCATTCGCGAGATCCTCCATCTTCTGGCGGAAGGTGGTGATATTATGCGCAAGGCTCGTCGAATCTGATGAGTTTGTCACCAGCCTGAACTGCAGGATGCGGTAGTCCCCGGTGATCGTATTGATCCGATTTATCACATCGATCGATGGCAGCCAGTTGCTGGCAACTTCGGATATATTGCTCCTAATGGACAGCAGCTTGACGATACTCACGATGCCCTGGCCCGCCGCGAGAAGAGAGAGCAGAACAAATATCAAAGATAAAGCGAGTCTAATGGACTTGGGCATAAAGGCAAACCTTTTAGGTGAGGTGGACGATCGACTTGTCTACTCAAATCTTCCAATTGCCGTTTCATTCATTCGAACGGCAGATCAATCTTGTGGGTCTGTGACATAGCTGAGAATACCTATTGGTTGCGTTGGTTAATGAAGCCTTTCCTGCCCGTCTCGAATGCAAAAAGACGACGTTTTAAGGATAGTCAGGCGTCCAATGGATCGTCCGCGCTTACAAGGAGGATGCAGCCGGCAAAATTTCATTTGGCGCCGTTCGAAGAGCATCATCGTTTTCAGCAACCGAGTTTCGCCCCGCCACGAGCGACCTAGAGCAAGTCCTGCGATCGATGAATCGATTGTGATGTGACGGCGTCCATCGAAGCTGATTCAACTCCACAGAGAAGAGGTGGATGATGGGACAGGCCCTGAGCGATGATCTTCGAATACGGGTTTTGAAAGCGTCTGCGGCGGGCATGTCGGCTCGACAGGCTGCGGCTCGTTTCGGAGTTGGGATTTCGACGGCGATCCGCTGGATTGCAAGAGCGAAAGAGGGTGAGCTGACTGCTCGGCCACAGGGCTGGAGACGACCTTCGGCAGTGGATGCACACGAGGAATTCGTTGTCGCGTTGATCAACGAGCGTAGGGATGTGACGCTCGATGAGATGGTTGAGCGCTTGTCCGTCGAGCGGCAGGTGAAGATCAGCCGCAGCGCACTTGGCGCTTGGCTTCGAAGCCGTGGGTGGACCTTTAAAAAGGACCGCACACGCACTGGAGCAGGACCGACCGGACGTCCTGAAGCGCCGGCGCGCCTGGTTCGATGGTCAATTGGACCTCGATCCGGAGAAACTGATCTTCATCGACGAAAGTGTGCTGCAGAGGCACGGAAGGAGTTCAGTGTGAGCTAACCCCGTAACGTGAAGCTGCGTGAATGATGGAGGATGGCCCTCCGGGATCGGCTTTCAGGAGCGGGTCTCAAACCAGTCCGAGCTGCTGCGGTAAAGAGCCGTGGTGGTGAGCGCCGGATGAAAAGTTCGGACGAGATCCGAGCAGGTGCGTGTCCGAAGACGAACGAAAGTGAACCCTCCGAAGACGCGCCGTTATGAATATAAGCGTCGTCGAAACCAGGACTGTTTCGTCATCCTGGGACAAGTCCGCCGGGTGCCTGATGATTGGGCGGGCGGCGACCGGCGTAGAGGGGGCGTGAGTTGGACACAGGCTTTCACCCGGAACTGCAGGAACCAGGCTCCTGATGCCAAGGGAGAAGCCCAAGCGGAGAAACCGTAAGGCGAGAGTACCGATGCAGGAGACTGGGGCGGACCGATCCGTATGAGCGTTGAGGGCCCTGTAATGGGGCCGGAGCAAAGGGATCGGATCAGGTGGTCGTATTGTTTGGAACAACTGGAAACAGGACTTCGATAGGTACGACAGACAAGCCGTTTCGGATTGAGAAGCGGCAAGTGTACGAAGCTTACAAAGCGGTCAAAGCCAACCGTGGTGCAGCCGGGTGGACGGTGAGACCCTGGAGATGTTTGACAAAGACCTTGCGAGAAATCTCTACAAGATCTGGAATCGGCGGTCAGTGATCGGATCGCGCAGATGGTGGTCAAGCAGATGATTGATCCGGAATCCGACATCAAAGCTGTTCGACAATCTTCCGCATGATCTCTTGCTGAAGACGGTCAGAAAAGACGTTAAATGCAACTGGGCTCTGCTCTACATCGAAAGATGGTTGACCGCGCCTATGGAAAAGAACGGAGAAGTCATTGAGCGGATGCGTGGTACCCCGCAAGGGGGCGTGGTCAGCCCGATCCTATCGAATCTCTTCCTGCATTACGCGTTTGACGTCTGGATGACCCGGACGCATCCGGATCTACCATAAAGGCCTGGCGCCGGCGAAGATCGGCGGCTACGTCAAACCGACACTGAGGGTGCGGCCGCCGACAACTACACCTTGACGCGTCGCTGGTTGACGCGAATGGCTTTCGCTTGACCCTCCACGCTGGCACGTGCAGCATCGTCGGCCTGATCGATTTCAGGACGAACGCGTGCATCGATCGGGTGGTGATCATGCTCCTGCTCAGGACTCCGATACGTTGAAACGACAACGCCACGGTGCAACAGCTCGTTCATGTCGTGTTACCTCTTCGAAGGCTACAAGCTATCTGGGAAAGACTTACCTTGTAGGGCATTGGCGGAAGGATCGACAATCGAAAAGACAGGCAGAAATCTCGTCTGCAAGGCCGGCCCCAGAAGGGGTCGGAAGGGAAGATCCGTAGGACAGCTCCCGCGAAACCTCTAGAAAAGTCCAGCCTTTTGAGACCTCGCAACCGGCGGAGAGGATGTTGCTGTCCTGCCTCTATTCAACAGACCTCTCCCCCTTTAAGTTCAGTCGGCGAGCGACCCTTGGGCGATCGCTATGCGCCGATCCCGCCCATGCAGACGTATTTCATGGATAAGAAGTCATCCATTCCGTACTTTGAGCCCTCTCGGCCGAAGCCGGATTGCTTGACGCCGCCGAATGGCGCTAATTCGGTGGAAATCAGACCCGTGTTCACGCCAACCATGCCGTATTCCAGCGCCTCTGTGACCTTCCAAACGTTCCTGAGGTCGTTGGCGAAAAAGTAGGCTGCCAAGCCGAATTCCGTATCGTTCGCGAGTTCGATGACTTCCTCGACAGTATCGAACTTGAACACCGGAGCCAGAGGCGCGAAGGTTTCCTCACGCGCAACCTTCATATCCTTTGTGGCACCCGAGAGAAGCGTTGGTTGGACGAACGTGCCTCCGCGAGCATCGCGGTCACCACCAACCACGACAGTCGCACCCTTGGTCACAGCGTCATCGATATGACCATAGAGCTTTGCTACCGCTTCATCGTTGATCAACGGGCCGATCGTCGCCCCGCTCTCAAACCCGTCAAGAACCTGCAAGGCACTCACGCGCATTGCCAGCTTCTCGACGAACCTGTCATGGATCCCGCTCTGTACGTAAATACGGTTCGCGCACACGCAGGTTTGACCCGCGTTACGAAACTTAGAAAGCATAGCCCCCTCGACCGCCTGGTCGAGATCTGCATCGTCGAAAACGATAAACGGCGCATTGCCGCCGAGTTCCAGGCTCAGCTTCATGATCTTCTGGGCGCCTTGCGCCATCAAGATACGGCCAACTTCGGTCGAACCGGTGAAGGTCAGTTTCTTGACGACCGGGTTGGAGCAGACCTCCTCGCCAAACATTCTTGCATTATCCGTCGGGAGGACGCTGAACAAGCCATCGGGTATTCCGGCACGCTCCGCGAGGATCGCCAATGCAAGCGCCGATAACGGAGTCTCGGCAGCAGGCTTGAATACGATCGCGCAGCCGGACGCGAGCGCCGGCGCGATCTTGCGGCACACCATCGCCGACGGAAAGTTCCAAGGAGCGATGGCGGCCACAACGCCAACCGGCTGCTTGATGACAAGCAGTCGCTTGTCGGCCTGGTGACCTGGAATGGTGTCACCATAGACACGCTTGGCTTCCTCACCGAACCATTCGATGTAGGAAGCGCCGTAAGCAATCTCGCCACGCGCTTCCGCCAGTGGCTTGCCCATTTCCGATGTCAGAATTACGGCCAGGTCTTCAGCGTTAGCTACCACCTCTTCGTAGAACTTCCGCATGATCAGCGAGCGTTCCTTCGCCGAAACCCTAGCCCACTTCTTCTGTGCAGCCTTTGCAGCATCGATAGAGGCTCGCACTTCAGCAAGGCCAGCGCTAGGCAAAGAGGCAAGGACGTCCATCGTGGAGGGGTTTAGCACGTTGATGCGTGTGCCGTTTACCCCTTCGCTCGACCACTTTCCTCCAACCAGCATCTGCTCGCGAACGAGAGTCTGGTCCTTCAAACGGCCTAGCAGGGTGCTGGAGATTGCCATGGATCTTCCTTTCTATGCATTGATCATATCTGATTTCGAATGTGTGGTGACCGTGCGTATATCGCGACCATCGGAACGATGAGCAGACCGACGACAGCCTGCTGCGCCGGAAAGTTCAGTCCGAGGCCAACTAGAAGCGAGGTCAGTACAGTCAGGACAAGAACACCGAGCACTGTCGCGCCATAGCCGCCCGCCCCACCAAGAAGCGACGTCCCTCCAATCACCACCGCTGCTACGGTGGTGAAAAGATAAGGGTCGCCCACGCCGACGAAGCCACCACCGGAAAACCCTAGTAGCAGCATGCCCGTGATTGCAGACATGGCACCGCTGACGCTATGGATGACGGTCCAGACCTTGAATTCGGAGATTCCGAGGCGGGCGGCCGCCGTCCGGCTTCCGCCGACGGCGTAAATGCTGCGGCCAAACCAGGTGTTGTACATGAACCATCCAAGCGCGATGGCGACGATAGCCCAGATCACGATGACCGGAGGCAGCGACAGGCCGAAAAACTTTCCGTTGAACGCCGAAATGTTCCTCAGCCATTCGGGTACCGGAGCAAACACTGTACCACCAAACGCCGAGCCGAGTGAGGTGTAGATCTGGACCGCACCGACGGCCGCGAAGCCAACTCCGAGCGACATGATCAGCGCTTGCCCTTGGAGACGGAAGCTCAGGGCGCCATTGGCGGCCCCGACAAGCGCACCGAGGAGCATGACAACCAGCATCGCGAGGGGAGCGGGAATACCTGCGACCATAAGGCTGGGAAGGAGGATGTTCGCGCCTCCAATAATATATGGTATCGAAAGATCGAGCGCACCGACCAGAGCGCACAGGGTCTGGCCAATGGAGGCAAGCCCCAGAAACGCTGCGAGAAGAAGGATTGAACGCGCGTTTTGGGATGATACGAAGCCGGGGACCAGCAATGCACCGAGTGCTAAGAGAGAGGCCAGAAGAACAAAGCCAATGACGATGCTCCGATGAGCCTTGAGCGGGTTAGACTTCTGAGCCGATTTGATTTCGGAATTCATAACTGTCGCGACCATTATCTTGCTCCTTACACAACCGCGCGGCGACTGATGACAAAGACGTTCACGAGAAGTGATCCGACGAGGATTAAGCCGAATGCCATCTGGGTAACGAACCCCGAAACCGTGCCGAAGTTGAAGGTGGAGAGGAGATAGGAGATGAGGAACATGTTGATCGCGCCAAGCGTAGATCCAAGTGCTCCACCACGACCACCGGAGAGGCTCGCACCTCCGAGAACCAGGGCCGTAACAGCCTGAAGGGTGTAGGTGCTGCCCTGCGTCGGATCACCAGAGGAGATCAGCGCCGTGTAGCTGAGGGCGGCAAGTCCAGCGAATGCTCCACCAACAACGTGGGCGATGATGCGGACTGCGTCCACTCGAACGCCGCTCGTATACGCCATGCGCTCATCCGCACCCGTCATGCGAAGGTTGCGGTAAAACATAGTCCCCCTGAGAAGGAGCCATAATGCATACGCTGCAACCAGCAACAGCAAAACAGGTGACATGATGTCGGTCCCCGCCCCCCAGCTAAGCATCCAGTCGGGCGCGACTCCACCCGGTCGGGACATCACCATCAGGTTCAACCCGGAGAGGACAAGAAAACCCGACAGCGTAACGATTATCGGAGCGACACGCACATAAATGATAACCAGCGCCTGGAGTAGCTGGAATGCCGCTCCCAGGCCGACTGCCCATACTATCACTGCGATAGGGTTGGTAATTCCGTTACCCACAAGCCAGGTAATAAGGGTAACGTTGATGAACCCCATCAAGGGGCCAACTGAAAGGTCCACTGCTCCACGACCCGCCATGACAATGGGGGTGAGGGCAAGCGCCGTTAGAATCAAGGGCGTGGCGACAAGGATTGCACCTGCGAGGCCGTTGTTCGTGAATAGCCCGTGTCCGCGTAGGGCAACGGCGACCAAAAGGACAATGAATAGGCCGGCCGGCACGAAGAGGGAACGGTCCTGGGTGATTTGACGGAATGCGATTCCAGACATCATGCAGTCCTTTCCAGATCGAACTCGATGGAGGCGTTTGGCGATTTTCCAAACATTGCGGCCAAGATTGGCTCTTCCGCTATGTCCTCGCCTGCTAGCGACCGGAAAAGCCTTCCAGCAAAGAAGACGTCGACGCGGTCCGCAAAGCCGATGAACTCTTCGATTTCGCTTGATAGATAAATCACGCTGCCACCCTTCTCCGTGAACAGGCGCAGTTCGCGGTAGAGATCGCGCTTCGTTCCGAGGTCGACACCGCGAGCGGGATCGTTAAGGACGATGACGGACGGTTCGTTTGCAAAGGCACGGCCGATCAAAACTTTTTGCTGATTTCCGCCCGACAGTGAGGTGATCTTGTTCGCCGGACTTCCAATCTTAATCCGGAGCCGATCCACCTCGCGTTTGAACATGGGTTTGAGGCCGGCCTTATTGATTATACCAAGAGGACCGAGGTTCTTTCGATAGACGCCGATGGCAAGATTTTCGAAGATGCTCTGCTGAGGGAAGATACCTTCACGCTTGCGGTCGCCGGAAATATACGAGATTCCTGCTTTGGTAGCGTCTTCGAGCGATGCGACCTTTTTCATTCTCTCGGTGCTGGATGACCAGACTTGGACATTACCACCAAAAGGCTGGATGATACCCGCAACGGCGCGTACGAAAGCGTCCTGCCCCTGCCCGTCGAGTCCTGCAACACCGATGATCGCTCCTTTCGGTAGATCGAAATCGAAGGGCGCTGCCGCGCTGTGAGTAACGAGGTCTCTTACCGCTACCACGGCCGGCGCGGCGGCGCCTACTTGCTTTGATTCGTACGCCTTCGCGTCGCTTGCGTTTCGGTCCGCGGGCGTCATCATTGAAAGCAGGTTCTCTTCAGTTATTTCATGCTTCTCGAGCGTACCAATGGTGACGCCGTCGCGAAGGATCGTGGCTCGATCGGCGATGCGGACAAGTTCAGCGATCCGATGCGTTACGATCAGCACGGTCGCACCTTCCCTACGGAGACGATCAATTTCCTCGTGGAGGCGGATCGTGGAATCGAGGTCTAATGCCGCAGACGATTCATCGAGGATGAGGACCTTCGGCCTGCGCAAGACCGCTCGCGCAATAACTATCCATTGCTTGACGCTCAGAGGCAATGCCCCAACGTTCTGATCGAGATCCACGGGCTTGCCGACGAGGCGTTTCAGGATCTCCTCAGCCTCGGTACGCCGACCACTGCCGCCCTGCGAGCGGAAGATGCCGTCGCGCCCGACATACAGGTTTTCCAATACACTGGCCTCGTCGGCCACCAGCACTTCCTGGAAGATCGTTGTCAGCCCGATGCGCTTGGCGTCAGTCGGAGTCGAAATCTCTTCTCCAAGGACCGAAACGCTCCCGGAATCTGGGTGCAACACTCCAGACATGATCTTCGCCATCGTGCTTTTGCCACTTCCATTCTCTCCGACGATGGCGTGCACTTCTCCGGCCCGGGCTTCAAAATCACACTTCTTTAAGGCCTTAGTCTCGCCGAAAGACTTGGCAACATTGATCAACTTGATCGTAGTTTGGTTTTGCATCGGAGATCCTCTAATCCCAACGGCCGCGCGAGGCGGTCCTCCCACAAGAGAAACTTCTGTCCGGTGGCAAGACCCACCGGGCAGAACAGTTTCACTTCGACACAGGCTTCCAGGGATTAGCCGGGCGTTCGAAGTAGTCTGCAGCAATCGCAGCAGGAAACCACCCGTCCGCCTTGGGCTCCACGAAGTCTGTCGAGTTCAAGTCGCAATCTTCTGGTATTGCCGCGCGGACTTCATCGATGGTGTAAGGCAAGACGGGTCGAAGGAAGGACTGAACCTTAGGGCCTTGTCCCTCCAATGTGCGGAGCATGATCTCCCACATCTGTTGCATCTCGCGACGCGGCGGCCAAATATGGAAACTCCTGTCCACAAACTCGGGGTTCTTGCGCCAGTAGCACGCGGCGGAAGCTTCCCCCCCGAGAGTAATCGGGATCATGTCTCGACCTGACTGCAGCATTGCGTTGAGAACGCCGTTCTCTTGGGCCCCCTGCGTGAGGATCCCATCAATCTTCGTCGGGTTCGTCGCAAGAAACTTCTGAACTTCGACCTGGGCCACCTGGTCGGTCCACTTCCCTGCAACTTCACCGACGATCTTTATGTCGGGGTACTTAGCAAGTGCTTCCTTAGCCGCTTTGTCAAAGCTGTCCGAAGAAGCGAAACCGGGAATACCAGAAACGAGAAGGATATTGCCCTTCTTTCCTATTTTTTCCGCCAGCCACGTCGCCATCTCGGCACCGCCCTGCGCGTGATTGGCCGCGCCATTGATGGCGTATGGCGACGTCACGTAGCCCGAAAATGAGAACACCGGCACACCGGCTTTGTAGGCATATTCGATCGTCTGATTAAGAGCCGTGACGTTCGAGCAGCAGATGATGATTGCATCGACGCCTTCGTCCACCATTTGACGCATCTGCTGGATCTGAACGGCGTCTTTAAGATCCGACTGGGTGACCACGACATCAGACACCAGGCCCGCAGCCTTTGATCGCGGTAAAAGATCGCTCATGACCGCATCGAGAGCTGCGGCTCGCCAGGTGTTGCCAGCGTAGCTGCTTGCATAGCCGATCTTCCACGGAGGACCCTTTTTGGGCTTGAAGTCTTTGTAGGCGCTCGCCCCCAATGGAATCTGCGGATCTACAGTTTCATAGATCTTCTTTTCTGTAGCCGGTAGCTGATCGACACCATCCGCGTAAGCGGTTGTCGCCAGGGCGCTAACCGAGATCAGCGCCCCAAGTGTGACATTCAGAATGCACCTCATTGAAGTTCTCCTCCCGAGAAAAGGATCAGGCAACCTTAGACCGGGCTGCTGATGACTGTTGGATCTCCTCAAGAATCGGCAACAGATACTTCCGGAACTCGCTATAGTCCTCAGTAACGGGAAAATGTCCGAGCTTTTCCATTGTCCAAAACTTGGAGCCTTTGACCAGGTCTGCAGCAATCTTGGTATCGGCCGGGGACGTGTTTGGATCGTATTCGCCCGTGAGGAAGTATAGCATACATTTCGACGTATCGATTTTGCTGGCTTCTTCTGGCGACACATCGTGGTCGTAGTAGTAGTAATAAAGATCACCCGCGAAGATTCCCGGTCCACCGCAGCTGTATTCCCACTGGATTTCACGGACATTCGCTTCTGGCGAGTACGGTGAGATATTCAGCATCATCGCCGCACCGATGGAGGTGCGATTGACGTTTGGATTGTCGAACTCCCTGCGGATGCCAGCCATACCGACGTCGACGTACTCCGCCGCCGAGCGCAACGCACCTTCGACCGAGATCGTGGCGCGGAAGTTGTCCGGATAGTTCGATGCCAGGTCGATCGCGAGATGGCCGCCCATGGAGCTGCCCAAATAAACGGGGCGGTCTAGGTCGAGCGCTTTTGAGAGTTCGAGCTGGAAGTCCATCATGAACTTCTTGGTCATGTTGTATTCCTTCTCCCACCAGCGAACGCCGTAGGGGGGAAGGGACTTGCCGTGATACGGCAGATCGAACGCGATGACGCGAAAATTTTTCGTCACGTCGGAATCGCAAAGCATATGACGGTATTGGCGACCGTCGGACCCTGCCGTATGACCGACGAGAAGCGGAATCCCCTGGCCCGCTTCTTCGTAATAGACGCGGTACTCGATACCTTCTACGGTGAGATAGAGATAACGGCCGATAATGGGGTCAAACTTGGTCATGCTGCTGCTCCTTCAGAACGGGCATTGCGCATCAGGGTGGTCATGCGGTTGAGAGCAGGCAGATACGCGAAGGTTTCGTTGTTACTGCTAAGGTAGAGGCCATGCTTGATGTTTGATGACTGCAAGCACTGATAAAACGGCAAGGGTTTGTGCTGAAGCAGCGCCTCCCACTGTGAACCGGTCCCGCGTATGACGATAGTGCACTTGTCGTCGTCGTATTCGGCCTCTTCCACCTTTAGCAACGTACCGTCCTCGAAATGAAGCGCTACACTGCGGGTAGGGAAATCGCATTTTAATATACCGTTAAGATAACGAGTTTCGCGCTTGAACTCGAAATCCTCCCGCACGAATTCTATGAATTTCTTGAGATCTATCGCCATTTTAGGCTCCTCCCTTGTTGATAAGCGCTGAGA
Organism: Rhizobium atlanticum; assembly: GCF_030182485.1. NCBI lineage: Bacteria > Pseudomonadati > Pseudomonadota > Alphaproteobacteria > Hyphomicrobiales > Rhizobiaceae > Rhizobium > Rhizobium atlanticum. The sequence goes on from NZ_JAQJCJ010000032.1 coordinate 28,580, forward strand.
ACTCCGCGCATGTTGTACATGCCCCCTCACGGGACAGCACATTCTCAAATGCCCATTTCGGTGAATACTTCCTGGGCATGCCTGAAACTGTCGATGCCTGCTGGCACACCAACGTAGATAGCCACCTGAAGGAAGATCTCCTGGATCTCCTGTTTCGTAACACCGTTGTTGATGGCGCCGCGGATGTGGCCTCTGAGCTCGTGCGGTCGGTTTAAAACCGCTATCATTCCAAGGTTGAGGATCGATCGAGCGCGACGGTCGAGGCCAGGTCGGTTCCAGATATTGTCCCAACAATACTCGGTGACGAGTTCCTGCATCGGCCAGGTGAAGTCGGTCGCCTTTCCGAGGGCCGCATCAACGTAAGCGTCCCCCATCACCTGCCGACGAGTAGCAAGTCCGCGCTTGAACTGCTCCGATGGAGCTGTTCGCTCGCCGGCCTTAGACCCCTTATCTTTCCTGTCCAAAGTGGCCATTGGGTTTCGCTCCCTTCATCATATTTGACAGATTATCAGACAATTTTCAACTGTCAGTTTGGCGTAGTTTTTCGCGGTCAGGCCTGATCTTTCACGAACTGCGCAATTTTCGTATGGTCGACATCGGGGCCTAAAGCATGCCGAGCAGCATCCCAGGCATCAGCGGTACCGGCCAATGTCGGCAGCTGGAGATTGAGCGCCTTCGACAAGTCCGCTGCAATCCTAATGTCTTTCGCCATAAGCCCCAAAGCAAAACCAGAGCCAAAAGTCTCCGAGAGGATGAACTGCTTCATCTTCACTTCTGTTGCGTTGTTCTTGCCAGACGACGAGTTGAGAATATCGACGATCGTTCTAGGATCGAGACCAAACGTTCGGCCAAGAAGAACGCCTTCGATAGCTGCCAGAACCCCGGCTCCCGATACGAAATTGTTGATGGCTTTCATGGCGTGCCCTGAGCCGATCGGGCCTGTCCTAAAAATCTGGCCGCCCATGGCGCACAGGATGGGATCAGCTTGATCGATATCGTCAGAAGCACCGCCTGCCATGATAGTAAGAGAGCCTTCGACGGCTCGCTTCACTCCGCCTGACACGGGAGCATCGACCAGCCGCAAGCCCTTCTGATGCAAGCGTTCTGCGAGCTCACGAGTATCATTGGGCGCCGATGAGCTCATGTCGATGACAAGCGCGTCAGCACTCAGGGATTGCCAGGCCCCATCCTTGAAGAGCGCGTCTTGAACAACCTTGCCGTTGGGAAGCATGGTAACCGCAACATCGGCCCCATTGAATGCTTCCGCTACCGTCTCTGCCGGAACGCCGCCGACGGCCGCGAACCTTTCCCTAGCCTCGGCCGATAGATCAAAGCCAGTGACTTCGAATTGAGCCGACAACAGATGTTGTGCCATCGGCCCGCCCATTGCGCCGAGACCAATAAAGGCGACGCGCAGATTTTTTCGTGGTGACAACGTCCCGCTCCCGAATGTGAGGCAAGCACAATCAGCTACCTCCGTTAGTGAGGAGTAGTTAACGACCTATCAGACAATCTGTCAATCGGAAAATTCATGCTTGGGCCGGCCCTCCCTCGCTACGACGCCAATTTTGCCGTCGCTTCTTCAATCACCTCACTTAAAATGACCGTGCAAGCAGCACCCATCTTATCGTCCGATGGACACCAGAGAGGTTGTTGCGTTGTCAAAAGCACCGTGCCCTGAAGGATTTAATTACACCCGGCCACCTCCAGCATCAGACAATCTGTCAATTTTCAGAAAATCTTATGGCATCAGCCTGAGGTGTTGTTGCGCAGGTACTCGAGTGCGACTTTCGCAGCCATATCAATGTGGTGCTTACAAGCGGCCGCAGCCCTGGGTCCGTTGCGATTTTGGATCGCTTCGGCAATCTCTTTGATTTCTGCAATGCTATGTTTGAGGCGCCCCGGTTGTGTCATCGAAGTCATGCGCAGAAGATTGATCCGGTTGTGCAGCGATGTTAGCATTTGCCTGACGAAGACGTTTTTGCTGCCATCCATCAAGCAGTCATAGAAGGCGTTTTTGGCAGCGATGAGCCTGTGTCCCACGCCGCTTTCCGCCGACGCTTCGAATTCTCTAACGGCATCTTGCAAAGTGGCAATATCTTCCGCCGTTCCATTTTCGGCGAACTGCTGACCAGCAAACCCCTCGAGCAGCGCGCGGACGGTGTAGAGCTGAGCGGCCTCCTCATAGGTTATGATACTGACAACTGGACCCTTGTGGGGGAAGCTTGTGATCAATCCCTCTGCCTCAAGCTGCCGAAGCGCTTCACGGACGGACGTGCGACCCACGCCGATCATTTCGCAAAGCTCGCGCTCGACGAGCCTTTGCCCCGGCTTGAACTTGCCCGTCGCAATAGCCTGTCTGAGCCTTTCTTCGACTTGCACTCGAAGAGAGGCATTTTGCCGAGCGACCTGCAGCTCCACATCTACCATGATCAATGTCCTACGTAGCACTAATGAATTTGAGCTAAATATATGGCTGCTTCGCGGGGAACTTTCAATCAGATTGTCTGATGAGCGGTCATTAGCAACTATTCTAGAGGATTGAGCCCGCTGTGTAGAGGTCGGCTTCCCGATCCATGAGGAACCGATCGGTTGGCGCGCCATAAGTGGAAATTCTAGTCCAAATGGCCTAGTTCAATTGGTGTCCTGATGGCCGACAATGTCCGCCCGCCGATTTCTCAAAACCAGCCACGGTTGCGACCCTGATCGACGAGGTGTCCACGGTCACCGACACCACCGCATCTTCCAGGAGCACCCGTTCGACTAAGGGCCGGGTGCAGCTTGGCAATCGGCAAAAGCCGCATCAGCAGACGATAGTGGTTCCGATCGCGCTTCCAGTCCGGAGGCGGCATCGATCTTGAGCACCTCAAGATCCGCCATCTTTCTTCGCCTGCCAGCCTGGCTCGTACTTGCGCTATCGCTCCCGCGATTCCCATTCTAACCACTTTTCTCTCTGACCATCTCTCTTGAAAAATTGTAACCTTCGTGCTACATATCTAGTGCAATCTGTAGTGCGAAGGTGACAAATTCCGACACCTCACAACGCTCCGGCCGCTGTGCGGCGCGCGCTGCGCAAACTGGGCGCAGACATCCACGACGCACGTCGACGTCGCCGCCTGCCTATGGCGGTAGTAGCCGAACGTGCCTTCACCTCACGCTCAACGCTTCAAAAGATCGAGGCCGGCGACACCAATGTCAGCATCGGCATCTATGCAGGCGTCCTCCAGGCACTCGGCCTGCTAGATGGGCTGAGCCAAGTCGCCGACATCCGTAACGACAGCGTCGGCCAGTCTCTGGCCAATGCAGAGTTGCCCAAGCACGCTCACCCAAGGCGATCACCGGGATCGTCACGCGATGGCTGATTTCGAAGTTCATCTCGACCTTCACGGCCGCACACGTCCCATCTGGCCCGGAGCAATCGCGCCCGTGGTGCCGAAACAATCGTGTTTGAGTATGATCGTGCCTGGCTCGAGGACCCCGGCCGCTTCTCGCTGCAGCCCGCTCTAGCTCTGAGCTGGGGAGAAAAATCACGGCTTTCTGTGGCTCAATAAAGCCAGCTGGTCGTTGTCCCCTGCCTATGACCTCAATCCAGTGCCTACGGATGTCAAGGCGCGCGCGCTGACGACAAACATTGATCTTGATGAAGGCACCTGCTCCCTTGACCTGCTGGAAGAAGCTGCAGGGCTCTACGCCCTAACGCTCGCCGAGGCTCGCGCGATCATTAAGGAAGTCGCGACACCGCAAGGTGGCGCGAGACCGCCAAGGCGGTCGGTGCGCGGTCAGCCGAGATCAACCGTATGGCCAGTGCGTTCGATCACGATGATTTGCAGCGAGCGCCAGCCCTATGACGAGAGCCTTCCTCCACAGTTTCAATCCGCCCTCTGCCGGCCCGATCACTGAACCGGATTACGGCATCGTTGCGTTGTAAAGGACGGATGTCCAATGGCAATTTTCCGATCTGCGGTCCTGGCTGAATTTGCGATGGAATTGTTTCAAGCGCCTCCGTGACCAACGAGCGAAAACCAATAATTATGTGATTCGGTGAGATCGAGACGCTACTCTACGAACAAACTATGTCACTGCCAGCGGATCCTCAATCACATCGACGATCGATGGCTGGCCAAGCACGTCCGCGAAGCGCTGTAGCATGGCAACAGTACTCGATGACATCTCCGCCCTGGAGCCCGGGATATAGCAAGCGGCTGCATAAGCGAGTTGCCGTTGCCTCGGTTCCGTTAGCAACAGCGGCAGCGTCTCCATTGCTTGCTCCGGCTCAAAGGTGACGATAGCCGTCTGCACGCGAGTGATTTCGGCCAAATGATCAGCGCTTAGTGAGCGGAAGGGCTCGTCCTCGGTCAGCACCCGTGACCAGCGCGCCAGGCGGTCGCGTCGGATCCCGCCACGATCGCTCACCAGGAGTACGACCATACGGATGATGGCATCGGCGAGTCCGCCGATCGCGATCCTCCTGAGCGCATTGGCGATGTCCGGCTGCCATCTCATATCGTCAAGTGTCGTCCCTTTGCGGTATGCTTCGTGGGGATTGTCAAAATATCGCTGCCAAGGGTTGTTCCAGATCATGTGAAACGCGAGCTCATAACCCATGTCGCGCCAGTCGCGCATGACCACGATCGCCTGTTCGACAGCCTTGAAATAGAGCGCTTCCGCAGCCAGGAAAGGATTTTCCGCTGCTGCGTTCGCCCGGGAGTTCCGTACCTGCTCTGAAATTGACTTATAGCCAACCATGATCGGATTCTGAGAAGACAGCAGCGATCGCTCCAGCCGCTTTGGATGGAACATTCGGCTGGCGTCTGCTGAGATGTCTGTGACCGCGGCCTGCACAAAGGGGCGGGCAACTGTGTGATAGATCTGCGCTTGCAGTTCAGAGACGCGGGCGACGGCAGCGAAGGGACCTCCATCGTCATGGCCATCGTTAAACTCACGGATATTCTCGAAGGTGCGCTCGATCAGTTCAACACTATAGCTCTTGTGTCCAGCATCTTCTTGAATGTCCGTGATGCGCATCTCGTAAAGGCCAGGCAACAACGCCTCAATTGCCTCGAGCGTGCTTGCAACCTCATTGTATTCTTTGTTGATTACTCTCGAGGAAACGAATGTACCGAGGTGACCGACGTCGTTGTGTACCATATAAATAATGTGCTGGCCGAGAAGGCGGATTTCCTCCTCGTTGTCATAGATTTCGGGGATCCAATTCAGCGCCTGCTGCGGCGGCGTTACATTGTCGCCATGACTGGCAAATATGATAATAGGCGCCCTGATCTTCTTAAGGTCGAAATGCCGCCGGTCCGGCTCCCCATACGCCTTGTTGTGCGCCAGTCGATTACCAACAAAGAGGTGCTCAACTATCCAGCGGATCTCGTCTCCCCGCATCAGGCAGAAGCCGCCCCACCACTTCTCAGCCTTAAGGAAGGCTTCGCTCGCCGCATCCACATCTCGGAACAGTTCGACATACTTCATGAATAACTGGCGCTCGGGATTGAGCGTTTAGAAATTCTGTACGAGATGGGCGCCGTCGAAGATGCCTCCGCCCAGATCTGACAAAAACATGGTTATCCAAGCTCCCCCGAAGAGGCCCGCCATGTAGCGGAGGGTATTTTCACCGATATTTCCCGAGGTAGGTGTCACCGGCGATCCGTTGAGGATGATCGGGCCAGCTAAGTCGAGATTTGTCGCAACCATCAGAAGGGTAGCCCAGCCAGCTTGGCAGTTGCCGACTACGACTGGAAGGCGGGCAAGCGGATGCAGGCGCATGACCTCACGAACAAAGGCCGCTTCCGCATACGTGACATTAGAGAGATACTGCCCCCCCTCTGGCTCTCGGCGGAAGGACACCAAATAAACCGGGTGACCTTCCCGGAACGCTACGCCGACCTGGCTGTCTTCTTTGTGGCCACCGACGCCGGGACTATGTCCGGCGCGCGGGCAAATGATTATGAAGGGGCGCTTCGTGTCATCGACGTTAACACCTTGGGGCGGGATCATTCGAAGTAACACGTAATTGGATTTCAAGGGCAGATCGTTTCCATCCATAACTGTCTCGTAGTCGCAGAAGAAAACCGGCGGACAGCCTGCCGCTTCATGTTCGAGGAAGATGTCGCCGCGCTGTCGGAGAAGATCCATGCACAATATGGCGCGCTCACTAGCGTCGCGCAGGTATTCCGCCCAAGCGTAGCCCAAATTCCCATTGCCGTGCACCTCGCGTAGACTCTCGGCAAGACGTTCGGCCTCAGTAAAGAGCTTTCCCTGGCGGGTAGAGTGGCTGTCGCACATGACTTGCACGCGGCGCAATAAGGCAACCTGCAGAATTTTAGCGGTTTCAGCGCCCGCTTCCGCCAAGCGTTGGAACATCGGGAATAGACTTTGGGTCACTTGGCTCTCCAGTTCCGTGGATGGCGCTTCAATCCACCGGAGCGGGTTTAGAGATGTAAGAATATCCGCCATCGTTTCAACTCCTCTATGGTTATGATCCCGTACGCATACATACGTGCCAGATCGATCGTGCTTCCGTCTGGCGAGGTGCTCGGTAGGCAATGCCGACGCCTAGGAAAGCAGTTTGACGACTTCCGACCCCAACGAGTTACCGCCGCATTCATCCCCTGCAATGTCTATGCCAAGCACTGGGTCAGCCAGCTACGCCGGGAGAGGGGCAGCAAGCTCGTCGCCAGGGAATGCCACACAAAGTCTTCATTCAGCCTGGATCAGCAGTTTCTCCCAGCTCGTTGGAGACTATCGGAGGACAGGAGGTGATGGATTCGCCTGCGGTGTGGGATCCCACCAACTAGGATGTTTCAGCGGCCGTCCGCGTGGCTTTGGTTGGGGCTAAGGCTGGTGGTGGCATGGTTTATAGACGATGCCTTCTGTCTGACGCTCACCGATGACGGCAGTCTTCATCCGGTCGCAAAGCACTCCCGCGGAGCGCCGCCGAGAGCCTCGAAGGCCGCGATGTGGAAACGCAGGCCGGTCATCTCATGCATGACGAAGCGTGCCCAGATGGGACGGCTATGACCCGGCACTATCGTGAACTGCCAGATGATCCTCGGCGCCAGTTAAAGTGCCGATCGCGTGACACCGCCATTTTCGCTGGCGTTAGTGTTGGTCAGGTTTACAGCAGATCACCGATAACAGTGGACAGGTTAAACGGAACGATTCCGATCTCACCACGCGGCATCCTGTCGAGCAAGTCGACCGTGCGGGCAAAGGTTTCGACTTGCTGAAAGGCGTAATCAGGGTCGAGCCGGTCCAAGCCTCCGCCCGGCAAGACCTGGCAAAGATAGTCCGGTATCGGACAGCTTGATATCGTCGGAATTCCTGATGCGTATAATGGCTGTCCTTCGCCCAACATCACCTGCGCCGCCGCTGGGGCGACTATCAGCGCGCGTACCTTTTTGCGCCCGCGTGCGGCAGCGATGTACACGCCACTCATCGACTTATTACTGGTATAGATCAAATCGAGTTCCGGCTTCCCGGTGGGCGCGGGGTGCCCTTTTGCAAAGTCATCTCGCCACTCGGTACATCCAAGATGCTCAATCGTAGCTCCTGCAACGGCTTTAGCATGGCCGGGTTTGCCGTCCCACAATTCTGGATGCATTTCGAGCCAGGTCGCCGTCGCCTGATTCCCGTGGCGGCCGAACTGGGCAAGCTGGAAATGACCCGTGACGAGTACGAAGACGAGGCTTCGGTTGCGGGCAGATTTCGGTAGCGAGGAGAAATAATGCGCCAGAGCGAGTACCCCAGCACCGCCGTTCTCTTCGCACGCATTAGGTCCATCGGTGTGGGTGTTGATGATGATTGTCTCAAGCAGGTTGCAGCCCGGCAAAACCGCATAAATCGTATCGGTCGCAACGTCTTCCAACGTGCCATCCAAGGTCAGGCGACCGCTCAAACCGTGCTTGATCGCGGCTTTGATCCGCTCTCCTTCAGATTGCGCCACCCATATTGCAGGTAAGCCCCAATACGGTGTGGTGAATGGCAGCACCTGCCCCTTCAACTGCACTTCCGAGACGCCTTCGAAAATGCAAACGACGGCTAAAACCCCTGCTTCACGCGCCTTGTCGATCGGTACGCCAAGCAAACCGGTGATAAGCGGCGTGGTTACGGCTTTGGGAAAGTCTATGCCTTCCGGCAGGCTGCCGCGTCGATTGGTCACCAGTTCGAGGAATGCCGCCAGATCCCGACGCTTTACCGTCACCACCGCAATTTTGCCGCGGGCTTTCTCAAACGCCTGAACCCGACCGTTGAAAAGAACCATCTTACCCGAGATACCGCCGGGAGGTGTAAGCCCGGAATACGGGAACGGCGCCGCTACCTCAATTACTTCACCATTTGACAGTTTGAACGCGGTGGTTCGTGGCATCCACCGGCGCATCGTGAGTTGATCGCGCTTCACCTCAAGGCCCATCCCTCTCAACTCACCAGCAAGATAATCGATTGCCCGTGCTTGCGCCGGGCTGCCGGTCAATCGGGGGCCGAAACTGTTGAGCCTTTTGATCCAACTCCAAAGTTTCCGCTGATCAGGGAGTGCGGGGATGGACGGCTTTCGCTGCTCACTGAATCCGGTGCTGGGAAAAGCCGGGAATACGATCCCGGCGAGAAGAGCAGTGAGCCCAACAGTCGAAAAATCTCTTCGTTTCAAGACTAACCTCCGCGCCTCTCTATCACGATACCTATGGCCGCACGCCGCCCGTGTCCTTGCAAATCCAGTGCCATTAAAAGCACACGTCTAATCTTCAGTTTTGAATTGAACGCGCAGTCTGAATCGGTTTTGGACCGCGTGCGAAGTCAATGCAGCTTTCGGACAGACTCCGCGCAAGCATCTGAAGTGGTTGAAGAGTCACTTTACTGATCTAGGAACGCGTCGTTGGTTCAATGCCTTTAAGAGCGACTTTATCTTGAGCCTAGTCTCGGGTCGGCCAAAAACCTTTGCCTGCTTGCAGACGACCATCAGTCGCCGAATGCAGCGGCAAGACTGTAAACTGTTGACCACGATAGGCGCTGCGCGTTGGACCTTTGTCACAACAACCTATCAAAACCCTCTATTTTATCCGGCGGACTTTCATTGCCGCCAAGGTTCTGGAGCTAGCGGCAAATCAGCCCCGACTGCCAATCTATTCGATGCTTGCGTCGCTGATAGTGATGCTGGCGCCCGAACCGCCGCCTGTTTGAGGCTCCAGCCGGATAATGACGGTCTGTGGCTGACGGCAAGACGGGTCATCGGGCAAGGGAAACCCAAATCGTTGAGGCTTTGCCCCGTCCAATACCGAAAACGCCTTGTTCGGAAAAATACCAAACCTACCAATTTCGCGAACGTTACTGCCGCAGTCAAGCGAAACGACCGTCGTCACTGGTCCTGAAGTCGACGGTTCATAACCAGTGACAGTAAGGACGACCCGCGCACTGGTATCAGCCGATGAGTGGACTGCTCTGCTCGATATGGTTATCGTCGCGGGCTTACTGGTCGTTGCCCGCATGTCGCTCTCGTTAGCTTGAACCGGGCTGACGATGCGCAGCATCGATAATGCCGCCGCACGAATAGCGATAAGCACCCAACGATGATAGCGCATCGATGTCTCCACAACCCAGCCAGTCCGGATGTTAGGCGGACACTATGGCTATTTCTAGCTTTGCGGGCTCTACGGCGCCGGGTTTGCCCGCTCCCGATCCGACAGGAATGAGCTGCAGGTCGATGGCCTCGCCATCCGTCTGCCCCCTTCCGCCGTAAACCCGCTGGATCGCGTCCGTCAGATCGAGGACGAAGGATGGTTTGCGATGATGGTCGCCGTCATGACCGAGAACGGCGAAAGAACCGACGTAATGGGGATCGGTGACGGGCGTATCGGCCTTAAGGTCGTTCTTGCCGAGAAACACCCGAACGCTGGTCGTGCTGGCACTGGTGATCTCGACATCGCGCAGGAATGCCAGCACACGAGGAGCGGAGGCCGCCTGCTCCTGTGCCGCGCCGAAATCCATTGTATCCATGCCGGATGGCAGAGGCGGTTGGCGGACGATCTCCTGCAATGCGCCCGCCGGGATCTTGATCGGCAGCGAAAGCGGCACGTTTTCCGTTGCCGCCTTGCTGTTGTCCGTGGAGGTGGTCGTCACGCCGGCGACTGCAGCATCGGTCGCCGTCGCCGCGATCACGGACGTGAGTTTATCGTTCAGGGCCAGCGTTTTGGCGCTCGCCGCCGCGACCTTGAAGTAGGTCCGGAAACCATAATTGTATCCGAGTTCCTCTGGAACATAAAGGTCAGAGACCTTCGGGGACCAGAAGTTGCCGTCGACATCGTAAAAATTGTCGGTGAACGGCATGTCGGCCCAGAGCCGATCCGTGCTGTTGGCGTTGCGCAAATTCCACGTCGCCCAGATGCGGTCGATGTTGCAATGATGCATGAAGAAGATCGGATCGCGGGGCGACGACATTTCCGGCATCCAGCCACCGATATTGTTGTGCACCTGATTGTGCGGTGTGTATTCCAGCGTCCCCTGCGTGCCGCTGCTGGTGGTGACCCAGGAAGGATCGAGTGAGTTCTGTCCCTGGGGGCGGGTGGTGCCGAAGACCTCGTATGGCTTCGCCGTTAGGATGGTGTTGAGAACCTGTGGCCCAACTATATTGTCCGGCATCGGCTGCGTGATTGGCCAGGTGCGCGACGAAACATAAAGTGGATTGTCCTTGCCGTCGGGCGTCTTTTGCATTGTGAACACTTCGGGCAGGTACGGATTGTCGGTCCAGTCCCAGAACGGCATAGCGAAATCGTTGTTCTTGGTCACGTGCCGAACGATGCGCTCGTACATAGCCGTATAGGCCCTGTGCCACGGCAGGAAATACCAGTTGCCATGCGGGCAGTATTTGACGACGTCACCGCTGCCGTGAATTTTCGAGAGGTTGACCCAGTTGAATTTGTCGCTGGCGGGAAGGGCGTTGAGAAGGCGCACTGCGTCGCGATAGGTCTCGATGATCGGGTCGTTCCAGGCCAAGCCCTGCAGTGAGCGCCGCCAAGGGATTGACGGTATCTGCGCGAAGGCTTTTGTCCCCGGTAGGCCGCTGGCGAGCAGGCCTGCTGCAATGACGCCACCCTGAACGATGACATGTCTGCGTGTGATGCTCATCTTACTCTCCCTTGGATTTGAATTGTCCTTCGCCAAGATTAATGCCGCTTTTAGGACGGTTCCGCGCCGTCTGGGCGCGGGAGCAGTGGGCAATTCGCACCACCATAGAGCTTGCGTTGGCTCTTTCTGAGTTTCGGTGAATCGGCGGCACGAGAAATGAAGCAAGCGACGTGCCACTCGAAAATGCAGCGTAAAATGCGAGCTAAAAACGCTACTACCGATCGTCTTCCTGCATTCCAGTTGGAATCCAGATTCCGGAAAACTTAGTATCGCATTCCATGATCGTTCGAGCGACGGCTTGCCGACCAGCCACGGCAAGCACGTTCGGTTGCGAAAACCTCAAATGATCAAGCTGAAACAGTTGTTCAGACCGGTGAGAGGGCCCAAGATGCTGAAAACGCCCTGTGCGACGATAGAGAAGCACGCATCTCGAACAGGCTTTCGCTATCGGACCCCCAGCAATGACGGAGCCGTAGCCCGCTCGCTCTCAAATTCAAAACTGCGAAGCAGGCACCACTCCGTGGCTTGACGGGTGCGTAGAGCAGAGCGGGACAAACCGATTGTCGTGATCTCGACAAATGCGACAAAGGGCGGCGGCTGTCCGACATTTGCGAGAATAGCGGCGGGATCTCCGCGCGGGAACAACGGGCTCACCAAGTGATCCCACTTTCAGTCCCATTGTGCCCACTCATTCGGGCTTACTGTCGGACCCTATCGAGACCTCGCCGCAGCTGCGAAGCCCCACTCATATCCGTTTGAATTTGGCATCAAGGCTTGACGCTTGCCGTCCACACGGGGCAATTCGGGCAGTGTATTAGCCTGCTGTCCCGCTCGTTTCCTGACCCGACATCACAGCGGGGCAGGCCGATTTGGGGATCATCGCTCATTTGGGCCATGGTCTCAAGCGTCATATACCTGGCGCGTTGAACGGCCCATTCATCATTCTGTTCGAGCAGCAATGCACCGACGAGACGGACGATGGCTTCGTCGTTCGGAAAGATGCCGACGACCTCGGTGCGTCGCTTGATTTCGCCGTTGAGACGCTCAATTGGATTCGTCGAGTGCAGCTTTGCCCGGTGCTCTTTCGGGAAGGTCATGTAGGCGAGCACGTCCTCTTCAGCGTCGTCCATGATGGTGGCAAGCTTCGGCACTTTCGGCCTGATTTGATCGGCGACACTGCGCCATTGTGCGGCTTGCTGCCTCCGGGGTCTCCTGGGCAAAGGCCGTCGCGATGAAGGCGGATACGACCCGCCTGCCGCTC
>NZ_JAQJCJ010000033.1:0-37604 GCF_030182485.1 Rhizobium atlanticum
CGGGTTCGGTCAAGCCGCACAAGAAGTTCAAGGCAGAAGCCTACATCCTGACGAAGGAAGAGGGCGGCCGTCATACGCCGTTCTTCACCAACTACCGTCCGCAGTTCTACTTCCGCACGACGGACGTGACCGGCATCGTCACGCTGCCGGAAGGCACGGAAATGGTCATGCCGGGCGACAACGTCACGGTTGACGTCGAGCTGATCGTTCCGATCGCGATGGAAGAAAAGCTGCGCTTCGCTATCCGCGAAGGCGGCCGCACCGTCGGCGCCGGTATCGTCGCTTCGATCGTCGAGTAGTTCATTCGGCCACTCCGGTGGGGTGGCCGATTCGATGACAATATTATGATGCAGGCGGCGTAAGCCGCTTGCTTATTACACAGAAATGTAGCAAATGGCGCGCGAGCGCGATTTGCGTGCCGCTTTGGACGACGAAGCGGTGACTGAACAAGCAAATAAGGTGGGCTAGAAGGCCCTGAAGACTGGATAGGGACGCCGGCATCGGCGCCCTCTCGATCTTTGAAACCGGTGGTCCGCCTTAGGAAGAAAGAACAACCCGTGTCTTGTTGAGAGACATGTGGAAAACAAACACAAGGATAACGTCGAATGAACGGCCAAAATATCCGCATTCGCCTGAAGGCGTTCGATCACCGGATTCTCGATGCTTCCACGCGCGAGATCGTGTCGACGGCGAAGCGCACCGGTGCAAGCGTCCGGGGCCCCGTTCCGCTTCCGACCCGCATCGAGAAGTTTACGGTCAACCGGTCCCCGCACATCGACAAGAAGAGCCGCGAACAGTTCGAGATGCGCACGCATAAGCGCCTGCTCGACATCGTAGACCCGACCCCGCAGACGGTAGACGCGCTGATGAAGCTCGATCTCGCCGCCGGTGTCGATGTTGAGATCAAGCTCTGAGCTTGCTCGAGCTGAGTTGGAAGGATTGAACCGATGCGTTCAGGTGTGATTGCACAGAAGGTGGGAATGACCCGCGTCTACAACGACGCCGGCGAGCATGTCCCGGTAACGGTACTGCGTATGGACGGCTGCCAGGTCGTTGCCACGCGCACTGTCGAAAAGAATGGCTATACCGCAGTTCAGCTCGGTGCGGGCCAGGCGAAGGTAAAGAACACGTCGAAGGCGATGCGCGGCAACTTTGCCGTTGCCAACGTCGAGCCGAAGGCCAAGCTCGCAGAATTCCGCGTGTCGGAAGACAATCTGCTGGAGATCGGCACGGAGCTCAAGGCGGGTCACTTTGCCGCCGGTCAGCTCGTCGATGTGACGGGTACGACCATCGGTAAGGGTTTTGCCGGCGCCATGAAGCGCCACGGTTTCGGCGGTCTGCGCGCCACGCACGGTGTGTCGGTTTCGCACCGTTCGCACGGTTCGACCGGCTCGCGCCAGGATCCGGGCAAGGTTTTCAAGAACAAGAAGATGGCTGGTCACATGGGCCAGACGCGCGTCACGACGCAGAACCTGGAAGTGGTTTCGACCGACGAAGATCGCGGTCTGATCCTGATCAAGGGTGCTGTTCCCGGTTCCAAGGGTGCCTGGATCATCGTGCGCGACGCCGTCAAGTCGGCCGCGAAGTAAGGGAGCCAGATCAATGGAATTGAACGTCAAGACCCTCGAGGGAAAAGACGCCGGGAAGGTCTCCCTTTCGGACGAGATTTTCGGCCTCGAGCCCCGCGAAGACATTCTCGCCCGCGTTATCCGCTGGCAGCTTGCCAAGAAGCAGCAGGGCACGCACAAGGCAAAGGGCCGCGCTGAAGTTTCGCGCACCGGCGCCAAGATGTACAAGCAGAAGGGTACGGGCCGCGCCCGTCACCATTCGGCTCGCGCTCCGCAGTTCCGCGGCGGCGGCAAGGCCCATGGCCCGGTCGTTCGCAGCCACGAGCACGACCTTCCGAAGAAGGTTCGCGCACTCGGCCTTCGCCATGCCCTTTCGGCCAAGATCAAGGCCGATGACGTCATCGTCATCGACAACCTGGTCGCAGCTGAAGCCAAGACCAAGGCTCTCGCGTCTGCTCTCGAGACGCTCGGCCTGACCAACGCCCTCTTCATCGGCGGTGCAGAGCTTGACGGCAACTTCAAGCTTGCAGCGCAGAACATCCCGAACATCGATGTTCTGCCGATCCAGGGCATCAATGTTTACGACATCGTGCGCCGCGGCAAGCTCGTGCTTTCCAAGGCTGCGGTTGAAGCGCTAGAGGAGCGATTCAAGTGACCGATCTTCGCCACTACGATGTGATCGTCTCTCCGGCGATCACCGAAAAGTCCACGCTGGTATCTGAAAACAACCAGGTTGTTTTCAATGTCGCCAAGCAGGCGACAAAGCCGGAAATCAAGGCTGCTGTCGAGGCGCTGTTCGGCGTCAAGGTTACGGCCGTCAACACTCTGCTGCGTAAAGGCAAGACCAAGCGGTTCCGCGGTTTCGTCGGCAAGCAGAAGGACGTGAAGAAGGCTGTCGTGACGCTGGCTGAAGGCCAGACGATCGACGTCTCCACCGGTCTCTGAGGAATAAGAAAATGGCATTGAAAACATTCAATCCGACGACCCCGAGCCAGCGTCAGCTGGTCATCGTGGACCGCTCCTCGCTCTACAAGGGCAAGCCGGTCAAGGCGCTGACGGAAGGTCTGACCAAGAGCGGTGGTCGTAACAACCTCGGCCGCATCACGGCTCGCTTCATCGGTGGCGGTCATAAGCGCAGCTACCGACTGGTCGACTTCAAGCGTCGCAAGTTCGATGTCGAAGGCACGGTCGAGCGTATCGAATACGATCCGAACCGCACGGCTTTCATCGCGCTGGTGACCTATTCTGATGGCGAGCAGGCCTACATCATCGCTCCGCAGCGTCTCGCTGCCGGCGACAAGGTCATCGCTTCGGAGAAGGCTGTCGACGTCAAGCCCGGCAACACCATGCCGCTGCAGTACATCCCGGTCGGCTCCATCATCCACAATGTGGAAATGAAGCCGGGCAAGGGCGGTCAGATCGCCCGTTCCGCCGGTTCCTACGCACAGCTCGTCGGTCGTGACCAGGGTATGGCGATCCTTCGCCTGAACTCCGGTGAGCAGCGCCTCGTAAGCGGCATCTGCCTTGCTTCGATCGGCGCCGTCTCGAACCCCGACCACGCCAACATTAACGACGGCAAGGCCGGTCGTACCGTCTGGCGCGGCAAGCGTCCCCATAACCGCGGTGTTGTCATGAACCCGGTTGACCATCCGCACGGCGGTGGTGAAGGCCGCACCTCCGGTGGTCGCCATCCGGTGACACCGTGGGGCAAGCCGACCAAGGGCAAGCGCACCCGGTCGAACAAGTCGACCGACAAGATGATCATGCGCTCGCGTCATCAGCGTAAGAAGTAAGAGAGGAAGTCTCCAATGGCTCGTTCAGTATGGAAAGGTCCGTTCGTTGACGGCTATCTTCTCAAGAAGGCTGAGAAGGTTCGTGAAGGCGGACGTGCAGAAGTGATCAAGATCTGGAGCCGTCGCTCCACGATCCTGCCGCAGTTCGTCGGACTTACCTTCGGCGTCTACAACGGCAGCAAACATGTCCCGGTCAGTGTCAATGAAGACATGGTCGGTCACAAATTCGGTGAATTCTCTCCGACCCGCACCTACTACGGTCACGGCGCGGACAAGAAGGCGAAGAGGAAGTAACAATGGGCAAGGCAAAAGCCGAACGCCGGCTGAAGGACAACGAGGCGCAAGCAGTCGCCCGCACGCTCCGTGTCAGCCCCCAGAAGCTCAACCTGGTTGCTGCGGCCATCCGCGGCAAGAAGGTAGAGCGTGCACTCGCTGAGCTGGAGTTCTCCCGCAAGCGCATCGCGGGCGCCGTCAAGAAGACGCTCGAATCCGCGATCGCCAACGCCGAGAACAACCACGATCTTGACGTCGACGCGCTCGTCGTCGCCGAAGCCTACGTCGGCAAGTCGATCGTCATGAAGCGTTTCCACGCTCGTGGCCGCGGTCGCGCGTCGCGCATCGAAAAGCCCTTCGCGCACCTGACGATCGTCGTTCGTGAAGTGCAGGCAGCAGAGGAGGCCGCATAATGGGTCAGAAAATCAATCCGATCGGTTTCCGTCTCGGCATCAACCGTACCTGGGATAGCCGCTGGTTTGCGGACAATGCCGAGTATGGCCAGCTGCTGCACGAAGACCTGAAGATGCGCAAGTTCGTCATGAGCGAACTGAAGCAGGCAGGCATCTCCAAGGTGGTCATCGAGCGTCCGCACAAGAAGTGCCGCGTCACGATCCACTCGGCCCGTCCGGGCCTGATCATCGGTCGTAAGGGCGCCGACATCGACAAGCTCCGCAAGAAGCTGTCGGACATGACCAATTCGGAAACGCACCTCAACATCGTCGAAGTGCGCAAGCCCGAAGTCGACGCGACGCTGGTCGCTCAGTCGATCGCCCAGCAGCTCGAGCGCCGCGTGGCTTTCCGCCGCGCCATGAAGCGCGCCGTTCAGTCGGCAATGCGTCTTGGAGCCGAAGGCATCAAGATCACCTGCGCCGGTCGTCTCGGCGGTGCTGAAATCGCCCGTACTGAATGGTACCGTGAAGGTCGTGTGCCGCTGCACACGCTGCGCGCCGACATCGATTACGGCACGGCAGAAGCCGAAACCGCATTCGGTATCTGCGGCATCAAGGTCTGGATCTTCAAGGGCGAAATCCTTGAGCACGATCCGATGGCTTCCGAACGTCGCGCGCTGGAAGGCGACGCACAGGGTCCGGCAAGCCGCGAACGCGACCGTGGCGATCGTCGCCGCGAACGCGACAACGCGTAATTAGCGCTGGCGAAAGATAAGCTCGGAGAAGTAAGAAAATGTTGCAGCCAAAGCGTACTAAGTACCGCAAGCAGTTCAAGGGCCGCATCAAGGGCGTTGCCAAGGGCGGTTCTGACCTGGCATTCGGCGAATTCGGCCTGAAGGCTCAGGAGCCCAACCGCGTCAACGCACGCGAGATCGAAGCGGCCCGCCGCGCGATCACGCGCTACATGAAGCGCGCCGGCCGTGTATGGATCCGCGTGTTCCCGGACGTTCCGGTAACCGCAAAGCCGACCGAAGTCCGCATGGGTAAAGGTAAGGGCTCCGTTGAGTACTGGGCATGCAAGGTCAAGCCCGGTCGTATGATGTTCGAGATCGACGGCGTCAGCGAAGAGATCGCCCGCGAGGCGCTTCGCCTCGGCTCTGCCAAGCTCTCGGTCAAGACGCGCTTCGTTCAGCGCATTGCAGAGTAAGGGATTGAGCTCATGAAAGCCTCAGACGTTCGCGCGCTCAGCGCCGACCAACTCAAGGACGAGCTTGCCAAGCTGAAGAAGGAGCAGTTCAACCTGCGCTTCCAGAAGGCGACCGGCCAGCTCGAAAAGTCCTCGCGCATCAACGAAGTCCGCAAGGACATCGCCCGCGTCAAAACCATTGCCCGCCAGAAGGCGGCAGAAGTTAAGGCCTAAAGGAAGAAAAACATGCCGAAGCGCATCCTGCAGGGCGTCGTCGTTGGCGACAAGAACGAGAAGACGGTAGTGGTTCGCGTTGAGCGTCGTTTCGCTCACCCGCTGCTCCAGAAGACCGTTCGTCGTTCCAAGAAGTACAAGGCCCACGACGAAAACAACCAGTACAAGATCGGCGATACCGTATCCATCGAGGAATGCGCGCCGATCTCCAAGGACAAGCGCTGGACGGTCATTGCCGCCCAGAGCAAGTAACAGAATTTTGCGCGAGGCCTTGCGTCTCGCCGAAATATCTGTATGAAGCAGCGTCAGAACGCTCGAATGCCGGGCGTTCTTTTGCTTTGAGCGCACGGAAGGTCCCGTTCGGGAAACCACCCTGGCACGATCGACCCCGCGCTATTCAGCTATGCCGTGTTTTTGCCTGCCATTACGGTGGGTTGGCCGGCGAACATTTTCATAAGCCGGGGTAGGGGGCTTAGGCCCAACCATTCCGGTAAACCAAGAAGGCGACCTGATATGATTCAGATGCAAACAAACCTCGACGTCGCGGATAATTCCGGCGCACGTCGTGTCATGTGCATCAAGGTGCTGGGCGGCTCGAAGCGCAAGTATGCCTCGATCGGCGACGTCATCGTCGTTTCGATCAAGGAAGCGATCCCGCGCGGCCGCGTGAAGAAGGGTGACGTGATGAAGGCGGTTGTCGTTCGCACCGCTAAGGACATCCGTCGTCCGGATGGCTCCGTCATCCGCTTCGACACCAACGCAGCAGTCCTCATCGACAACAAGAAAGAGCCGATCGGTACCCGTATCTTCGGACCGGTTCCGCGCGAACTTCGCGCCAAGAACCACATGAAGATCATCTCGCTGGCTCCCGAAGTACTGTAAGGAGCGGAAGCGATGCAGAAGATTCGTAAAGGCGACAAGGTCGTCATGCTCGCTGGCAAGGACAAGGGCCGCACCGGCGAAGTCGTTCAGGTCATGCCGAAGGAAGATCGTGCCGTCGTCCGTGGCGTCAACGTCGTGAAGCGCCACCAGCGCCAGACGCAGACCCAGGAAGCTGGCATCATCAACAAGGAAGCCCCGGTCCACCTGTCCAACATTGCAATCGTCGACAAGGACGGCAAGCCGACCCGCGTCGGTTTCAAGGTCGTTGACGGCAAGAAGGTCCGCGTGGCCAAGCGTTCTGGAGAAGTGATCGATGGCTGAGGCAAAATACGAGCCGCGGCTCAAGAAGGAATATGTCGAGCGCATCCGCAAGGCGATGCAGGAGAAGTTCTCCTACGCCAACGAGATGATGATCCCGAAGCTCGACAAGATCGTGATCAACATGGGTGTCGGTGAAGCGACCGCTGATTCGAAGAAGCCGACGGTTGCTGCCGCCGACCTCGCAGCGATCGCCGGCCAGAAGCCGGTCATCACCCGCGCACGCAACTCTATCGCAGGCTTCAAGGTCCGCGAAAACATGCCGATCGGCGCAAAGGTCACCCTGCGCGGCGCCCGCATGTACGAGTTCCTGGATCGCCTGGTCAACATCGCGCTTCCGCGCGTTCGCGACTTCCGCGGCCTGAACCCGAAGAGCTTTGACGGCCGTGGCAACTTCGCCATGGGCATCAAGGAGCACATTGTGTTCCCTGAAATCAACTACGACAAGGTTGATCAGATGTGGGGCATGGACATCATCGTTTGCACGACGGCGACGACCGACGACGAAGCACGGACTCTCCTGAAGGAGTTCAGCTTCCCGTTCCGTCAATAACCGTAACGACGAGCGTAGAAAAGGAACCTGACATGGCGAAGACAAGCGCAGTTGAAAAGAACAAGCGCCGCCGTAATACGGTCGCCAACCAGGCCGCAAAGCGGGCTGCGTTGAAGGCGATCATCATGAACCAGGCTCTTCCGATCGAAGAGCGGTTCAAGGCCTCGATCAAGCTGGCATCCCTGCCGCGCGATGGATCGAAGACCCGCATTCGCAACCGTTGCGAAGTATCGGGCCGTCCGCGCGCATACTACCGCAAACTGCGCATGTCGCGTATCGCGCTGCGTGAACTCGGCAATCTCGGCAAGGTGCCGGGCATCGTCAAGTCGAGCTGGTAAGGAGCAGGTTAGATGACAATGACTGATCCGTTGGGCGATATGCTCACCCGCATCCGCAACGGCGCTTCCCGCCGCAAGTCGTCGGTTTCGACGCCTGCATCCAAGCTCCGTGCGCGTGTTCTCGATGTCCTGCAGTCCGAAGGCTACATCCGTGGTTATTCCGTTGTCGATTTCGGCAATGGCAAGTCGGAGCTCAACATCGAGCTGAAGTACTATGAAGGCGCATCGGTGATCCGTGAGATCGGCCGTGTGTCGAAGCCGGGCCGCCGGGTTTATGTCTCGGTCAAGTCCATTCCGCAGGTCGCGAACGGCCTCGGCATCACAATCCTTTCGACTCCGAAGGGCGTGATGGCCGATCACCAGGCTCGCGAACAGAACGTTGGTGGTGAGGTTCTTTGCTCGGTCTTCTAAGATCGGGCAGGGATCTCCATAGCGAACAGACAGGATTGAAACATGTCTCGTATCGGTAAGAAGCCCGTTCAGGTGCCTGCTGGGATCACGGCTACGGTCGAAGGCCAGAAGGTTACCGCAAAGGGCCCGAAGGGCGAGCTGTTCTTCGTCGCTAACGACGAAATCAGCCTCAAGCTCGAAAACAACGCGGTCGTCGTGACGCCCGTAAACCAGTCCAAGGATGCGCGTTCGAAGTGGGGCATGTCCCGCACGATGATCGAAGGCATCTTCAAGGGCGTCAAGGACGGTTACGAGCGCAAGCTTGAAATCAACGGCGTCGGCTACCGCGCCGCCATGCAGGGCAAGAACCTGCAGCTGGCCCTCGGTTTCAGCCACGACGTGGTGTATGAACCGCCGGTCGGCATCTCGATCGCTGTTCCGAAGCCGACTGAAATCATCGTCAGCGGCATCAACAAGCAGCAGGTCGGTCAGGTTGCCGCCGAAATCCGCGAATATCGCGGTCCCGAGCCGTACAAGGGCAAGGGCGTCAAGTATGCCGACGAGCGGATCGTCCGCAAAGAAGGCAAGAAGAAGTAAGGATCACGCGAAATGGCTAGCAGGAAAGAAGCACTTGCACGTCGTGCCAACCGCGTGCGCCGTCACATCAAGTCGGTGGCCAATGGCCGTCCGCGCCTGTCGGTTCATCGCTCCTCGAAGAACATCTATGCCCAGATCATCGATGACGTGGCCGGCAAGACGCTTGCGTCCGCCTCCACCCTCGACAAGGATCTGCGCGGTTCTCTGAAGACCGGTGCCGATACCGCCGCCGCCGCCGCCGTAGGCAAGCTCGTCGCCGAGCGCGCCTCCAAGGCCGGCGTTACGGACGTCGTATTCGACCGTGGCGCCTTCATCTATCACGGCCGCATCAAGGCTCTCGCCGAAGCGGCCCGCGAAGGCGGTCTGACCTTCTGATCAGTTTCCGGCCGGGCGCTGTCGCTCCGGCCGGATTTTCGCCGGACCGCAGGCACTCCCTGGCAAGAAGGGGAGGCTAATGCGGTCCACATTCATTTGCCGATTGCACCCGGAAAAGAAAAAGGAAGAGGACAATGGCACAGGAAAGAAGGCCGCAGCGGGAAGACCGCCAGAGCCGTGAAGAGCGCGATAGCGAATTCGTCGACAAGCTGGTCGCGATCAACCGCGTCGCCAAGGTCGTCAAGGGCGGCCGTCGTTTTGGTTTCGCAGCACTCGTCGTCGTCGGCGACCAGAAGGGCCGCGTCGGCTTCGGCCACGGCAAGGCACGCGAAGTGCCGGAAGCCATCCGCAAGGCAACCGAAGCCGCCAAGCGCGAGCTGATCTTCGTACCGCTGCGTGATGGCCGCACGCTGCATCACGACGTCCATGGCCGCCACGGCGCCGGCAAGGTTCTGCTGCGCTCGGCCAAGGTCGGTACCGGCATCATCGCCGGCGGTCCGATGCGCGCCGTATTCGAAACGCTCGGCATGCACGACGTCGTCGCCAAGTCGACCGGTTCGTCGAACCCCTACAACATGGTTCGCGCCACCTTCGACGCTCTGAAGCACCAGGTTCACCCGAAGGACATCGCAGCTCAGCGCGGCATCAAGTATGCAACGCTGCAGGCTCGTCGTAGCGCCTCCGGCAACGCCTCTGAAGAATAAGAGGAGCTGACCAATGGCCAAGGCTACCAAGAAGGCTGAAGCGAAGACTGTCACGATCGAACAGATCGGCAGCCCGATTCGCCGTCCGGACGTCCAGCAGCGCACGCTGATCGGTCTCGGACTGAACAAGATGCACCGTCGCCGCACGCTGGAGGATACTCCTTCCGTTCGCGGCATGATCCGTGCTGTCCAGCATCTCGTTCGCATCGTCGACGAGAAGTGAGACGGAGGAAACGCTCATGAAACTCAATGAAATCAAGGACAACGAAGGCTCGACCCACAGCCGCAAGCGCCTCGGCCGCGGTATCGGTTCGGGGTCCGGCAAGACGGCTGGTCGCGGTGTCAAGGGTCAGAAGTCCCGTTCCGGCGTCGCCATCAACGGCTTCGAAGGCGGCCAGATGCCTATCTATCGTCGCCTGCCGAAGCGCGGCTTCAACAACATTTTCGCTTCCGACTTTGTTGTCGTGTCGCTCGGCCGCATTCAGGCGGCAGTCGACGCCGGCAAGCTCGACGCCAAGGCGACTGTTGACGCAGCTGCCCTGAAGGCTGCCGGGGTTATCCGCCGCGCCAAGGACGGCGTTCGCGTTCTCGCCGACGGCGAGCTCAAGGCCAAGATCACTATCGTCGTCGCGGGCGCTTCCAAGCCCGCCGTCGAGAAGATCGAAAAGGCCGGCGGCACGGTGACGCTGCTTTCGGCTCCGGCTGCAGCGGAATAATATCTGATGATATATCGCCCGGGGTGCTTCACACCGGGCGATTTTGCTCCCATATGTGGGCCTCACAAAGACTTGGCTGGCGCGCCCGCGTCACGCCGGTAAAACTGGAAAACAAGGGTGAGGCATGGGGTTGCGCTGCAATCCGTCCAAAACCCGGTTTTGAATTATTTTCATACTGATTCCGGGGCCGGCATTTCCCCAGAGACGCCGGAATTGGTAGGGCGGAGAATCGCATGGCTTCTGCAGCGGAACAATTGGCATCCAACCTCAATTTTTCGACCTTTGCCAAAGCCGAGGATCTGAAGAAGCGCCTGTGGTTCACACTGGCAGCTCTCCTCGTCTACAGGCTCGGCACCCATATCCCGCTTCCGGGTCTCAATCCCGAAGCCTATGCCCAGGCGTTCCGCGGCCAGGCAGGCGGCATTCTCGGCCTTTTCAACATGTTCTCGGGCGGCGCCGTTCAGCGCATGGCGATCTTTGCGCTCGGCATCATGCCCTATATCTCCGCTTCGATCATCGTGCAGCTGATGACGTCGGTCGTGCCGACGCTTGAAAACCTGAAGAAGGAAGGCGAGCAGGGTCGCAAGATCATCAACCAGTACACCCGCTACGGCACCGTCATTCTGGGTGCGCTTCAGGCTTACGGCATTGCGGCCGGACTGGAGAGCGGCCAGGGCCTTGTCGTCGATCCGGGCTGGTTCTTTCGTATTTCCACCGTTCTGACGCTGCTCGGCGGCACGATGTTCCTGATGTGGCTGGGCGAGCAGATCACCTCGCGCGGTATCGGCAACGGCATTTCGCTGATCATCTTCGCCGGTATCGCAGCCGGCCTGCCGAGCGCTCTTGCCGGCACGCTTGAACTCGGCCGCACCGGGGCGCTGTCGACCGGCCTCATCCTGCTCGTCATCATTGTCGCAATCGCCGTCATCGGTGTCATCGTTTTCGTGGAGCGCGCCCAGCGCCGGCTGCTGATCCAGTATCCGAAGCGCCAGGTCGGCAACCGCATGTTCCAGGGCGATACGTCGCACCTGCCGCTGAAACTGAACACCTCGGGCGTGATCCCGGCGATTTTTGCCTCTTCGCTGCTGCTTCTGCCGGCGACAGTCGCGGGCTTTGCCAACACCACGGCCATGCCTGCCTGGGCGACGTCGATCGTTGCCGCCCTCGGCCATGGCCAGCCGCTCTACATGGTGCTCTATGCGGCGCTGATCGCCTTCTTCGCCTTCTTCTATACGGCCATCGTCTTCAATCCGAAGGACACGGCCGACAATCTGAAGAAGCATGGCGGCTTTATTCCCGGAATCCGTCCCGGTGAGCGCACCGCTGAATACATCGACTACGTGCTGACCCGTATCACGGTGATCGGCGCCATCTATCTCGTGTTCGTCTGCATCCTCCCGGAGATTCTGGTGTCGCAAACCGGCATTCCATTATCCCTTGGTGGGACTTCGCTTTTGATCGTGGTTAGCGTAACTCTTGATACGGTTGCACAGATCCAGGGTCACCTGATCGCGCAGCAATACGAAGGCCTGATCAAGAAATCGAAGTTGCGAGGAGGAAAGAGGGGGCGATGAGACTTATCCTTTTGGGGCCGCCGGGCGCGGGCAAGGGAACCCAGGCCCAGCGGATCGTGGAAAAGCACGGCATTCCGCAGCTTTCCACGGGAGATATGCTGCGTGCGGCGGTCAACGCCGGCACGGAGATCGGCAAGCGCGCCAAGGCGGTCATGGACGCCGGTAAGCTGGTCTCGGATGAGATCGTCATCGCCATCGTCTCGGAGCGAATCGATCAGCCCGATTGCGCCAACGGTTTCATTCTCGATGGCTTCCCCAGGACGCTCGTTCAGGCGGACGCCACCGAAGCGATGCTGAGAGCAAAGGGTCTTGGTCTCTCCGTCGTCATCGAATTCCGTGTCGATGATGCCGAATTGGTCCGTCGGGTTGCCGGCCGCTACTCCTGCGCCCAGTGCGGTAGCGTCTATCACGACACGGACAAGGTCCCGGCCAATGAGGGTGTGTGCGACAAGTGCGGCTCTACCCACTTCAAGCGCCGTCCCGACGACACTCCGGAGACCATGACGGCCCGGTTGCAGGTCTACTACAAGGAGACCTCACCGCTGATCGGTTACTACCATGCCAAGGGCAAGCTCAGGTCTGTCGACGGCATGGCTGAAATCGACCAGGTGACTGCTGAGGTCGAAGCCATTCTTTCCAAGCTTTAAGGCTTGAAAATAAACTTGGCGGAAACGGTTGCTTTTCAGCAGTGATTCCGCTAAACACCGCGCCAACTCGCGACATTCCCTGCGATCGGCGCGGATTTCCCTGGGAAGTCCGGGTGCGGTCGTTTTGACATGTTGCGGACATTAAATCTGAACGGGCGGCCCTGAGGGTCGCATAACGAAGCCCACTTGCCGGATGGCAACTGGAATGCAAGGAGAACAGGCGTGGCACGTATCGCTGGCGTCAACATCCCGACTGCAAAGCGCGTAGTCATCGCGCTGACCTACATTCACGGGATCGGTCCGAAATTCGCACAGGAAATCGTCGAGAAGGTCGGTATTCCGGCTGAGCGTCGTGTGCATCAGCTGACGGACGCTGAAGTCCTTCAGATCCGCGAAACCATCGACCGTGACTATCAGGTCGAGGGTGATCTTCGTCGCGAAACCGCGATGAACATCAAGCGTCTGATGGATCTCGGCTGCTACCGCGGTCTGCGTCATCGTCGCGGCCTTCCGGTCCGCGGTCAGCGCACGCACACCAATGCCCGCACCCGTAAGGGTCCGGCAAAGGCAATCGCTGGCAAGAAGAAGTAATTTCCGGGAAACCGGGGTGGGGAGGCTGGCGGTCCGCGCCGGCCTCTTTTGAGTTTGGAGCGGGACCATGTAGGCGCCGTTCCGGTGTAGCCGCTGGTATTACGGCGGTGAAGAGATCAAAGAAAGGAATAGCATGGCTAAGGAAGCCGTCCGCGTTCGCCGTCGCGAGCGCAAGAATATCTCGTCGGGTGTCGCGCACGTTAACTCGACCTTCAACAACACGATGATCACCATCACCGATGCGCAGGGCAATGCGATCGCTTGGTCGTCGGCTGGCGCCAAGGGCTTCAAGGGTTCGCGCAAGTCGACCCCCTTTGCTGCCCAGATCGCTGCCGAAGACTGCGCCAAGAAGGCCCAGGAACACGGCATGAAGTCGCTGGAAGTCGAAGTCTGCGGTCCGGGTTCGGGTCGTGAATCGGCTCTGCGTGCGCTCCAGGCTGCAGGTTTCATGATCACGTCCATCCGCGACGTGACGCCGATCCCGCACAATGGCTGCCGTCCGCGCAAGAAGCGCCGCGTCTGATCATCGCTCTCGTCACCGGTGAGCGCCTTGGCGCTCCTGGTGGTTTTCAAGCTCGGTTGTCACGATTGGATGGTGGCAACGAACGGAAGGCAAACTCATGATTCAGAAGAACTGGCAGGAACTGATCAAGCCGAACAAGGTGGAGTTCTCCTCGAGCTCGCGCACCAGGGCGACGCTCGTCGCCGAACCGCTGGAGCGCGGCTTCGGCCTCACCCTCGGCAACGCGCTTCGCCGCGTTCTGCTCTCCTCGCTGCGCGGTGCTGCCGTTACGGCGGTGCAGATTGACGGCGTGCTGCATGAATTCTCCTCGATTCCCGGCGTCCGCGAAGACGTCACGGATATCGTGCTCAATATCAAGGAAATCGCCATCAAGATGGATGGCGACGACGCAAAACGCATGGTCGTGCGCAAGCAGGGCCCGGGCGTTGTCACGGCTGGCGACATTCAGACGGTCGGCGATATCGAAATCCTCAACCCCGAGCATGTGATCTGCACGCTGGACGAGGGCGCCGAGATCCGCATGGAGTTCACCGTCAACAACGGCAAGGGCTATGTTCCGGCCGAGCGTAATCGTGCGGAAGATGCTCCGATCGGCCTTATCCCGGTCGACAGCCTCTATTCGCCGGTCAAGAAGGTGTCCTACAAGGTTGAAAATACCCGCGAAGGACAGGTTCTCGACTACGACAAGCTGAACATGACCATCGAAACCGATGGCTCGATCACCGGCGAAGACGCCGTCGCTTTTGCGGCGCGCATCCTCCAGGATCAGCTTGGCGTCTTCGTCAACTTCGACGAGCCGCAGAAGGAAACCGAAGAGGAAGCAGTCACCGAACTTGCTTTCAACCCGGCTCTCCTCAAGAAGGTGGACGAACTCGAACTGTCGGTCCGTTCGGCAAACTGCCTGAAGAACGACAACATCGTCTACATCGGTGACCTGATTCAGAAGACAGAAGCAGAAATGCTCCGCACGCCGAATTTTGGTCGCAAGTCGCTGAACGAAATCAAGGAAGTTCTCGCTTCCATGGGCCTGCACCTCGGCATGGAAGTGCCGGCATGGCCGCCCGAGAACATCGAAGATCTCGCCAAGCGCTACGAAGACCAATATTAAGCAAACAAAAGGCAGGCTCTTTCGGCTGCCTTTCCCCGTCAAACAGCAGGCATATCGCCTGCATGTGCCAGGAAACGGCAGACCCGGTAACGAAGTAAGGGTACTGCATTAAAGGAGAAGAGCAATGCGCCATGGTAAAGCCGGCCGCAAGCTGAATAGAACTGCAAGCCACCGCAAGGCGATGTTCGCCAATATGGCGGCTTCGCTGATAACCCACGAGCAGATCGTCACGACCCTGCCGAAGGCCAAGGAAATCCGTCCGATCGTCGAAAAGCTCGTCACGCTCGGCAAGCGCGGCGACCTGCACGCTCGCCGTCAGGCGATCTCGCAGATCCGCGATGCTGCCGTCGTCTCGAAGCTGTTCGACACGATCGCAACGCGTTACGCCACCCGCAACGGCGGCTACCTGCGCATCATGAAGGCCGGCTTCCGCCAGGGCGACAACGCCGCCATGGCCGTGATCGAGTTCGTCGACCGCGACACCTATGCTAAGGGCGCAGCCGACAAGGCCCGCGTCGCTGCCGAAGAGCAGGCCGTCGCCGCCTAAGTCTTCCGCTTCGGCGGATAGAAAACAGCCGGGCTGCGAAGCCCGGCTGTTTTCGTTTGTGGTCGAAAACGGAAGCGGCGCAGCTTCTTCGGCGACAGAGCCATTCGTATGTCTGTCCCGGAGCTCCAAACTGTGGAGATTAAGATGGAAGGTTCTATGCGCGAAGCGCATTCTCGAGCGCAGCTCCTCCGTCTCGGGGCTGTTCTTGTGGTGATTGCGGCCGGCCTGGCGCTCAGGCGCTTCGGCTACGCGGTCGATCTGCCTTTCGTCGTCGTCAAATATGGCGGGTCGGCGCTGTGGGGGGCGATGGTCTATCTGCTGGTGGCGCTCGTTCTCGGAAAGTCACTGCGGGCAGTCATTGCGGTCATGGCGCTGTTCATGGCAATCGCAGTCGAATTCTTCCGACTTTATCATACACCCTGGTTGGACGCCTTTCGGTTGACGACTGCAGGCGCCTTGTTGCTTGGCCGGATATTTTCCCTCTGGAACATACTGGCCTATGCGATCGGCATCGCTGTAGTCTGCGCCTTTGATCCCGCGCGCCGTTGACGGCTGGCTTCAGGAAACCGACGCCACCGCACGATTGCGCTGCCGCCCCTGGCTTTTCTTCCGACTGCGCGCGATCGGCCGCCAGGAGCGGTAAAGGATGAGCGCGATGATCAACCCCACATAAATAATCTGCTCGAGATCGAGGATCTTGGTCGAAAGGGCAAAATGCAGAGCCCCGCAGGCGGCAATGATGGTGACGAGGCGGTGTAGCCAGATCCAGGTCGTACCGAGGTGACGAATCGAGAAATTATTGGATGTCACCGCCAGGGGAATAAGCATGGCAAGGCCAGCCATGCCGAACATGATGAACGGGCGCTTCAGCACGTCGTTGACGACGGCCTGAATATCCATCGCCTGGTCGAGCACCATGTAAACGGTGAAATGCATCAGCGCATAGTAGAAGGTCAAAAGGCCGAGAGCGCGGCGGTAGCGCAGATAATTCCAGCCGAACAACTCGCGGGCAGGGGACACTGCAAGTGTTGCGATCAGGAAGCGGATTGTCCAGATGCCGAGGAAGAGCTCGAAGGTCTTGACCGGATCGGCGCCGAGCTGATCGGTCGCGCCGAGATAGAAGGTCCAGGCGGCGGGCACGAACCCGACGACATAAAGCATCCAGACGGAAGCGGGCTGCCAGCGCTTCGGGATGGCGAGCGACAGTTCCGCCATCAGAAATTCGCCTTCAGATCCATGCCGGCATAAAGGCTCGCCACCTCGTCGGCATAGCCGTTGAAGGGCAGGGTGGGGTGACGGCTGGCGCCGAAGAAGCCGCTTTCGCCGATGCGCCTCTCGCTCGCCTGGCTCCAGCGCGGATGGTCGACGGCTGGATTGACGTTGGCGTAGAAACCGTATTCCTGCGGATTGGTCACCTGCCAGGTGTTCTTCGGCTGCTGGTCGGTGAGCGTGATCCTGACGATCGACTTGATGCCCTTGAAGCCGTATTTCCACGGCACGACGAGGCGGATCGGCGCACCGTTCTGGTTCGGCAACATTTCGCCATAAAGTCCGACGGCAAGCAGCGTCAGCGGGTGGCGCGCCTCGTCCAGCCGCAGGCCCTCGACATAGGGCCAGTCGAGCGACTGGAAGAAGCCCTTCTGCCCGGGCATCTCCTCCGGTCGCACGACGGTTTCGAAGGCGATATATTTGGCGCTGCCGAGCGGCTCCACCTTGTCGAGCAGCGCCGCCAGCGGAAACCCGTTCCATGGAATGACCATCGACCATGCCTCGACGCAGCGCATCCGATAGGTGCGCTCCTCGATCGGGAATTCCTTCATCAGCGCCTCGACGTCGAAGGTGCCTGGCTTGTTGACCATGCCGTCGACCTTGAGCGTCCAGGGCAGCGGCTTGAAATCGCCGGAGAGAGCGGCGGGGTCGCCCTTGTCGAGACCGAACTCATAGAAATTATTGTAGGTCGTGACGTCCTTGATCGGCGTCGTCTTCTCATCGACCTTGTACTTGCTCTCGACGGCGGAAAGGGCGGCCGCGCTGGCCTTTCCAGCGCCATAGAGCGCCATGGCGCCAAGCGTCGCTGCGCCCAGGAATTCACGGCGGCGCAGATAGATCTGGCGCGGCGTGATCTCCGACGACGCGATCTTTGGGGGGCGATAGTTTGGCATGTCGAAAACCTCCAGGGCGGATATTCCGAATATAGTCCTTAAACGAACCGCCCGCATGTTCGGATCAATTTCTATGCCTTGAATATTGCTGACAGGAAGCCAATTTTTTGTGTTCTGCTGTGATGGGATAGGGTGTAACCAAAGGCCCGCCGAACCGTATATATTCGAATGGCGCTCAACGCGCTTCTCCCGGCGGCGTACCGGATTTGGCCTTGCCGGTAGTGACAGCCCCCATCGATTGGATTAGGACAATTCCAAAAAGCGGCGTTCGCCCGGCCCGCAGGCTTCATTGCCGCCCCGGCTTCGCCTGATGTTTCCGACATGTCGAGGAAGACCCCGATGCCAGCTTACCGTTCCAGAACCACGACCCACGGCCGCAACATGGCGGGCGCGCGCGGCCTTTGGCGCGCCACGGGCATGAAGGACTCGGATTTTGGCAAGCCGATCATCGCGGTGGTGAATTCCTTCACCCAGTTCGTGCCGGGCCACGTCCATCTGAAGGATCTCGGCCAGCTCGTCGCCCGCGAAATCGAGGCGGCCGGCGGCGTCGCCAAGGAGTTCAATACGATCGCCGTCGACGACGGCATCGCCATGGGCCATGATGGCATGCTCTATTCGCTGCCCTCGCGCGAGTTGATCGCCGACAGCGTCGAATACATGGTCAATGCCCATTGCGCTGATGCAATGGTCTGCATTTCCAACTGCGACAAGATCACTCCCGGCATGCTGATGGCGTCGCTGCGCCTCAACATCCCCACCGTCTTCGTGTCCGGCGGTCCGATGGAAGCGGGCAAGGTCGTGCTGCATGGCAAGCAACATGCGCTCGACCTCGTCGACGCCATGGTCGCGGCTGCCGACGACAAGATCTCTGATGACGACGTCAAGGTGATCGAGCGTTCAGCCTGTCCGACCTGCGGCTCGTGCTCCGGCATGTTCACCGCAAACTCCATGAATTGCCTGACGGAGGCGCTCGGCCTGTCGCTGCCCGGCAATGGTTCGACGCTTGCCACCCATGCCGATCGTAAGCGCCTCTTCGTCGAGGCCGGCCACCTGATCGTTGATCTCGCCCGCCGCTACTACGAGCAGGACGACGTCAAGGCGCTGCCGCGCACCATTGCCTCCAAGCAGGCTTTCGAGAATGCGATGGCGCTCGATATCGCCATGGGCGGTTCGACCAATACGGTCCTGCACATCCTGGCAGCAGCCCATGAAGGCGAAGTCGATTTCACTATGGCCGATATCGACGCCCTGTCGCGCCGGGTGCCATGCCTGTCGAAGGTCGCGCCTGCCAAGAGCGATGTACACATGGAAGATGTCCATCGCGCTGGCGGCATCATGTCGATCCTCGGAGAGCTCGATAAGGGTGGCCTGCTAAACCGCGATTGCCCGACCGTCCATGCCGAGACGCTCGGCGATGCAATCGATCGCTGGGACATCACCCGCACCAGCAGCGACACCGTCCGCAACTTCTATCGCGCCGCTCCCGGCGGCATCCCGACCCAGGTCGCCTTCAGCCAGGAGGCCCGCTGGGACGAGCTCGACACCGATCGCCAAAACGGCGTCATCCGTTCGGTCGAACATCCCTTCTCGAGGGATGGCGGTCTTGCCGTGCTAAAGGGTAATCTCGCGGTCGACGGCTGCATCGTCAAGACGGCCGGCGTCGATGAATCGATCCTGAAATTCTCAGGCCCGGCCCGCGTCTTCGAAAGTCAGGATGCGTCGGTCAAGGCGATCCTCGCCAACGAGATCAAGGCTGGCGACGTCGTCGTCATCCGCTACGAAGGCCCGAAGGGCGGTCCCGGCATGCAGGAAATGCTCTATCCGACGAGCTATCTGAAGTCGAAAGGCCTCGGCAAGGCCTGTGCGCTCATCACCGACGGCCGCTTCTCCGGCGGCACCTCGGGTCTCTCGATCGGCCATGTCTCGCCGGAAGCGGCAAATGGCGGCACGATCGGCCTGGTGCGCGAAGGCGACATGATCGATATCGATATCCCCAACCGTACGATCAGCCTACGTGTCAGCGAGGCCGAGCTCGCCGCCCGCCGCGCCGAGCAAGACGGCAAGGGCTGGCGGCCGACCGAGGTTCGCAAGCGCAACGTCACCACCGCGCTCAAAGCTTACGCTGCCTTCGCGACAAGCGCCGATCGCGGCGCCGTGCGGGATCTGAACGCTCGCTGAGTAGCCTCGAACCTACGACCCGCTGATTAAGAGTCAGCTGCTCTGTCAACCGGTCGCTGTCAAAGCGGCCGGTTGATGTTTTTGTAGGTCTCGCCGAACTGCTTCATCCGCTCGTCGTAGGCAGCCTTGATGCAGGCGGCATCGGCGCCGCATTCCTGCCGCTTCTTCAGCCAGGCGGTCTGCTCGTCCTGCAACGTGCCGCGAGAGCCCATGGCCAGCAGCCCGGAGAGCAGCTCGAAAGTCGTCACCATCTTGACGTCGGCGTCGTTGAGGGCGCGGTTGTCGCAGATCGCCTTTTCGTCCGGCTTCAATTCCTTCGCATCACAATCGAAGCTCGCCGACCATGCAGGATCCGATGGGAAAATCAGGATCGCCAAACCGAGCGCGGCCGACATTCGCCATGTCATCATCATCTTCCTTTACTGCCGATCAAATCAGCTTGCGCACTGCCAGAGCCAGAAAGATGATGCAGGCGAGCCAGACGACAAGGATGAAGATCAGTCCGGCCCCGCCGGAGGGGCGCTCAGTCCGCCTTGAGGCCTCCTGGCGAAGCGCAGCCATCACCTCTGCCGGCACAAGCCGCGTCGCCAGCAGGATGCCGAGCGGCACGATGACGAGATCGTCGACATAGCCGAGCACAGGAATGAAATCGGGGATCAGATCGATCGGCGAAAGCGCATAAGCTGCGACAGCGCCAGCGACCGCTTTCGCATACCAGGGCACGCGAGGATCGCGGGCGGCAAGCCACAGCGCCACGATGTCACGCTTCAGTGACTTTGCCCAGATTTTGGCTTTTGATATCAGTTGCATGCTGGATCTTCCCGGATCAAATTCGCAGCGCCTTCAAGGCACTTCCTTGCCTTATTCTTCCATGCTTCCGCCCTCTTTCCTTTCTAGCGTCGGACGCTACAACGTTGCTTAAGAGGATTCAAAAGGGATACCCATGCAAGGCCTGTTCAAGCGCGCCTCCGTTTCGCTCTTCGCTCTCATGCTCGTTCTGCCGGCTGCGGCCCAGGCGCAGACGGCAAAGACGGTGCCCGAGAGCCAGATGCAGATGCAGCTCTCATTTGCGCCGCTGGTCAAACAGACCTCGGGCGCCGTCGTCAACGTCTATGCGGAAAAGATCATCCAGCGCCAGTCGCCCTTTGCCGGCGATCCCTTCTTCGAGCAGTTCTTCGGTCAGCAGATGCCGAATCGATCCGAGAAGCAGTCCTCGCTCGGGTCCGGCGTCATCGTCGAGGCGAACGGCACTGTCGTCACCAACAATCACGTCGTCGAAGGCGCCGATGACATCAAGGTGGCGCTGCCGGATGGCCGCGAATTCCCCTGCAAGGTGGTGCTGCGCGATGACCGCGTCGACCTCGCCGTGCTGAAGATCGACACCAAGGAGAGCTTCCCGACGCTGCCGATCGGCAATTCCGATACTGTCGAAGTCGGCGATCTGGTGCTGGCGATCGGCAATCCCTTCGGCGTCGGCCAGACGGTGACGAGCGGTATCGTCTCCGCACTTGCCCGTAACCAGGTGGTCAAGAACGAGTTCGGCTTCTTCATCCAGACCGACGCCTCGATCAATCCGGGCAACTCGGGCGGCGCATTGATGAACATGAAGGGCGAGCTGATCGGCATCAACACCGCGATCTTCTCGCGCGGCGGCGGCTCGAACGGCATCGGCTTCGCCATTCCTGCCAATCTCGTCAAAGTCTTCCTCGCTTCCGCCGATGCCGGCGTCAAATCCTTCGAGCGGCCCTATGTCGGCGCAAGCTTCGATGCCGTGACGTCGGAAGTCGCCGAAGCGCTTGGGCTCAACAAAGTACGCGGCGCACTCGTCGTCAAGGTTTCGGAAGGCAGCCCGGCGGCGAAGGCCGGGCTGAAGGCCGGCCAGATCGTCACATCAGTCAACGGCATTTCCGTCGAGCATCCGGATGCGTTGCTCTATCGCCTGACGACAGCCGGCCTCGGCAAAACGGTCAATCTGACCGTCATTGACAACGGTCACGAGGAGCAGTTGTCGCTGGCGCTCGACCGCGCGCCGGAGACCTCGCCGCGCGACCAGCGCGTCATCGGCGGGCGCACTCCCTTTACCGGCGCCGTCGTCGAAAACCTGTCGCCGCGCGTCGCAGATGAATTGCGCATGCCCTCGGAATCGGCGGGTGTCGTCGTTGCCGATGTCAAGGAAGATTCCCCGGCAGCCCGCCTGGGTTTTGAGCCCAAGGATATCATCGTTTCGATCAACGGAACGGAAGTAAAATCGACCAAAGAACTGGCCGAGATAGCCAGCAACGATCCGGGTCTCTGGCGGGTCGAGATCGAGCGCGATGGCCAGCGTATCAGGCAGTTCTTTCGATGAGCAATGATCTCTTCGCGCCGCGTATTCCGGAGGAGGTTGCCGCCAGGCGGCCGCTTGCCGACCGGTTGCGGCCGAAGACGCTTGCCGATGTCACCGGTCAGGAACATCTGACCGGTGAGGACGGCGTGCTGAAGAGGATGATCGAAAGCGGTTCGCTTGGATCGATGATCTTCTGGGGTCCGCCAGGCACCGGCAAAACGACGGTGGCGCGGCTGCTTTCCGGTGAGGCGGGGCTGGCCTTCGAGCAGATTTCCGCGATCTTTTCCGGCGTCGCCGATCTGAAGAAAGTGTTCGAGGCGGCTCGCATGCGCCGCATGGACGGCCGCCAGACGCTGCTGTTCGTCGATGAGATTCATCGTTTCAACCGCGCCCAGCAGGACAGTTTCCTGCCGGTCATGGAGGACGGCACCGTCGTCCTCGTCGGCGCCACCACCGAAAATCCCTCCTTCGAGCTCAACGCCGCTCTGTTGTCGCGCGCCCGCGTCCTCACCTTCAAGTCACATGACGAGGAGAGCCTGGAGGAATTGCTGACGCGCGCCGAGGCGATCGAGCAGAGGCCGCTGCCCCTGACCGAGGAGGCGCGCGCCAGCCTGATCCGCATGGCCGATGGCGACGGCCGCGCGGTTCTGACGCTTGCCGAAGAGGTCTGGCGGGCGGCGCGCGAGGGGGAGAGTTTCGACACCGAAGCGTTGACGCATATCGTCCAGCGCCGCGCCCCTGTCTACGACAAGGCGCAGGACGGCCACTACAATCTGATTTCGGCATTGCATAAATCGGTGCGCGGCTCGGATCCGGATGCTGCGCTCTATTATCTCGCCCGCATGTTCGATGCCGGCGAGGATCCGCTCTATCTTGGCCGGCGTCTGGTGCGCATGGCGGTGGAGGATATCGGGCTTGCCGATCCGCAGGCGCTGGTGATCTGCAACGCCGCCAAGGATGCTTATGACTACCTGGGGTCGCCGGAGGGGGAGCTGGCGCTTGCCCAAGCCTGCGTTTATCTCGCCACCGCTCCGAAATCGAATGCCGTCTATACCGCCTTCAAGGCGGCAAGCCAGGCCGCGAAGCAGAACGGCTCGCTGTTGCCGCCCAAACATATCCTCAATGCGCCGACCAAATTGATGAAAGGCGAGGGCTATGGTGAAGGTTATCGCTACGACCATGACGAGCCGGACGCCTTTTCCGGCCAGGATTATTTCCCGGAGAAAATGGGCCGCCAGACCTTCTACGATCCGCCGGAGCGCGGCTTCGAGCGGGATATCCGTAAGCGGCTGGAATGGTGGGCGAAGCTGCGCAAAGAGCGCAATCCGCGCTGACGCGTGGGCGGGGTTAACCGCCAAGAGCGACCGCTATGGCGACCAGAAGCAATCCGAGGCAAGTCATCGTCATCCCCGCATAAACGGGCCTGCCTCCCGAAAATTTCGCCCACGCATAACCCGTCACGAACAGCAGCATGATGAGAAACAGGTTGCTGACTCTCAGAGCGAGGTGGGCGCTGTCGATGAGAAACAAAGGGGTCACGGCCGGTATGGACGTGACCGAGACGAGAAAAACGACCGCGAGGGCGGCAAGGAGATCATTTTTCGAGAGGGACGCCCTCACAGGATCGGCCCTGCGTGCGAGCGTCAGCAGTGATCTATAAAGCGGGTCCGCATCGGCAGCCTTTGCAAAAAACGGTGCTTCTTCGATCGGGAATTCTTTCGCGAGCATGTTGAGCGCCGCGGTCTCGCTTCCGGCGGCTTTGATTTGCCGAAAAAGGCGCAGCCGCCTGCTCTTGTAAAACGTCGTCCCCAGAACGAACAAAACGGCGTCAATGATCCCCCAGGCGACGTTGCATCCGACTGTTGCGACGATCAACTCCTGAGCATCCAACCCCTCTTCTTCAAAAACAAGTCTCGAGCCGACCGTCAAAGTCAGCGCCATGATCAGTCCGAAAAGGACTTCACCGAGTGCATCGCCGGGATCGATGATATCGGTAACACGACCAATCGGGTTCGAAGTCATGGGCTGCCCCAGGTGATGAGATCTTCGTCTGCTGTTCCTCTCTCCGCGATCCGAGCATGAATGGGAGCCGACTGCAGCTGGCGGCGTGGTGGAAGCCCGCGACTGAGAATTGTGAACGACGACTCGGGATGATTCATTGATCGTGATCAAGATCAGTACGATTGGCCGTCTCGTGATCAGGGTTTGTCGACAAAACACGTCCGTGCCTGTCCTGGCGCGTCAGAAAAGATGCCGGTGCTGCAAAGCTCAGGAGGGGCGTGGTGTCTTCTGATTGACAGGCGCGGCGATCACCTTGACGGCGGATTCCGCGAGCCCGTGATGGCCTTCCATATCTACGACGATATGCCAGTGGCCGCTTTCCGGAACGGCGAGCTTGACAGGCGACTTGCGCGCCACGCCGCCGATATATTTGAAATCGAGAACCTCGGTGAAACGCTGGAAGTTCGGCGCCGTCATCAGACGAACATTGTTCACCGCATTCAGCGACACCTCGACGATCGTTCCGGCTCGCTGTTCCTTGAGATCGTAATGGGTGAAGCGGAAATTCGGTTTCTGCATCGGTCTCGCGGCGTCTGATAACTTGGCGAGATTTTACCAGCATGCCGGTTAACGAAAAGTTGGAAATCGGCGCCGTGTCGGGAAAGGGATGATTGAATGGCCGCCGCTCTCCTCGTTGTCAGTTGCCGCGCCGGTTTTCCCGATCCAGCTGCGTTACCAGCGCCAGGATCGTCTCCGATACCGGGGTCGGCACGGCGATCAGGCGCCCAAGCGCCACCAGCATGCCCACAAGCGGGGTAATTTCGAGCGCCTTGCCGCCGATCAAGTCTTGCAACATCGAGGTTCGAACCCCGCCGATGTGGCGCGATTGCTCCAGCCGCTGCTCGACTGACATGGCGAAATGCGCACCGACCGCGTCGCCGACGGCGCGCACTTCCTTCATGACCTTGCTGATCAGATCCATGAGCGACGGATCCGCCATAATGTCGGTCATCAGCGCCCGCGTCAGAGCGCTGATCGGGTTGAAGGCGGCATTGCCCATCAACTTGCTCCAGATTTCGCTGCGGATGTCCGCCGTGGTCGTAATGCTGAGGCCGGCGCCGGTCAGCACCGCTGCTATGGCCGAAAGATCGGCAGACATTTCGCCGGAGGGCTCGCCAAGCACGAAGCGGCCGTTGTGAGAAAGCCGGATCTCGCCCGGGCTGGCAACTTCCGCACCTTGATAAGCGATGCAGCCAATCACGCGGTCGGGGCCGATCAGCCGCCAGAGCCTGCCGCCGGGATCGAGCTCGTGGAATTGCAGCTCCGCATATCCGCTCCTGGTATCGCGATGAAAATACCACCACGGAATGCCGTTGAGGATCATAACGACGCGGGTGCCTTGCTTGAGCAGACCGGCGATCCCCTCGGCGGCAGGCGGCAGCTGATGTCCCTTCAGGCCGGTGATGACGAGATCCTGTCGCGGCAATGTCTTCGGATCGTCGGTTGCCGTCACGCGCACCTTGAGCGGGGTTTCCGCATCGGCCCCGCGCAGGCTGAGACCGTGGCTGCGGATCGTATCGAGATGCGCTCCACGCGCGACGACGGAGACGTCGATGTCGTTATCTTCCTTGCCTGCGAGCTTGGCGGCGATAGCGCCGCCAAGGGCGCCGGCGCCATAAATACAGATGGTCTTGATGGACATGCGTTGCCTCTTCACGGGTCACGGTCTGACTTACATCTAGGCCATCCTCAGCGAGAGGCGAATGCCAATTTGCCGCAAGACCTTCTTTGCATCAATTCCAAGGCGCTGCCGCCGCATGCCCAAATCCAAATGCGGCGGGATTGGTCTTGGCTGCTCAGTCCCCAGGGGTTGCGTGGCTTGCAAAATCCGTGGAGACGGCAAGCTCGCGCCAGGCGGCCAGTTCCTTTTCGACACTCGCATGCTGCGCCTCGATCATGGCGACCGTATCGCTGCCGAATGGCATGCGCAGCGGCGGGTTGGCGGAGTTGACCATCGTCATGATGCCGGCAGCGAGCTTGGCGGGGTTGCCAGGCTGGGCGTGATTGGCCTCGGCGGCGAAACTACGCATGTTTCCGGCCGGCGTGCCTTCGTAATCGGCGATCGAGGCGGGGCTTATTGCCAGCGAGCTGTCGGCGAGGAAGTCCGTGCGGAAGAAGCCGGGCTCGACGATCGTCACCTTGATGCCGAGAGGTTCGAGTTCGGCGGCCATGGATTCCGACAATCCCTCGACGGCGAATTTGGTCGAGCCGTAGACGCCCCAGCCGGGATAGCCGAAATAGCCGCCGATCGAGGAGAAGTTCAGGATATGGCCGGCACGCTGGCGG
Organism: Rhizobium atlanticum; assembly: GCF_030182485.1. Taxonomy (NCBI): domain Bacteria; kingdom Pseudomonadati; phylum Pseudomonadota; class Alphaproteobacteria; order Hyphomicrobiales; family Rhizobiaceae; genus Rhizobium; species Rhizobium atlanticum. The sequence continues at coordinate 26,323 of NZ_JAQJCJ010000033.1, forward strand.
CGCATATAGGGCAGCACGGCGCGTGTCACCTTCAGGAGACCGAAGACATTGGTGGCATAGATCTTTTCGATCTCTTCGGCTGTGGCTTCCTCGACGGCGCCGAGTAGGCCGTAGCCGGCATTGTTGGCTAGCACGTCGATGCGGCTGAAGCGGGCGATGCCGGCGGCTGCAGCCTCCTTCGCTTGCGTCTCGTTGGTGACGTCGAGGGCGACGGCCAGCAGGTTCGGATGATCCCCGAACTGCTCGATAATGGTCTTGGCGTTGCGGGCGGTGGCGATGACGGCATCGCCCGCTGCAAGTGCTTCCTTGGTCATCAGCGCGCCGAAACCGCGGGATGCACCAGTAATAAACCAGACTTTCATGACGAATTCCTTTGTTTGGTGTCGCATCTTTATGCTGACGGACTGAATTTGACCGAAATTCCGATGCTGTAGAAGATTTGTTATTATTGATTCTATGATGAGTGGAATTCAGCAATGCGTGCGACGGAACTTTCCGAACTGGCCGCCTTCGCGGCCGTGGCGCGGCACAAGAGCTTCCGCAAGGCAGGGGATGAGCGGGGCGTCACAGCCTCTGCCGTTAGCCATGCCGTGCTTAATCTGGAAGACAGAGTGGGCATCCGCCTGCTCAACCGCACAACCCGCAGCGTTTCGCTGACGGAAGCCGGCGAACTCCTGGTCTCACATCTCGCCCCGGCGTTCGGGGAGATGGCGACTGCACTCGATGCGCTGAACCGCTACCGCGACACGCCATTCGGCAGGGTGAGGATCAACGTGCCGAATTCCATCGGTTCCTTCGTCATCGGCCGTGTCATCGCCCCTCTGATTGAGCGTAATCCCAATTTGCAGCTGGAAATCAACGCGACCGATCGGCTGGTCGACATCGTCGAGGAAGGTTTTGATGCCGGCATCCGTTTCGGCGAGCGCGTCACGGAAGGCATGATCGCCCTGCGCATCAAGCCGCGCATCCGCCTGGTCGTTGTCGGTTCACCGGCCTACTTCGCAAGGCGTCCGAAGCCGCAAACGCCTTACGAGCTCAAGCGCCACCTCTGCATCCAGAACATGTTTCCCTCCGGTGCACGCTATGCCTGGGAATTCGAGAAGGACGGCCAGACGATAAGTTTTCAGCCGACCGGACCGCTTTCGCTCGACGATCACGAACTGATGATGCAGGCAGCGCTCGGCGGCGTCGGCCTTGCCTATATTTGGGAGCCTCGCGTCGCAAAGGCCATTGCCGACGGAGAGCTCGTCCAGGTGCTCGATGATTGGTGTCAGCCGGAGGAACCGCTCTATCTCTATTATCCCAGCCGCCGACACATGTCTGCGGGCTTTAGGGCGGTGATCGACGCGATTAGGGCGGAGTAAAGAGCTTCAATTCCTATCCGCGCATGCCAGCGATCGTCTGAAGCGCCTCAAAATAAACCGCCGGGTCGCGGGCAGGATCCGCCGGCAGAGTTGTCGCACGGAATACCCTGCCTCCCGTCGCCTCGACGCCTCCGTCGATCATCAGGTTGTCGGCCATGCCGTGATTTTCAATCGCGATGCCGTCAGGCCCGCGCGGGCGTCCGCTCGTCTCGTCGATCTCCATTTCCGCATACCAGATCGAGCGGACGCGCAGCCCATAGTCGTCGGGGTGGTTGGTATAGGCGAAGACCGATTTCCCGAGAGCAATCATGAAGCCGATCTCGTAGACCGTGCCCGGGTCGGCGCTGACGCCCCGAAACGGAGTGATGTTGGCGAGGCAGATTTCGGCCCGGCGCATGGCGACGTCATTGCGGGCGTAGATCTCCGCAGCCGTCCGCTTTATCGGCGTCTGGTTTTCGTCACTGCCAGGCCCCGTCGGTTCGAAGCCGAACTGACGCGCCAATCGGCGTTTCTCGGCCATGATGGGCAGTGCATCGGGGAGAAAGACTTCCGGGCCGGCAAGGTAAATGGTGGTCATCGGTATCCTTCATTCCTAAGCGAGCCGAAGCACGGAAGTTGAGGGCAGGGCGGGAGCCTATTTCCGATGGAAGCCTGCCAGATGGCAAGCCGCGCTGGCGGGGATTGTCGATTTTTTCCGGTCTCCGTTGGAGACTTGAAAAAGCGGAAGGTTGCGATCGTCACCCTTTTGACTCCGCTGGGCAAAGCGGCCAAAGATATGGCCATCGGCAGCATCATCGGGAGAGATTGATGAAGGGGCGGATTTTGTCGAATGCTGATCGAGGAGGGCCGAAGCGGCCCAGATATCTGTTTCCCGCCCTGGTCGTGCTGATTCTATCGTCTCCACTGGCGCTGGGACAGGAAATCGGGCCGCAAAGCCAGTCCTCGCATGCGCAGGTCGAAAAACTGCTCGGCCTCTGGAAGGAGCATTTTGCCGGCGCCGACAGTCTGCAAGAGCGCAGGGCTGCTTTCGCCAGGCTGATGGAAACAATGCCCGGGCCGACGCGCATCCAGGTTAGGCAGGTCGATGCCGACGGCGTGGATGGCGAGCTGATGTGGCCCGCCCGGCTTCATCACCCGATCGGCAAGAGGGCCATTCTCTACATTCACGGCGGCGGCTTTTCCGGCGGCTCAATCCGCACGCATAGCCTCTTCGCCGCTTCGCTCGCCAAGGCCGCATCCAGCGACGTGCTTCTGATCAATTATCGGCTGATGCCGGAATATACCTATCCCGCCCAGATCAACGACGCGCTGACGGCCTACCGTTGGCTTCTCGATAACGGCTATCGCAACGAGAATGTCGTCGTGGCGGGAGACGGCGCCGGTGGCAATATCGCGCTCGAGGCGGTGCTGCGGCAGAAGCAGGCAGCAAAACCCCTGCCGGCGGCTGTGATTGCGCTGAGCCCGATCACCGATCTCGCCGCGACGGGCGGAACGATGACGGCAAATGCCGGCAGCGACCCGCTGGTCGATAAGGCGTGGCTCGAGACTTTGCGTAAGACCTATCTTGGCAGCCGGCCTGCCACCGATCCCCAGGCCTCACCGCTTTATGCCGACATGACGGGATTCCCGCCGCTATTGCTGCAGGTCGGTTCCGGCGAAGCCCTGCTTGACGACACGCTGCGCCTCGCCGACAAAGCGCGCGAGGAGGGCGTGGATGTGACCACCGAGGTCTGGCCGGGCATGCCGCATCAGTGGCAGCTATTTCCCGCCATGCTCGACGATGCCGATCGCTCGAGCCAGACTATTGCCGAGTTTGCGATCCGGCATTTTGCCGACAAACCGGAAGAATAGGGGCCACAGCCGCCGGCGTCAGCCGACACTGCATCAATGCGATGTGCCGCCCGAGGGTGTGGGCGCCAGAGGCCGCTCGACTTCCCGGCCGACACTGAGCGCCTTTCGCACATTCGGCTCCAGCCGCTCGATATAGGCGTGATCGGGCGCAGCGCCGAGCGCATCCAGCATTTTCGAAAAGAAACAGCGGGCCGCTGTGGCGGCCGTGACGTCGAAGATTTCGGCGTCACTCAGCCCGTGTTTCTTCAATCCGTCTATATCCTGCTGCGTGACCGATGTCGCATCACGCGCCACCTTGGCTGCAAAGGTCATAATCGCGCGTTCGCCGGCATCGATCGGCGCCTTTTCGGTCTCGTTGACAACCGCCGTCAGCCCGTCGCTGGTAAATCCCTCGCGCAGCAGGACCGAGCCGTGCGCCAGCATGCAATAGGAGGATTTGAGTTCTTTGGCCGCCGCCAGCGTTACCAGTTCGTAGCGCCTGAGGCTCATATGGCCGCGAATGCTCGAAAGCAGCCCGGCCCAGCTCTCCATTACCTCCGGCCGGTGGCCGAAGGCACGATACATGTTCGGCAGATAACCATAATTCGCCTCGGCCGACGCGTACATCGACGTCGTCTTCTCGCTGGCGGATGCATCCGGGGTGTGAATGAAAGCTATGGCATGATCCTCCTCTATTGCGAGAAGGATAGGGTAGATATGCCGGACAGCAATCCCGCTCCGGCAGTTCGGGAACGAGCCATCGGCCATAGGCTGAATGATCAGGCAACATCGTTGCTCGCCAGTACGTCAGCGGCTCTCTTGATTGGAAGAGTGACGGTGAAGGTGGACCCGCACCCTCTTGCACTCCGCACCTCTATCGAGCCTTGATGCAGTTCGATGATCTGCTTCACAAGATTGAGGCCGATACCGGTTCCGGCAATCCCGGTCGACGTCCGCGCGCGGAAATAGCGCTGAAACAACCGGGGCACGTCTTCAGCATCGATCCCCACGCCATCGTCGCTGACCGAAACCTTGATATTGCCCGTCTCCTCCCATGCCGTGACACGAATTTCGGAGGTTCCTGGCGCGTATTTCACCGCATTCGACAGCAGATTGGTAAAGACCTGGCTTAAGCTGCGGGGATCGGCATCGATGAATTCCGGCAACCCGTCTATGTCAAGCACGAAACCATGCGTCTTCGAGATCGCCGACTGCCGCTCGCAGCATGTTCTGATCAACGTTCCCACGGCGCAGGCGTCATAACTGATATCGATCTTGCCGGTATCGAGGCGTCCGGCCGCCAGGATGCTCTCGATGAGATCGACGATCCGGTTCACTGATGCACGGATCTGTTCGACCTTGTCGTTGAGAAATTCGGCCTCGACCGTGCCGCCTTTCCGGAGCAGCCGCTGCGCGGCAGCATCGATGATTGCAAGCGGGGTGCGGAATTCATGTGATGCCATCGCCACGAACTGCCGCTGCAATTCGTTGATGCTCCGCTCCTGGGCGAGCATCCGCTCAAGTTCGCGCGCCTGCCGTTCGACCTCTGCCGTTCGGCTTTGCACCGTAATTTCGAGTTGATCATGATGGCGGCGCAGTTCTTCCGCCAGCCGCACGGTCTTGGTGACGTCCTCGTGGGTCGCCACATATCCGCCGTTCTGCATCGGATTGTGGGTGATTTTGATGATGCGCCCGTCGGTAAGCGCGATGTTCTGGCTCGCCGGCGCACCGAGTGCCGTCGCTTCGAAGACGACGTCAAAATAGGTGGCGGTATCGGCCGGACCATTTCCCTGCCGACATCGATAGGCGAGAATGTCCACCAGCGGCGTTCCGGGCTGCGTCAGAAAGTCCGGAAGATCGTACATCCGCGCATAGGACGCATTGGACAATATCAGCTTCTTCGTCGAATCGAACATGCAGAGCCCATGCGGCATATTGCTGAGGGCTGCATCGAACCGGTGATGCTGTTCCGTCAGATTGTCTTTTACGCGGATATGCGTCGAGATGTCTTCATAGCTTAGGATCCAGCTTCCCTCTCTCGAGGGAGCGCAGGTCAGTGAGATCATCCGTCCGTCAGACAGTGCAAACTGCGAGGTGTGCGGTCCGCCGATCGTCAACCCTGAACAAGCGGCTGCCTGGCAGTCAGCGGTGCCGGGCAAGCTGTCGATGTTCATTCCTCTGCGCAGAGCGCCATTGGGAAGGCCCAGAATATCAAGCGCGCGGGCATTGAAAGCCGTCAGCATATTGGCAGAGTCAAGGAGAACAATGCCCTGCGGCAGGTTCTCCAGCATGGCTTCAAATGAATGCGGCATCTCCGGCCCCGCTTTGGATCTGGCACGTTCCCGATCCCCAGCATTGGCCACAAACGATAAAGTTTCGCTAATGCCTCTGGACAGGAGTTCCTTGAGGGCAGTCCATGCCTCGAATTAAATCGTTCCAAAAAAGAATTTCGCCCTGCGGTGTCAGGACGACGGAGTAATGTCCACACGACGCCGCTTTAACGGAAATACCTCTTGACATATTTGGAACGTTCCAAATAAATATGCATTAGACGACGGTGGCGTCGGGAGGGCGAAGTGACAAAAAACCGGGTGACCGTGATCGACATTGCGAAGGCCGCTGGCGTCTCCAAGTCGACGGTGTCGCTGGTGTTGCAGGGCTCCTCCCTCGTCAACGAGGGAACGCGCGCAAAGGTCAATGCCGTGATGCGGGAGCTTGGCTATGTCTACAATCGCGGCGCGGCCAATCTACGGCAGGCGGGTGCAAAATCGAGGATCATCGGCGTGGTCGTGAACGACCTGACGAACAGCTTCTTTGCCGAGCTGGCGGTGGGTGTCGATATGGTCGTTCAGTCGGCCGGTTTCGTGCAATTCCTGTCGAATACCGGTGAGAGCATCGACAGGCAGCGCGAAGTTGTCGCATCTATGCGCGAACATGGCATTTCGGGCCTGATCGTCTCGCCGGCGCGCGCCACCGATGCCGCCGACTTCAAGCCACTGGTCGCGGCAGGGATTCCCGTCGTGGTGGTCGTTCGAAACCTGCCGGGCGCTAAGGTGTCGTCCATAGTCTCCGACAACCGGTCCGGCATGATGTCAGCCGTTCAGCATCTGGTGGGTCTCGGTCATAAGCGTATCGCTTTTCTCGGCGGTTTTCCCGATACCGCTGTCTTCGACGATCGCCTTGCCGGTTACCGCAGCGGAATGGAAGCGGCCGGACTCGGCTACGACGAGGCACTCGTGATCTCGTCCGCCCCGTCGCGAGCGGGCGGCGTCGAAGCGATCGGAAAAGCGATTGCTTATGGCGATAGGCCCACTGCAGCCGTCTGCTTCAACGATGCAGTCGCCTTCGGAGTCTGCGACGGATTACGTGCGCGCCGTCTGGAGCCGGGCGCCGACTTTGCCGTCGTCGGTTTCGACGACGTCATCGAGGCTCAGGCGGCGGTTCCGGCGCTGACGACGGTCTCGGTCGATCCACAAGGCATCGGCCGCCGCGGCGCGCAGATGCTCCTCAAGCAGATCAATGCCGGCAAGGCCGAAGCGGAGACGGTGACGACAGCCGTTCGGCTCGTCGTCCGCGAAAGTTGCGGCGCCGGCACAGCCTCGCAGGCGAGGGCCGGCGGAGCGGCAAATTGAAACGGGGTTCGAAGTGACGCACATGAAGAAGCATTTGACACCAGCCGAAGCGGCGGCACTGATCCCGGACGGCGCCGTTGTCACAGTGTCGTCGTCGAGCGGTCTCGGCTGCCCCGACCTGATGCTGAAGGCGATCGGCGAGCGTTTTGATGCGACCGGCCATCCCCGTCACATTACAACCCTTCACCCGATTGCCGCCGGGGATATGAGTGGCATCAAGGGCGTCGACTATATCGCCAAGAAGGGACTGCTCAAATGCGTCATCGGCGGCTCTTATCCCTCCGGCCCGTCGATGGCCGAACCGCCGCTGATCTGGCAGATGATCACCAACAATGAGATTCCGGCCTATAACATTCCCTCCGGCATTCTCTTCGACATTCACCGCGAGGCCGCCGCCAAGCGGCCGGGCGTCTTGACCAAGGTCGGCATCGACACCTTCGTCGATCCGCTGCGGCAGGGATGCGCGATGAACGAACTGGCTTCGAACGATCCGGTGGTCAAGCGCGTCAGCTTCGAGGGCGACGATTGGCTGTTCTTTCCCTCGATCGTTCCTCAGGTCGCCATCATTCGCGCTACGACGGCCGACGAACGCGGCAACCTCACATATGAACATGAAGGCGCCTATCTCGGCGGTCTCGATCAGGCCCTTGCCGCCCGCAATAATGGCGGGATCGTCATCGCGCAGGTTAAGCGGATCACCAAGGAAGGCTCGCTGAAACCGCATGAGGTCCGTGTGCCGGGAATGCTGGTCGATTATGTCATCGTCGACCCCGATCAGAAGCAGACGACGCAGACCGGTTATGATCCCGCTATTTCGGGAGAGATCTTCCGCCCGCTCGATAGCTTCAGCGTTCCGGAGTTCAATGTTCAGAAAGTCATTGCGCGTCGCGTCGCGCAGGAACTTCAAGCGGGAAGCTGCGTCAATCTTGGCTTCGGCATCTCGGCCAATGTGCCGCGCATTCTGCTGGAGGAGGGGCTCCACGGCGCGGTCACCTGGGTCATCGAACAGGGCGCGGTCGGCGGCGTGCCGCTGCTCGACTTTGCCTTCGGCTGCGCCTCCAACGCCGATGCCTATATGCCGTCTCCCTATCAGTTCACCTATTTCCAAGGGGCAGGCTTCGATGCATCGCTGCTCTCCTTCCTCGAGATCGGCAGGGACGGTTCGGTCAATGTCTCCAAGCTCTCCTTCCGGCCGCATGTGACGGCGGGTGCCGGAGGCTTCGTCGACATCACGGCGCGGGCGAAGAAGATCGTCTTCTCCGGCATGTTCAACGCCGGTGCGAAGCTTTCGATCGCCGATGGAACTCTGCTCATCGAGAGGGAAGGCAAGCTGAAGAAGCTGGTGAACGAGGTCGAACACGTCACCTTCAGCGGCAGGCGGGCGATCGAGCAGCGGCAGGACATCACCTATGTCACCGAGCGGTGTGTGATGAAGCTGACGCCCGACGGCATCGTGTTGACCGAGATCGCTCCTGGGGTCGATCTGCAGGCTCATATCCTCGACCAGTCCGAGTTCCCGCTGATCGTCGCGCCTGATCTGAGGGCGATGGACGCCGCGCTCTTCGCGGAGGCAGCGATCGGCCTGTCGCTTCCCGCCAAAAGGGCACGGACGCTGGAGGGCAGCTTCCATGGCTAGCGGAACCGTCAGAATAGACATCGACGGACATGTTGCGACCTTGACGATTTCTCGTCCGGAGAAGCTGAACGCGCTCGATCTCGACATGCTGAAAGCTTTGGCGGAGGCCGCCGATGCGGTTGAGGCAAACGCCAATGTGCGCGCGGCCATTCTCACCGGCGAAGGAAAAGGCTTTTCCGCCGGCGGCGATATCAAGGCCTGGGGCGGAATGCTACCGCAGGAATTCGGTCATTCCTGGGTTCGCCACGGCCACCGTATCTTCGAAAGACTGGCGACGCTCAGGGTGCCGCTGATCGCGGCCCTGAACGGCCATGCCCTCGGAGGCGGGCTTGAGCTTGCAGGTGTCGCCGACATTCGCCTCGCCGAGCAACACATCAAGATCGGCCTGCCGGAGACCGGCCTTGGAATGGTGCCGGGCTGGTCCGGGACCCAGCGACTCGTGCGCCGCTTCGGCGCGCAGGCCGTCCGGCGCATGGCGCTCGGCGGCGAGATTTTTACCGCCGAGGAGGCGCGCCTGCTCGGGATCGTCGATGCGGTAGTTCCAATCGGAAACGCACTGGCCGCCGCCAGGGACTATGCTGAGCGGATCGCCGCAAGGGGGCCGGCGGCCATCGAGATCGCCAAGTTGATGATCGCATCGGCGAACGGCGAAGACAATGGAACCGCGGTGGAAGCCCTGGGCTCGATCCTCGCCGCCAAGACCGGCGATCTGAAGGAGGGCGTCGCATCATTCAGCGAGAAGCGCCCGGCAACGTTCAAGGGAGAATGGTAATGACGGTCCTGGTCAACCCCACCGCGCTGAGCGATCACAAAGCGCGCGATTTCCAGATGCTGATCGACGGCAGATGGGAGGCCGGCAGCGCCGATCCCATCGAGCGTATCGCGCCGAGCCACGGGGTCGTGGTCAGCCGCTTCCCCACAGGCAGCAAGACGGATGCCGAGCGCGCCATTGCTGCGGCACGCAAAGCATTCGATCTCGGGCCGTGGCCGCGGATGACCGCTTCCGAACGGTCCGCCATCCTGCTCAAGGCTGCCGATCTGATCGCGGCGCGGGCAGAGGAACTGGCGTTTCTCGATGCGATCGAGGCGGGGAAACCGATCACCCAGGTGCGGGGTGAAATTGCCGGTTCGATCGACATCTGGCGTTACGCGGCGGCGCTTGCGCGCGACCTTCACGGGGAAAGCTATAACACGCTCGGCGACGGTACGCTCGGCGTCGTGCTGCGCGAAGCGATCGGCGTGGTGTCGATCATCACGCCCTGGAATTTTCCGTTCCTCATCGTCGGTCAGAAGCTGCCTTTCGCCCTGGCAGCGGGCTGCACGACCGTCGTCAAGCCCTCGGAACTGACATCGGGATCGACGCTCGTGCTCGGAGAAATCCTGCAGGAAGCAGGTGTTCCGGATGCCGTCGTCAACATTGTCACCGGTACGGGACCTGAGGTCGGCTCGGTCATGACGTCGCATCCCAACGTGGATATGGTGTCCTTCACCGGCTCGACCGGAGTCGGCAAGTTGACGATGTCGAATGCGGCGCAGACGCTGAAGAAGGTCTCGTTGGAACTCGGCGGCAAGAACCCGCAGATCGTATTCCCGGACGCCGATCTCGATGCCTTCGTCGATGCCGCTGTGTTCGGAGCCTATTTCAATGCCGGCGAGTGCTGCAACGCCGGCTCGCGGCTGATCCTCCATAAATCAACCGCCTCCGACATCGTCAGGCGGATTGCCGAGCTGTCGAAGGGAGTGAGGGTCGGTGATCCCCTAGATCCCTCGACGCAGGTCGGCGCGATCATCACGCCGCAGCATCTGGAAAAGATCTCGGGATATGTCGCCGGTGCGAGGGGCAGCGGCGCTCGCGTCGCCCATGGCGGCGAGACACTCGATCTCGGCATGGGGCAGTTCATGTCGCCGACGATCCTCGAAGCGGTGACACCCGATATGGCGGTGGCGCGCGAGGAAGTCTTCGGCCCGGTCCTGTCGGTTCTGACGTTCGAGACGACTGCCGAAGCGATCCGGATTGCAAATTCGATCGACTACGGCCTGTCGGCTGGCGTCTGGAGCCGCGATTTCGACACCTGCCTGACGATCGGCCGGTCGGTGCGGGCGGGCACGGTCTGGATGAACACTTTCATGGACGGCGCCTCAGAGCTTCCCTTCGGCGGTTACAAGCAGAGCGGCCTCGGCCGCGAGCTCGGCCGCCATGCGGTCGAGGATTACACGGAGACCAAGACGCTGAACATGCATATCGGCAAGCGCACCAATTGGTGGATGCCGCGAAGCTAAGGCCGGCTTGGCCGGCAGCGAAGCTACGCCTGAGGAGGGCGGGTGATCGGATGCGGGAATGGTTCCGCATCCTCCAAACTGAACTGGGAGGTTCTTTGATGCGTAAGTTTCTGACAACGACTGCGGTGATCGCATTGGCTCTGGCCGGCGCCGGCGTGCCCGCCCGCGCTGCCGACGTCAAGGAAGTGCAGATGCTGCACTGGTGGACGTCTGGCGGCGAGGCGGCCGCGTTGAACGTCCTGAAGGAGGATCTGTCGAAGGAAGGTTTTGCCTGGAAGGACGTTCCGGTTGCCGGCGGCGGTGGTGATGCGGCGATGACGGCGCTGAAGGCGATGGTGGCGGCCGGCACTTATCCGACGGCCTCGCAGATGCTGGGCTATACCGTGCTCGATTACGCGCAGGCCGGCGTCATGGGCGACCTGACGGAGACGGCCAAGAAGGAAGGCTGGGACAAGTCGGTGCCGGCCGCACTTCAGAAGTTCTCCGTCTATGACGGCAAGTGGGTCGCAGCCCCCGTCAACGTCCACTCGGTCAACTGGC